>JALSJE010000035.1 GCA_026989495.1 Gammaproteobacteria bacterium | reverse complement strand
CCAGCACATCTTCGCCATGCAGAAGGGGCATACCTGCATCGACTGCCACAAGGGCATAGCCCACAAGAAGGTGCACGACCGCCTGAGCGACGAGGAGCTCGAGCGCCTGGAGGCTCCTCGTCCCGAGCATGTGCGCCCCCTGCCCAAGCGTTGGGTGCGCTACATCGAAGAAAACGGAAAGTCGAAGCGGGCCGATGCCGGGGCCGATGCCGGTGGCGGCGGGGGTGCAGGCGCGGCGCTCGCAGCAGCGGGCACGCCTGGGCCTTCGTCGCCCGGGGTGAGCGATGCCGCCGATGAGCCGCAGTGGTCGCGCGCCGTTCCCTGGGAGCGCGCAGCGGTGCGGCGGATCGTTCTCTTCTATCCGGGGCAGGCCTCCTGGGAATGGACGCAGACGGGATCGGATCACGGCGGCGCTCGCGCCTTCCGCAAGGCGGGTGATCGCTGCTTCGATTGCCACGACGAGGAGACGGCCGACATGGGGTCCAAGATGGTGTCGGGCGAGAAGGTTGAGCCCACACCGATTCCCGGGAAGCGAGCGGCCATACCCGTGGAAGTGCAGGCCGCCTACGACCGGGATTATCTATACGTCAGGCTGCGCTGGCCCGACTCGAAGCATGTTCCCGTGCCCTTCGTGGAAGGGGGCAGGATGGATACCGAGGACCGCGTCAAGGTTGCGCTGGCCCTGTCCGGTGACGACGTCGCCTATGCCGGCCAGGCCGGCTGCTGGGTCGCCTGCCATAGTGATCTTCGCTCCATGCCGGACGCACCTGACGGGGTCGAGGTCACCAAATATCTGCCGGAATCACGCACCGAGCTGGAGCTGCGCGGCCGGGGCAAGCCCCGCGGTGGCTGGGACAAGACGCGCCCCCCGGCCGAGATCGAGACCCTCCTGCAGGAGGGACGGTTCATCGATCTGCTGCGGGTCCGGCTGGATACCGCCAGGCTGGAGGACGGCTACATACTGGAGCGGCGCCATATGGAAGGCGGGCGAGGGTTCGATGCCTGGTGGGCTCTGGCAGGGGGGACCTGGACGCTGGTGATCCGCAGACCGTTGCGAGGGGAGGGCGTTGGGGACCTGACGCTCGAGCCGGGCAAGGTATACAACTTCAGCCTCGCCATACATGACGATCACGCCGCGGCCAGGTTCCATCACGTATCCCTTGGGTATCGGATCGCCCTCGGCGGTGACGCCGATGCGGAAATCCTGGCCGCCGCCTTCTGAGCGCTGGCGCATCATGCTTGATGGAGGTCAATGCGGGGCATGCCGCAGGCTGCTATCAAGGAGGCAGGAAGGCGGCCGGCAGAAGGCTATGCCCAGGAGAGCCGGGTGGGGAACAGGGAGGCGGCTTCATGTTCGTGGTGAGGCGATGGCGCCACAGGAGAGCCTCGGCGACCGGTGGCCAGGGCGATGCCCATCCCGTTCCACAACGGTCTGACAGGTTCATGGAGGAAGGGGCCGGCGTGCCGTCCGCTTCGAGCCCAGGGTAGGGCGCGTGCACACTCCTCCTCCACCTTCGGCGGGGCCTCCGTGCCCCGCCGCTTTTCTTTGCGCCGGGCCGCGGCAGGGCTCGCGCTGGGGGCGGGGCTGCTCGCGTCCGTGCAGACGCCCGCCGCCGGGCCGCCGGCGCCCGAGCGCGCGGCGGCGCTGCGGGATCTGGTGCTGCAGGACTGCGGCTCCTGCCATGGCCTGCGCCTGAAGGGCGGGCTCGGCCCCGCGCTCACGCCCGAGGCCCTGAGGGGCAGGCCGCCGGAGCTGCTAGCGGCCACCGTGCTGGACGGGCGCCCTGGCACGCCCATGCCGCCGTGGCGGCCCTTCCTGACCGAGGCCGAGGCACGCTGGATCGTGGAGGCGCTGCGCCGTGGCGACTTCCTGGAGCGCTAGCCGCCTCGCGCCGCTGGGCGCGCTGCTGTTGGCGCTGGTCGCGGGCTGCGCTGCGCAGCCCGCCCTGCGTGGCACGGGCGACCTGGGGCTCGTGATCGAGCGCGCCAGCGGCTCCGTGCTGGTGGTGGACACCACCGCCCGCAGGGTGCTGCGCCGGGTGGAGGGGCTTGGCGACCTCTCGCATGCCTCGGCCGTCTTCTCGCGCGACGGCCGCTACGCCTACGTCTTCGGGCGCGACGGCGGGCTCACCAAGGTGGATCTCCTCACCGGGCGCATCGCCGCGCGCCGTGTGCAGGCCGGCAACAGCATCGGCGGCGCCATCGGCCAGCGCGGCGAGCTGGTGGCGGTCTCCAACTACGAGCCGGGCGGCGTGCGCATCTTCGACGCGCGCACGCTGGCGCCGGTGACGGACATCCCGGCCGTGGGCGCCGACGGGCGCCGCTCGCGCGTGGTGGGCCTGGTGGACGCGCCGGGCCGGCGCTTCGTCTTCTCGCTCTTCGACGCGGGCGAGATCTGGATCGCCGACCTGCGTGCCGATCCCGCGCACCCGCGGATTGCGCGCATCCGCGGCGTGGGCCGCCAGCCATACGATGCCCTCATCACCCCAGACGGGCGCTGGTACCTCGCCGGCCTCTTCGGCGAGGATGGTGTCGCGCTCGTGGACCTGTGGCATCCGGAGCGCGGCGCACGGCGGGTGCTGGCGGGCTACGGCCGTGGGCAGCGACGGCTGCCGGTCTACAAGATGCCGCACCTGGAGGGTTGGGCGGTGGCGGGCGGGCGCGCCTTCCTGCCTGCGGTGGGCCGCCACGAGGTGCTGGTGGTGGATCTCGGCACCTGGCGGGAGGCGGGCCGCATCCCCGTCCACGGCCAGCCCGTGTTCGTGGAAGCGCGCCCCGACGGGCGCCAGGTATGGGTCAACTTCGCTTTCCCCCGCAACGACACCGTGCAGGTGATCGACACCGAGACCCTGCAGGTGGTGCGTACCCTCAAGCCCGGGCGCGGCGTGCTCCACATGGAGTTCACCCCGCGGGGGGAGGCCGTGTGGATCTCCGTGCGCGACGAGGACCGCGTGATGGTCTACGACACCGAGAGCCTGCGGCCGCTCGCACGGCTTCCCGCGCGCCGGCCGAGCGGCATCTTCTTCACCGCGCGGGCGGGGAGGATCGGGCTGTGAGCGTGGCGCTGCCGGAGGGAGCGCCCCCGTCCGTGCGGCTGGATCCGCTCGGGCGCGCCCTCATCGAGGGCTGGCAGCGCGGCTTTCCGCTCGTGCCCCGCCCCTACGCGCGGATCGCCGAGGCGCTGGGTGTGCACGAGCACCTTGTGATCGCCACCCTGGCGCGACTGCAGCGCGCGGGCGTGGTGACGCGTGTGGGGCCCGTGTTCCGCCCCGGCACGGCGGGGGCCAGCATGCTCGCCGCCGCCGCCGTGCCGCCAGCGCGGCTGGAGCAGGTGGCCGCCTGCGTCAGCGCCTTCCCGGAGGTCAACCACAACTACGAGCGCGAGCACCGCCTCAACCTGTGGTTCGTCGTGACCGGGCCGGACCGCGAGCGCATCGAGGCGGTGGTGAGCCGCATCGAGACGCGCTGCGGCGTGCGCGTGCTGCGGCTGCCCATGGAGCGCGACTACCATATCGACCTCGCCTTCCCCCTGTGGCGGGGCGCGCGCGGTCCGGGCGCGCACGCGCCCGAGATCACCGCGCCGCGGCCGGCGGCGCGCCCGGATCCTGCCCTGGTGGCCGCGGTGCAGCGCGGCATCCCGCTGCTCGCGCGGCCCTATGCGCACGTGGCCGCGGCCCTGGGACGCGCCGAGGCCGAGGTGATCGCCACCCTGGAGCGCTGGCTCGCCGACGGTGTGCTGAGCCGCTTCGGCATCGTGGTGCGCCACCACGAGCTGGGCTGGCGGGCCAACGCCATGGTGGTCTGGGACGTCCCGGACGGGGCGGTGGACCTCGCCGGCGAGCGCCTCGCCCGGCACCCGGCCGTGACCCTGTGCTATCGCCGCCCGCGCGTGGATGGCGTCTGGCCCTACAACCTCTACTGCATGGTGCACGGGCGCGAGCGCGCGACGGTGCGGGCACGGGTGGCCGAGCTCGCCCGCCTCCTGCCCCCGGGCACGCGCCACGAGGTGCTCTTCAGCCGCCGGCGCTTCAAGCAGCGTGGCGCCCTCTATGCCTTGCGGCCGTCCGCGGTCGGCCCGGCAGGGGAGGAGGCCCATGGCGGTCGTGCCTGAGCCCGCGCTGGACGCGCTCGACCGGCGCATCATCAACAGGCTCCAGGAGGGGCTGCCCGTGGTGGAGCGCCCCTTCGCCGCGGCGGCCGAGGCGCTGGGCATCGACGAGGGGACGCTCCTCGAGCGCCTGAGCCGGCTCCGCGAGGCGGGCTTGGTGGACAGGGTCGGGCCCATGTACCGGGCCGAGGCCCTGGGCGGCGACGTGACGCTGGCGGCCATGCAGGTGCCGCCCGAGCGCCTGGAGGACGTGGCCGCGCGCGTGAGCGCCTTTCCCGAGGTGGCCCACAACTACGAGCGCGAGCACACGTTCAACCTGTGGTTCGTGGTGGCGGTGGAGCGCCCCGAGGCGGTGGGCCGGGTGCTCGCCGCCATCGAGCGCGAGACGGGGCTTCGCGTCTACGACTTCCCCAAGCTGCAGGAGTTCTGCCTCGGGCTGCGGCTGGAGGTGTGAGGTGAACGATCCGAGGGTTCCGGCCCCGCCGGCCGCCGCGCTGGACGAGATCGACCGCCGCATCGTGGTGGCGACCCAGGCGGGGCTGCCCCTGGTGCCGGAGCCGTGGGCCGAGGTGGCGCGCCAGGTGGGCGTGCCGGTGGCCGAGGTTCTGCGGCGGGTGCGGCGCATGCAGCGGCGCGGGGCCGTCCGCCGGGTGGCGCTGGTGCCCAACCACTACGCTCTCGGCTTCCGCGCCAACGGCATGACCGTCTGGGACGTGCCGGACGAGCGCGTGGCCGAGCTCGGGCGCGCGGTGGCGGCGCTGCCCTTCGTCAGCCACTGCTATCAGCGCCCGCGCCACCTGCCGGAGTGGCCGTACAACCTCTTCGCCATGGTGCACGGGCGCACCCGCGAGGAGGTCGAGGCCAAGGTGGCCGAGATCGCCGCCCTGCTGGGCGAGGCCGACCGGGGGCATGCCGTCCTCTACAGCCGCCGCCTCCTCAAGAAGACCGGCCTGCGTCTGCGCCCCTGAGCATGGCCCGGGTGTGGGCCGGGGCGGGCATCCCCCTTGCCGACACCCCGGGTCAGGCCCGAAATCTTGACCGGGATCAGGGAAGCGGCCGCGTGGCTGGGGCAGGCTGAGGACGGGCTCGAGACGGGGAGGGCGCATGTTCCGGATCAGCCAGCACATGAAGGCCCTGCTGGGACAGGGAGAGGCGGCCCCGGCGGCGCCCGCGCGCGGCCCCGTGCGGCCGGTGGTGATCTGGAACCTCATCCGCCGCTGCAACCTCACCTGCCGCCACTGCTACACCACCTCGGCGGACCGGGACTTCGCCGGCGAGCTCACCACCGCGGAGGCCGAGGCCGTGATGGACGACCTGCATGCCTATGGCGTGCGGGTGCTGATCCTTTCCGGCGGCGAGCCCCTCATGCGCCCGGACATCCTGCATCTGTCGCGCCGGGCCAAGGCGATGGGCTTCCTCACGGCGCTCTCCACCAACGGCACCCTCATCGACGCGGGTCTCGCGCGCGAGCTCGCCGACGTGGGCTACGACTACGTGGGCATCAGCCTCGACGGCCTCGGATCCACGCACGACGCCTTCCGCCGCCGCAAGGGGGCCTTCGAGGACGCCCTGCGCGGCATCCGCCACTGTCTCGACGCCGGCCTGAAGGTGGGCATCCGCTTCACCCTCACCGAGGAGAACGCGGGCGACCTCCCGGGGCTGCTGGATCTGATGGCGCGCGAGGGGGTGCAGAAGTTCTACCTCTCGCACCTCAACTACGCCGGCCGCGGCAACCGCAACCGCCGCCGCGACGCCCTGCGCCGCACCACGCGCGCGGCCATGCGGATGCTGTTCGAGCGCGCCTGGCAGGACGCGGCGGCGGGCACGCCGCGCGACTACGTGACGGGCAACAACGACGCCGACGGGGCCTTCCTGTGGCTGTGGGCCCGCCAGCAGCTAGGACCCGAGGCCGCCGCGCGCCTGGAGCCGGGGCTCGCCGCCTGGGGCGGCAACCAGACCGGGGTCGGCATCGCCAACATCGACAACCTGGGCAACGTCCACCCCGACTCCTTCTGGTGGCACCACAGCCTGGGCAACGTGCGCGAGCGCCCCTTCTCGGCCATCTGGGAGGACGGCTCGGACCCGCTGCTCGCGGGCCTGCGCCGGCGCCCGCGCCCGGTCAAGGGCCGCTGCGCCGGCTGCCGCTTCCTCGTCTGGTGCAACGGCAATACGCGGGTGCGCGCCCAGCAGCTCACGGGCGATCCCTGGACCGAGGATCCCGGCTGCTACCTCACGGACGCGGAGATCGGCCTGGCGGGCGGCGGCGTGGGCACGGGACGGCGGAGCCGCGAGAAGCGGCCCAACGGCGCGCGCCCGCAGGCGGGGACGCGGGACTCCGGCGCCGCGCCCGGGCCCGACGGCACAGCGTCCGGCCCCGGCACGGCGGGCGAGCCTCGAGGCATGGGGGAGGCCGGTGCGGCGCAGGCTCTGGGCTGAGGCTCTGCTCGCCGTGGCCGCGCTCGCCGCAGGCGGGCCCGTGGCGGCCGCCCGGCCCGACGCCCGCGCCCTCTATGCCGCGCACTGCGCCCGCTGCCACGGAGCCGACCGCCTTGGCGGCATGGGCCCGGCCCTGGTGCCCGGCACGCTGGGCCGCCTGACCCCGGAGCGGGCCGCGCGCGTCATCCGTGATGGCCGCCCGCTCACCCAGATGCCGGCCTTCGGCGGGCGGCTCTCCGAGGCCGAGATCGCGGCGCTGGCCGCCTACGTGTTCACCCCGCCGGACCGGCCCCCGCGCTGGGGCTTGGAGGCCATCCGCGCGAGCCACCGGCTGCTCGCGCGGCCCGGGGAGCTCCCGACCCGGCCGGTCCACGGCGCCGACCCCATGAATCTGTTCGTGGTGGTCGAGCTCGGCGACCACCACGTCACCGTCCTCGACGGCGACCGCTTCGAGCCCATCACGCGCTTCCCCACGCACCGCGCCCTCCACGGCGGACCCAAGTTCTCGCCCGACGGGCGCTTCGTCTACTTCGCCTCGCGCGACGGCTGGATCAGCAAGTACGACCTGTGGGGGTTGCGCTACGTGGCCGAGGTGCGCGCCGGCATCAACACGCGCAACCTCGCCGTCTCCCACGACGGCCGCTACGTGGCCGTGGGCAACTACCTGCCCCATACCCTCGTCATCCTTTCGGCTGCGGACCTGCGGCCGCTGCGGGTCATCCCGGCGCGCGAAGCCCCCGGGCGCGCCTCGCGCGTGAGCGCCGTGTACACCGCCCCGCCGCGCGGGAGCTTCGTCGCCGCCCTCAAGGACGTGCCGGAGATGTGGGAGATCCCCTACGTCGCGGACGCGCCCCCGGTCTTCCGCGGTCCCATGCACGACTGGCGCCCGGACTCGGGCGAGGCATCCCCCGTGACCGAGGGGCCCTTCCCGGTGCGCCGCATCCCGCTCGACGGGGTGCTGGACGACTTCTTCTTCGACCCGGACTACCGCTTCGTCATCGGCGCCGCGCGGGAAGGCGGCGCGCGCGTGATCAGCCTCGTGACCGGGGCCGAGGTGGCGCGTCTGCCCATCGAGGGGCTGCCGCACCTGGGGTCGGGCATCTCCTGGGTGCGGGAGGGGCGACGCGTGCTCGCCACGCCCAACCTGCGCCGCGGCGCCATCAGCGTCATCGACATGGACCGCTGGCAGGTCATCGCCGAGATCCCCACCCTCGGGCCCGGCTTCTTCCTGCGCAGCCACGCCCGCAGCCCCTACGTGTGGGCGGACGTCTTCTTCGGCCCCCACCGCGACGCCATGCACGTCATCGACAAGCGCACCTTGAAGATCGTGCGTACCTTGCGCCCCGCCCCGGGCAAGACCTCGGCGCACGTGGAGTTCACCCGCGACGGCCGCTACGCGCTCGTCAGCATCTGGGACATGGACGGCGCGCTCGTGATCTACGACGCCCGCACCCTGGAGGAGATCAGGCGCATCCCCATGCGCAAGCCCTCGGGCAAGTACAACGTCTGGAACAAGACGCACTACGAGGAGGGCACCAGCCACTGAAGCGGCCGGGTGCGCCCCCTCACGCGAGACCGCCGTAGCGGCGCAGGGCGGGGATGTCGTGGAGGGTGATGGTGCGCCCCTGCACGGTGATGAGCCCCTTGTCCGAGAGCTGGTGCAGGATGCGGGACAGGGTCTCGGGCTGCACGGACAGGCGCGAGGCGATCACGTTCTTGGGCGCAGGGAGCCGAATCTCGGCCGTATCGCCCGCGTTCTCCGGCACCTCGCCCAGGAGGTAGTTCACCAGCCGCAGGGTGGCGTTCTGCAGGGCGAGCGCCTCGATCTCGTTCACCCGCGCGCGCAGGCGCATGCTCATGGCCGCCATCACGCGGAAGCAGGTCTCCACCGACTCGCGCAGGATCTGCAGGAAGGTGGCGTTGTCGAAGGCCACGAGCTCGGAGCGCACCAGGGCCTGCGCCGAGACGGGGTAGCGCTTGCCCTCCATGAACATGACCGCCTCGGCGAAGGACTGGCCGGGGCGTATGATCTCGATGACCTTCTCGTCGCCCTCGGGCGAGAGGCGGTAGAGCTTGATGCGGCCGTCGCGCAGCATGAAGAAGCGCTCCGCCTTCTGGCCGTGCTCGAACAGATGCTCGCCCTCGACGAGCTGCACGAGGCGGGCGCCGCGGCGGACGCGCCCGAGCTGCTCCTCGCTCAGGGCGGTGAGCACCGGGAGCCGGCGCAGCTCCTCGTCGCTGATGGTTTGCACGTCCACCAAGGGAGACGGCGGCCGGAAACTTGAGACGGGTCATTTTCAGTCCGGCGCGCCGTCCCCGAATATTACGGAACCGGGCGGGCCGGACACAACCGGCTCGCCGGAACGGTGAGGGAACGCATGCATCCGCGCAACCGCCGGTTCGTGACCCTGGCGCTCGCCTACGGCCTGCTGGCCGGGCTCGTGGGCATCGCCTGGCCGGCCGCCCCGGCCTGGCTGCCCGGCGACGTGCCGCGTCTGCACGGGCACCTGATGCTGCTCGGCTTCGTGGCCTTCACCATCTACGGGCTCGGCGAGCACATGCTGCCGCGCTTCGCGGGCCGGCCCATCCGGGCGGGCGCCCTGGCCTGGGGGCAGATCGTGTCCGCGCACCTCGGGCTGTGGCTGCTCGCCGGGGGCCTCGCGGCCGGGGCACGTGCCGTGGCGCTGGCCGGGGCGGCGCTTTCGTGGCTGGCGCTCGCCGCCTTCGCGGTGCGGGTGTGGCCGGTGCTGTGGCCGTGCGCCCGCGGGAATTGACCCAGGTTAAGGAGCGCTCCCCGCGCCGCCCGCAAGCTGATGGCCCTGCGCATCTGCTGGCGGGCCCCCACGCAAAGGGGGCGAGGCTTGCCATGAGCACGATCACCGATCTCCTGAGCGTCGACCACAGGCGCTGCGACGAGCACTTCGCCGAGGCGGAGACCGCGGTCGGGCGTGGCGACTGGGCGCGGGCCGCGGGCGAGCTCGCGGCCTTCCGTGCGGCGCTGGAGCGGCACCTCTCGGCCGAGGAGTCCGTCCTGTTCCCGGCACTGGAGGCACGCGAGCCCATGGCAGCGGGACCCACCGGCGTCATGCGCGAGGAGCACCGCCACATGCGCGCCCTGCTCGATGAGCTCGCGCGCGCGGTGGCGGCCCGGGATGCGGAATCCTACCTGGGCGCCTCGGAGACCCTCCTGGTCCTGATGCAGCAGCACAACGCCAAGGAGGAGCATGTCCTCTATCCCATGAGCGACCGGGTGCTGGGCGCCGAGGCCGTGGCCCCGCTGGAGCGGGCACTTGCGGACGCCCAGGCCCACGGCGATGCCGCCACGGGCTGAAAGATGGGGCGCGTGGCCGTGGCTGCCCGGGAGCGGCGCCTCGACGTGCAGGACCTCGAGCCGCCCGAGCCCCTCGAGCGGGTGCTGGCGGCGCTGCCGGGGCTCCAGCCTGGCGAGTACCTCCGCATGCTCCATCGCCGCGAGCCTCTGCTGCTCTACGAGATCCTGGAGGCGAGCGGCTACCGCTACGCGGTGCGGGAAGGCCCGGAAGCCCCCTTCGAGATCCTCATCTGGCGCGAAGGCGACACCGAAGCCGAGGAAGCGGCGCGGACGCGGGCCGGCGAAGCCGGCAACCGTGGGTAGCGCCGCGCGCCGGTGCCTTCGCAGCGAATCGGGACCGGGCGGGCGATGCCCGCTCTTCGGCCTCGGCGTTTCGAAGAAACGGACGAGCCCGTGGGCGACCTGAGGATCACAGCGGGGTGAGGCATGCTGGCGGGGCTCGCAGGACTCGCCCTCGACCGCGCGCCGCCCCTCGGTGTCCCCCTGCGCTTCCTGCTGACGGCGCCGGCCTTCGGCGTGGCGGCGGGGATTGCGCTCGTCGCCGCGGGACCGGGCGCGCCCGTGGCGCGCCTGGCCGGCTCCGTGGTGGGCGCCACCCATCTCTTCACCCTCGGCGTCGTCACCATGGTCATGTGCGGGGCGCTGTTCCAGCTCCTGGCCGTGGTGGGGGGCGGGTCCGTGCCGCGCCAGCGGCAGGTCGCGGCCGTGACCCATGCGCTGCTCACCGGGGGCGCGGCCGTGCTCGCGGCCGGCCTCATCCTGGAGCGGCAGCCGGCGGTCGGCGTGGGCGCCCTGCTGGCCCTGGCGGCGCTCATGGCCTTCGCCGCTGCGGCGGGCGCGGGCGTGCGCACGGCCGCGCGCGGGCAGGAGACGGTCCGGGCCATGGGGCTGGCCCTGGCCGCGCTCGCGGTGGCCGCGGCGCTGGGTGCCACCGCGGCGCTGGCTCGCGCCGGCTGGCCAGCGCCGCGCCTGCCGCTCGCCGGCCATCTGCATCAGGGCTGGGTGCTCGCGGGCTGGGTGGGGGTGCTGGTGATGGGCGTGGCCTGGCAGGTGGTGCCCATGTTCCAGATGACGCCGCCCTATCCAGCCTGGGCGCGCCGCTGGCTGCCGCGCGCGGTGATGGGCGCGCTCGCCGTCTGGAGCGCGGCGGCGCCGGCGGCGCTGCCCGGCGCCGCGCTGGCCCTGCTGCCGGCCGGGCTCGCCCTGGGCGCCTTCGCCGTCCTCACGCTGCGCCTGCAGACGCAGCGCCGCCGGCGGCTCCCGGACGCGACGCTCTCTGCCTGGCGGCTGGCCATGATCAGCCTGCTGGGCGCGCTCGCCTGCGCCGCACCGGCCTTCATGCCCGGCGCCGACCCGCGCTGGGCCTATGCCGCCGGCACGCTCTATCTCGCGGGCTTCGCGGCCTCCGCCATCGTGGGGATGCTCTACAAGATCGTGCCCTTCCTGCTCTGGCTCGACCTGCACCGGCGGCTCCAGCCGGTGCCCGGGGCGCTGGGACGCGTGCCGCACCTGCGCCAGCTCCTGCCGGAGACGCGTGCGCGGCGGCAGCTCCGGCTCCAGGCGGCGGCGGTGCTGCTGCTGGCGCTGTCGGTCCTGTGGCCTAGGCTGCTGCTCCTGCCCGCGGGGCTGGCGCTCGCCGCCGCCTGGGCCGTCATGGGGGCCGTGATGCTCGGGGCGGTGCGGGCCCACCGGGCGGCCCTGGGGAGGGCGGTGCCGTGAGCGCGGCGTCTGGGGGAGGGGCGCTGCCGCAAGCTGATCCGGCACGGAGGATCGGCCGGCGCGGGAAGGGAAAAGGTATACTGAACGAGAGGATTACGGTTGCGGGAAGGGCCGGCTGGTGAGCGGGGAAGCGAGCGCCAAGGTGAACGCGCCCATCGAGTGCGCCTGCCAGGTGCGCCGCTGCATGCTGTGCGGCGCGCGCATGGCCGCGCTCGCGGGGCCTCAGCTCATCTGCGAGATCCGGGGGCTGATCCAGAAGCGGCGCTTCGCGCCCGGCGAGTACCTGTGCCTCGAGGGCGAGCGGCGCGGGCTACTGCATTTCATCACCCAGGGCATGGCCAAGATCACCGTCACCCTTCCGGACGGGCGCGAGCAGATCCTGCGGCTCGCGCTGCCGGGCCAGGCCCTGGGGCTGGAGACGCTGGAGGACCCGGCGAGCCCCTACAGCGCCCAGGCCCTGACCGAGGTCACCACCTGCACCGTGCGGGTGCCCGAGATCCGCGAGGTGCTGGAGGCGAGCCCCGACCTCGCGGTGCGGGTGATCCGCGTCCTCAACGAGGAGCTCGCGCACGCACGCGTGCTGGTGCGCGACCTGGGGCTCATGCGCGCCGGCGAGCGTGTGGCCTCCTTCCTGCTCTCTCTGCTCGCGACCGCCGAGACCGGGGAGGGCATCCCCATGCCGCTGTCGCGCGCCGAGATCGCCGAGATGCTGGGGCTCACGCCCGAGACTGTCTCGCGCCACATGGCGCGCATGAAGCGCGAGCGCATCATCCGCGAGTCCAAGGGCCGCCTGTTCCTGCTGGCGCCGGAGCGCCTGCGCGCGCTGGCCGGCCTGGAAGGCCGCCCGGCCGGCACCGGCGCGCATTGATCCAGATCAATACGCTCCGCCGCCCTGGCTCCCTAACCTCACCCATCTCCCCGAGACGCGCACGGGGCCGTCCGCGCCATGCAGCTCGCCGACCACGTCCACACCTTCGGGCGCTATGCCCGCGCGCGCTTCGGCGAGCGCGTGCACAAGCTCGCCATTCACGCGGGCTTCACCTGCCCCAACCGCGACGGGACCAAGGGGGTGGGCGGCTGCACCTTCTGCAACAACGCCTCCTTCAGCCCCAACGCCCGCCGCGCCCCTGCCATCGCCGCGCAGATCGAGGCCGGCCGGCGGGTGATCCGGCGCCGCACCGGCGCGCGCCGCTACCTCGCCTACTTCCAGGCCTACACCAACACCTATGCCGACGTGACGCGCCTGCGCGCCCTCTACGACCAGGCGCTGGCCGAGCCCGACGTGGTCGGGCTCTCGGTGGGCACGCGCCCGGACTGCGTGCCGGACGCGGTGCTGGACCTGCTGGCCGGCTACCGCGAGCGGGGGCTGGAGGTGTGGCTGGAGCTGGGGCTGCAGTCGAGCTTCGACCGCACCCTGGCGCTCGTCAACCGCGGCCACGGCTTCGCCGAGTACCGCGCGGCGGTGCGCGCCGCGCGCGCGCGCGGCATCCCGGTCTGCACCCATCTCATCGTCGGGCTGCCGGGTGAGGGCGCCTGGCACGCGCGCGTCACCCTCGAGCGCGTGCTGGAGCTGGGTGTGGACGGCCTCAAGCTCCATCCCCTGCATGTGGTGCGCGGCACGCAGCTCGCGCGCGCGTGGCGCGCCGGCGCCTACCGCCCGCTGGCGCTCGACGAGTACGTGCGAATAGCCACCGAGCTGGTGGCGCGCACGCCCTGGGACGTGGTCTTCCACCGCCTCACCGGCACCGCCCCCGAGCGGATGCTGCTCGCGCCCGTCTGGTGCGCGCGCAAGTGGATCGTGCTGAACGGTATCGCCTCGGCGCTCGCGGGGAGCGGCCTGCGGCAGGGTGCGCACGCGGGCGCGTCCGTGGCGGAGGCGCTCGCATGAGGGCGCCGGAGCTGGTCTGCCCCGCCGGCACCCTGCCGGCGCTGCGCGCGGCGGTGGAGCACGGCGCCGACGCCGTCTACGTGGGCCTGCGCGGCGCCACCAACGCGCGCAACTTCCCGGGCCTCAACCTGACCCCGCGCGAGCTGGCGCGCGGCGTCGAGGAGGCCCACGCGGCCGGAGCGCGCGTCTTCCTTGCCCTCAACACCTACCCGGGCCCGGACGAGTGGCCGGAGGCGGTGGCGGCGGTGGACGCCGCCGCGGAGGCGGGTGTGGACGCCCTCATCGCCGCCGACCCGGGCCTGCTCGCCCATGCGCGCGCACGCCACCCGGAGCTCGCCCTGCATCTTTCCGTGCAGGGTTCGGCCACGCACCGGCGCGCCATCGCCTTCTTCCACGAGCGCCTCGGGGTGCGTCGCGTGGTGCTGCCGCGGGTGCTCTCGCTGAGCCAGGTGCGCCGCCTCGTGGCCCGGCTGCCGGTGGAGGTGGAAGTCTTCGCCTTCGGGAGCCTGTGCGTGATGGTCGAGGGGCGCTGCATGCTCTCCTCTTACGTCACGGGCGAGTCGCCCAACCGCTGCGGCGTGTGCTCGCCGGCCAGGGCGGTGCGGTGGGAGGAGGGCCCGGAGGGGCGCAGCGTGCGCCTCAACGGTGTGCTGGTGGAGCGTTTCGCCCCGGGTGAGGCCGCAGGCTACCCCGTACTGTGCAAAGGGCGCTTCCGTGTCGGCGGACAGGTCTACCACGCCATCGAGGCGCCCACCAGCCTCAGCGTGCTCGACATCCTGCCGGAGCTGGTGCGCGCGGGGGTGGCGGCGCTCAAGGTGGAGGGGCGCCAGCGCAGCCCCGCCTACGTGGCGCAGGTCACGCGCGTGCTGCGCGAGGCCCTGGACGCCTGCCTCGCCGACCCTGAAGGCTTCCGCCCCGACCCCGCCTGGGTCGCGGCCCTCGACCGCGTGGCCGAGGGTGCCACCCACACCCTGGGCGCCCTCGACCGGCCGTGGATGTGAGCCCGTGCGCCTGAGCCTGGCTCCCATTCCCTACTTCTGGCCCGCGGAGCGGGTGCGCGCCTTCTACGAGCAGGCGGCGGGCTGGCCCGTGGACGTGGTCTGCCTGGGCGAGACCGTGTGCGGCAAGCGCCTGGCGCTCGGCCTGGAGGACTGGCTGGAGATCGGCGCGCGGCTGGAGGCGGCGGGCAAGTCCGTGGTGCTCGCCACCCAGGCGCTCATCGAGGCCGAATCGGAGCTCGCGCGCATGGAGCGGCTGTGCCGCAACGGGCGCTTCCTCGTGGAGGCCAACGACCTGGGCGCGGTGCACACGCTCGCGGAGGTGGGCGTGCCCTTCGTCGCCGGCCCCCATCTCAATGTCTACAATGCCGCCACCCTCGCGCTGATCGCCGGCCTGGGGGCGCGCCGCTGGGTGCCGCCGGTGGAGCTCCCGGGGCGGGTGCTGGCGCGCGTGCTGGAGGGGCGCCCGGAGGGGCTGGAGGTGGAGGTGACGGCCTACGGGCGGCTCGCGCTCGCCTTCTCCGCGCGCTGCTTCACGGCGCGCGCCGACAACGTGCCCAAGGACGCCTGCGGCCTGCGCTGCCGCGAGGATCCGGAAGGAAGGCTGATGGAGACCCAGGACGGCCGGCCCCTGTTCGTGGCCAACGGTGTCCAGATCCAGTCGGCCGCCCCCTGCAACCTGGCCGGCGAGCTCGAGACGCTGCGGGCCATGGGCGTGGATCTCCTGCGCGTCGTGCCGGACGCGAGCACCACCGAGGCGGCGGTGGCCATCCTCGCCGAGGCCGTGTCGGGACGGCGCGATCCCGCGGACGCAGCCGAGGCGCTCGCCGCCCTGCGCCCGGGCATCGGCGCCTGCAACGGCTACTGGCACGGCGGCGCCGGGCTCGAGTGGCGCGCGGCGCCGGCCGCCCCCTCCGGGCCGTGAGCGTGCGAGCCCCCGTCCTCACGCTGGTGACGGGAGCGCTGCCCGCCGGCCGGGACGCCGCCCTCGCCTGGGCCCAGGCGAGGCTCGCGCGCCGCGCCGGCCGGGCCGTCGCGCGGGTGCACCGCAGCGCGGCGGCCGTGCTCGCCGGGCGCCACGAGGACGCCCGCCAGGCCGCGCGCCTCGGCTGGTGCCGGGAACACGGGTTGCCGGTGCTGCGGCGACCCACGGGCGGGGCGGCGCTTCACGTCGAGCCCGGCCAGCTCCTCTGGACCCTGGCGCTGCCCGACGACGGGCGGCCGCTCACGGTCTGGCTCGCGCGCGCGGCCGAGGCCCTGGCGGCGGCCGCGGGTGCGGCCCTCGGCCTGCCCCTCGTCCCCGCGGCGCCCAACGACCTTCTGCTGGAGGGGCGCAAGGCGGGATGCGTGATGGCGGGCGAGCTCGCCGGCGTACTCGTGCTGCAGGGCACGTTCCTGCTCGCCCCCGATATCGGAGCGCAGCTCCGCGCCCTGCGCGTGCCGCGCGAGAAGCTCAACCCGGAGGGGCTGCGGACCGCGCGCGACCGCTTCGCCGCCCTCGCGCCGGCCGCGGGTCTGGCGCTCGCGGCGGCGCTGGCGCGGCTGCGTGCACGCCTGCCCGAGGCGCTGGCCGGCCTCGCGGGCGCGACGGCCGCGCCGCTCGCGCCCGCGGCGCTCGCCGCGCTCGCCCCCCGCCGCGCGCCTGTCGCGCCCGAGGGCCCGCGGCGACCTGCGGCGGCCTCCGCCACGCTCGCCGCGCCGGCCGGTGTGCTGCGCTGCCGGCTGGAGGCGGACGGGTCGGGCCATGTGCGTGCGGCCTGGATCGGCGGCGAGGCCATGCTGCGGCCGGGCACCCTGCTGCACGGCCTCGCCCGGGCCCTGCGGGGCGCGCCGCTGGCGGCCGCGCCCGCGCGCGCCCGCGCCCTGCTCGCGCGCCGGCCGTGGGACGGGAGCGGCCTGGGGACGGAGGATCTGGCCCGGCTGCTCGAGCGGGCGGCGGCCAAGGCCTTCGCCGGCCTGCGCCTCGGGCTCGGCCCGGAGGAGGCCGCGGCCCTGGACCTCGCCGGGCCCGGGGCGCGCGACCCGCTGGCCGTCCTCGGGCGCGCCGGCGCCATCCTCGTGCCCTACTGCGCCAAGCCGCTCTGGTGCAGGTGGCGCGTGCGCGAGGGCTGCCCCGATTGCGGCCGGTGCGAGGTGGGGGCGGTCTACCGCCTCGGGCGCGCGTGCGGCATCCCTGTCATCACCATCTGCAGCTTCGAGCACCTGCAGGCCACCTTCCGGCGCCTGCGCGCCGAGGGCGTGGAGGCCTATGTGGGCCTGTGCTGCGGCGAGTTCCGCCTCAAGCGGGCGGAGGCCTTCGCGGCCTCGGGGCTCGCGGGGCTGCTCGTGGACATCGCCGGGGCCAACTGCTATGCGCTCGGGCGGGAGGAGGCCGCCTACGCGGGGGTCTTCCGTGCCCAGGCGCGGCTGCGGGGGCCGCTCACGCGGCGCGTGCTGGCCGCGCTCGGCCCTGGCGCGCCGCAGGCGCCCCCCGCCAGGGACGGGAGCAGCGCCGCCAGCGCGCGCGCGGCGCCGGCTTCGTCCAGCAGGCCGCCCAGGCGTGCGCCGAAGGCCGCCCGCAGGAGGGTGGCGGGCGACCAGTCCAGGGCGTCGAGGCGGTTCTTGAGATAGAGCCCCGTCTCCGTGTCGCCCTCCACCACCAGCCGGCGCTGGAAGAACAGCGTGTCCGGATCCTCGGCGCGCAGGGCCAGCGCCAGGAAGGCGTCCACGGGCCCCCGGATACGCACGTCGGCCCGCGTCGGGTCCGCCGGCCACAGCCAGCGCCCGCGCACCGCGAGCGCTGCGGCCCGATCGGCGTCCGTCACCTCGAGGGCGATCACGCGCCCCTCCAGCGGCTCGAGATCCTCCAGGGCGCCCTGGGCGGCGAGCAGGCGCGCCGCGCCCAGGGCGAGCGCCGCCGCCCCCACGGGCGGGGGGACGAGACGCAGCCCCAGGCGGAGCAGGCCCAGGGGTGGGGCTGGGAGCCTCGGCATGGTCCCATGCTGGGGCCGTGCCGGGCCGTCCGGCTTGATCCGGGTCAATGCGTGCGGAGAGCCGGCGCTTGGACCTGGATGCCGCGCACAGGTTTATAGTTTCTGTCATGGATACGAGCGCCGAGCGGACCGTACGGCTCTCCATCTCCGGCATGAGCTGCGCCGGCTGCGTCTCCAGCGTCGAGGAGGCCCTGCGCGCCGTGCCGGGCGTGCGCGAGGCGAGCGTCAACCTGGCCGAGCGCACGGCGGTGGTGACGGGCAGCGCCCCGGCCGAGGCCCTGATCGAGGCCGTGCGCGGTGCGGGCTACGACGCCGCCGAGCTCACGGGGCTGGACGACGACGAGCGCAAGGAGGAGCAGGAACGGGCGCACTACCGGCGCCTCATGCGCCAGTTCGTGGTGGCCACGGCCTGGGGTGCGCCGCTGCTCGCCGGCGCCTATCTCGACTGGTTCCCGGAATTCGAGACCGTGGGCGGCCGGCTCTTCTGGCTGGCGACGGGCCTCGTCACCGCCGCGGTCATGTACTACAGCGGCCGCCACTTCTTCATCGGCGCGTGGAAGGCCTTCCGCGTGCACAACGCCAACATGGACACCCTCATCGCGCTCGGCACCGGAAACGCCTGGCTCTACTCCATGGGCGTGGCCCTCTTCCCGGAGGCGGTGCCGGCCATCGCGCGCGAGGCCTACTACGACGCCGCCGCCATCATCATCGGCTTCATCAACCTGGGCCAGGCGCTGGAGATGCGCGCGCGCGGGCGCACCTCCGAGGCCATCCGCCGGCTGATCGGGCTGCAGCCCAAGACCGCGCGCGTGGTCCGCGAGGGCCGCGAGCTGGACGTCCCCATCGAGGAGGTGGGCCTGGACGAGACCATCCGGGTGCGACCCGGCGAGCGCATCCCCGTGGATGGGGTGATCCTCGAGGGCCGCTCCAGCGTGGACGAGTCCATGCTCACCGGCGAGCCCATGCCGGTGGAGAAGGGGCCGGGCGACGAGGTCATCGGCGGCACCATCAACGTCTCGGGCACCTTTCTCTACCAGGCCAAGCGCATCGGCCGCGACACGGTGCTCGCCCAGATCATCGAGATGGTGCGCCGCGCCCAGGCCACCAAGCCGCCCATCGGGCGGCTGGTGGACAAGGTGGCCTCGGTGTTCGTGCCGGTGGTGCTGATCGTGGCGGTGGTCACCTTCCTCGCCTGGTTCAACCTGGGCGGCGAGGAGCGCCTGAGCTACGCGGTGGTGACCTCGGTCACGGTGCTGGTCATCGCCTGCCCCTGCGCCCTGGGGCTGGCCACGCCCATCTCCATCATGGTGGGCGTGGGCAAGGCGGCCGAGCACGGGATCCTGATCCGCAACGGCGAGGCCCTGCAGCGCGCCTGCGAGCTCACCGCCGTGGTGCTGGACAAGACGGGCACCGTCACCGAGGGCCGGCCCAGCGTGACCGAGCTGGTGCCCGCGGCCGGCTGCACGGAGGAGGAGCTCCTGCGGCTCGCCGCCGGCGTCGAGCGCGGCTCCGAGCATCCGCTCGCCCACGCGATCCTGGAGGCGGCCGCCGGGCGCGGCATCGAGGTCCCCCCGCCCGAGGGCTTCGAGGCCATCGCCGGCCACGGCGTGCGGGCCCGCGTGGAGGGCCGCACGGTGCTCTTCGGCAACCGGCGCCTCATGGAACGCGAGGGGGTGGACGTCTCCGCGCTCGAGGCGCGGGCCGCCGAGCTCGCCGCGCGCGCCCGCACCGCCATGTATCTGGCCGCCGACGGCCGGGCGATGGGCCTCGTGGCCGTGGCCGACCGCATCAAGCCCGACGCCGCCGCCGCCATCCGGCGCATGCACGCGCGCGGGCTCAGGGTGGTGATGCTCACGGGCGACCAGCGCGCCACCGCCGAGGCCGTGGCGCGCGAGGTGGGCGTGGACGAGGTCATCGCCGAGGTGCTGCCCCAGGACAAGGCCGCCAAGGTGGCCGAGCTGCAGGCCCGCGGCGAGGTGGTGGCGATGGTCGGCGACGGCATCAATGACGCCCCCGCGCTCGCCCAGGCGGACGTGGGCTTCGCCATCGGCACCGGCACGGACGTGGCCATCGAGAGCGCCGACGTCACCCTCATGCGCGGCTCGCTCCACGGCGTGGCCGACGCCATCGAGATCTCCCGCGCGACGCTTCGCAACATCAAGCAGAACCTCTTCGGCGCCTTCGTCTACAACACGCTCGGCATCCCGGTGGCGGCCGGCGTGCTCTATCCCTTCACCGGCATGCTCCTCAATCCCATCCTGGCCGGTGCCGCCATGGCCATGTCCTCGGTCACGGTGGTCACCAACGCCAACCGGCTGCGTCTCTTCCGGCCGAAGGGGGCGGAGGCATGAGCGGCGCCGAGCTGGCGGTCAACGTGGCGGGGCTCGCCCTCATCGCCTTCATCGTGTGGTGGTTCTGGCTCTCGCACGGGCGCACCGAGCGCGCCGGCGCGGGGCCGGTGGAGATCGTGGTCGCCGACGGCGTCTACAGCCCGTCGCGGGTCGAGGTGCCGGCCGGCCGCCCCGTGGTGCTGCGCTTCATCCGCAGGGATCCGAGCCCCTGCGCCGAAAAGGTGCTGATCGACGCCGCAGGCGTGGCCGCGGAGCTCCCGGTGGGCGAGCCCAGGGAGGTGGTGGTCACCCTCCCGGAGCCGGGCGAGTACGAGTTCACCTGCGACATGCGCATGTACCGCGGCACCCTCGTCGCCCGCTGAAGGGGCAGGGCCGGCGCGGTTGGCCTACAATAGTTGAAAACGCTGATCAATCCGCTGCGCGGATTGATCAGCGCGATGGTGATGCGCGGTCCATTTGGATTTTTTGTCGCATCGTCATGCGCTTCCCTGTGCATGGGTGGTCCCGCGGCCTCGCTTGCCGCGGGGAAGGTCTGAAAAGTCACGATTTTTCAGGCCTTCCAGTTCTATGGGGAGGATGGGCAGGCGGCGTGCGCCGCCGGGAGGTCTGCCGTCATGCGAGTCCGCACGTTCCTCATGCTCGCCCTTTGCCCGCTGGCGCTGGGAATTGCCGCACCCCCTACCGGAGCTGGCGGCCTGCCGGTGGACGAGACGGCTCGCGTGGTCTATCACGCCGACTTCGCCGATCCGCGCCGTTTCAGCGCCATGCTCACCAGCATCAACAACATGGTGAACACCTACGAGAGTGACCTGGTCGAATACGACGTGCGCATCGTCTTTGTCTCGCACGGCATCCGCTTCCTGACGGACGATCCGTTGAAGGGAACGCCTTTCGAGGAGGACGAGGCCCTGCGGGAGCGCCGTGAGAATCTGAAGGGCAGGCTGCTCTCGCTCAGCCGTGTGCGGGGAGTGAAGCTCGAGCTGTGCGAGATAACCCGCAAAGCCATTGGTCTCCCCAAGGAGCGACTCTATCCCGGCGTGCGGCTTGTCCCATCCGGCGTGGTGCGCCTTGCCGAGCTGCAGGCGCGCGGGTTCGCCTACCTGAAGGTCGAATAGGGACGGTGACCCTTCCTCACCAGCCGGCGATCCGTCCGCCGGCCGCGATTGCCACCACGGCCAGACCCAGCAGCAGGTTGAGCCCCACCAGGCGCCGGATCTGCGCCAGCGCCCGGCCTCCGGCGGGCCAATCCTCCGCCGCCACCGCCGCGCGCAGGCGGCGGTAGGGAGCGAACCAGACATGCAGGTAGATGAGGATCATGAGGGTGCCGATGCCGTTCATGAGGTGCACCCGCACCGGCGTGGCCTCCAGCCCCCCGAAATAGGCCAGGATCACGGTCCAGCCGGTGGCGGGCAGCAGGACCACCGCTAACCACACCCAGGGGAAGAAGCGGCCGAAGGTCCGCGCCCACAGCGGCAGCCGCAGGGGCGGCTCCAGCAGTGCGGCCGCCACCGGCCTGAGCGCCATGTAGGCGAAGAACATGCCGCCCACCCACACCACGGCGGCCAGCACATGGAGGCCCACCAGGAGCGCCATCAGGTCCCGCATCGCTCAGTTCCCCTTGCGGCTGCCAGCCCCAAGGGTGCGCCGCAGCCAGCCGTCCACCTGGGCGAGCAGCTCGTCCTCGAAGCCGTCGAAGAAGTGGTCCGCCCCCTCGACGCGCACCTGGCGCGATCCGGCCGCGCCCGCGGCCGCGAGCGCCGCGAGCCGAGCGCGCGCGTCGCGCAGCACCCCGCGCAGGTCCAGGCTGCCGAAGAGGTCCAGCACCGGCACCGGCGCGCGGCGGAGGTTCCCGATCGCGTCCGTGCGCGGGTCGCCGGGGCGCGAGGGCAGCCCGATGGCGATGAAGGTGCGCACGCCCGCCCGGGGGCGCTGGGCCAGGAAATAGGCGCCCATCGCCGCCCCCAGGCTGTGGCCGGCGAGCGCCAGGGGCGTGTGCCCCTTGCCCCGCAGCCAGGCGATGGCGGCCTCGATGCGGGGCAGGGCCGCCTCGAACAGTGGCGCGTAATCCTCGGAGGCGGCCCCGTTGGGCAGCACCGGGAGCTGGACGGAGAGCGTGGCCCAACCGCGCTCGGGCAGCCCCACGCGTAGGGGGTGGATCACCTCCGGCCAGTCCGGATGCGCCCCCATGCCGTG
Organism: Gammaproteobacteria bacterium; assembly: GCA_026989495.1. GTDB lineage: Bacteria > Pseudomonadota > Gammaproteobacteria > S144-34 > S144-34 > S144-34. Next base: position 2,503 of record JALSJE010000035.1, on the reverse strand, counting down.
GAGCAGGACCACCCCGCCGCGCGGCCGGCCCGAGGGCGGCGTGTAGATGGCGAGGAAGCGCCGGCCGCCGGCCTCCAGCCACACGGCCTCGCCGTCGATGAGGGCGTCCACGATCTGCCCGGCCCAGCGCCGCTCCTTGGCCGCATCGCCCTGGCGGGCGGGGGCCGCTGCGGCGCCCGCCCTGCCGGGGCCCGGCGTCGCGTCTCGCGCGGCGAGGATGATGCCGGGGACGGTCCACGCCGCCTGCGGGCGCTGCGCCGCTCCCTCCAGCTCCACTCCCCCTTCCTCCATGCGGGCGGGGAGGCGGGATGCGCGGGCGTCGGCGGCCAGGGATGGCCGCCGTCGAGCGCCAGGGATGGTCCTCGCGTCCCGCGCAGACCGCGTCGCCGCCCGCATGCCTTCCCCCGGCCCCGTGTCCGCGGCGCCCGCCGTGCCGTGGCTTGGCGGGGTGTCCCGGGGCTCGGGATCGGTGCCGGGGGTGGGCTGTCGCGCCTGCGGGCGCTGCGCCGCTTCCCGCGGCTGGCCTCCGCTGCGCTCCGGCCCCGTGTCCGCGGCGCCCGCCTGCACCACCGGTGCGGCGCCGCCGGCTGGCGCGGCCGGCGCCGCCACGCTGGCGGCGAGCAGGACCGCAAATCCAGCCACGACATGGGGTTGCTGGCGCACGGGGCTCCTCCGCGAGGCTGCACGGGGCGGGCATTTGGGGTAAAGTTGCCGGCTCGCGCCCGCCGGGATGCCGGGCGGGCTCCAATATGGCAGTCGGCAGCAGGGGCTTCAAGACCATGCGCGAGTATCTCATCGCACCGTCCATCCTTTCGGCGGACTTCGCGCGCCTGGGCGAGGAGGTGGCGAACGTGCTGGCCGCGGGCGCCGACATCGTCCACTTCGACGTGATGGACAACCATTACGTCCCGAACCTCACCATCGGCCCCCTGGTGTGCGAGGCCCTCAGGAAGTACGGCATCGAGGCACCCATCGACGTGCACCTCATGGTGAAGCCGGTGGACCGCATCATCCCGGACTTCGCCAAGGCGGGCGCCACCTACATCACCTTCCACCCCGAGGCGAGCGAGCACGTGGACCGCACCCTGCAGCTCATCCGCGACCAGGGCTGCAAGAGCGGCCTCGTGTTCAACCCCGCCACGCCGCTCGACTACCTGGAGTGGGTGATCGAGAAGGTGGACATGGTGCTGCTCATGTCCGTCAACCCGGGCTTCGGCGGGCAGAAGTTCATCCCCTACGTGCTGGACAAGCTCCGCCGGGCGCGCGAGATCATCGACGCCTCCGGGCGCGACATCCGCCTCGAGATCGACGGTGGCGTCAAGGTCGACAACATCCGTGAGATCGCCGAGGCGGGCGCGGACACCTTCGTGGCAGGCTCGGCCATCTTCGGGGCCGCCCGTGACGAGGACCCGAACCGCTACGATTCGGTCATCCGCGCCATGCGCGAGGAGCTGGCCAAGGTCGGCGGCTGAGGAGGCCCCATGCTCGCCACCCGCCCCGAGCTCGTCATCATCGACGTGGACGGCACCCTGGTCGACAGCGTGCCGGACCTCGCCTGGTGCGTGGACGAGACGATGCGGCGCATCGGGCGCGCCCCCCACGGCGAGGCACGCGTGCGCGAGTGGGTGGGCAACGGCGTCGAGCGCCTGGTCGAGCGGGCGCTGGCCGGCAGCCTGGACGGCCGGCCCGATCCGGCGGACTTCGAGCGCGCCTACCCCATCTTCCTCGAGCTCTACGCCGAGAACACGAGCCGGCGCAGCCGTCTCTATCCGGGCGCGGCCGAGGCGCTGGCGGCGCTCGCGGCGGCGGGCTACCGGCTCGCGGCCGTCACCAACAAGGCGCGCCGCTTCACCGAGCCCCTGCTGCGCGACCTCGGCGTGCGCGAGCGCCTTGCGCTCGTGGTCTGCGGCGACGACTGCGCGCGCAAGAAGCCCGACCCGGAGCCGCTGCTGTGCGCGGCGCGCCACTTCGGCCTCGAGCCGGGCCGCTGCCTCATGGTGGGCGACTCGGTGAACGACGTGCGCGCCGCGCGCGCGGCCGGCATGCCCGTGGTGTGCGTGAGCTACGGCTACAACCATGGCCGCGACATCCGCGAGGCCGCCCCGGACGCCGTCATCGATTCCCTGCTAGAATTGCAGCCCATCCTCGAGCAGGCCGCCTGAGAGCCCAGGACATGCCCGCCCGCGCGGCACGACGGAGCCCGGTTCCCGGCACCCGATGGTGAGCCGGGCCGCCCGCGTGCATCCCGACCGTCTGCCCTTCACGCCGTATGCTGGCCGCGCCCGCCGTGCCGTGGCCTGTCGGGGTGCCCCGGGGCTCGGGATCGGTGCCGGGGGTGGGCTGTCGCGCCTGCGGGCGCTGCGCCGCTTCCCGCGGCTGCGCGCTCCGCGCGCCCGTGTCCGCGGCGCCCGCCGTGCCGTGGCCTGTCGGGGTGCCCCGGGGCTCGGGATCGGTGCCGGGGGTGGGCTGTCGCGCCTGCGGGCGCTGCGCCGCTTCCCGCGGC
>JALSJE010000034.1 GCA_026989495.1 Gammaproteobacteria bacterium | reverse complement strand
GCCAGGGCCGTCTGCCTGATGCGCATGCCGTTCATCGCTTGCTCTCCCCTTTCGTTTGGTTCGCTCGTTGGCGACCGGCACCTCCGGCGCCGGGTCGTGCCCACCCGGGTGCAGGAGCCGTGCCACAAAGCAAACCCTTTCCGCATCAGAAAGTTGCAGGAGTGGCGGGCCGCTTGCGCCCCGTTGCGGTGCGCGCCGGCCGCCGATGCACCCCGAGCGCGCACCACCTTGGTGCGCGCGGCGGGCCGTTCCGCCGGCGGCGTCTTTGGGGTAAGGTGGATTTGATGCTCGATCCCGGCCTCATCGAGGACCTGGCCCGCCGGCTGCAGCGGCTCGCGCCGCCCGGCGTGGACGTGCTGCGCGAGGACCTGGAGCGCAACCTGCACGCGGCCCTGCGCGCCGCGCTGGCGCGCCTCGATCTCGTCACGCGCGAGGAGTTCGACGCCCAGGCCCGGGTGCTCGCGCGGACCCGCGAGAAGCTCGAGGCCCTGGAGCGGCGCGTGGCGGCGCTCGAGTCCGCGCTCCGGCAGCCGGACACCGCCGGCGGCTGAGCCCTCGCGGGGACGCCGGGATGGCGCCCTGGCCACGACACAGGGAGGTGCGCGACCTTGAGCTATGCCGTCGTCCTGGCCCGTGCCGCCGCGGGCATCGAGGCCCCGGAGGTCACCGTCGAGGTCCATCTCGCCGGCGGGCTGCCGGCCTTCACGCTGGTGGGCCTGCCGGAGACGGCGGTGCGCGAGAGCCGCGACCGGGTGCGCGCCGCGCTCCTGCAGAGCGGCTTCGAGTTCCCGGCGCGCCGCATCACGGTCAACCTGGCCCCCGCGGATCTCCCCAAGGAGGGTGGGCGCTTCGATCTGCCCATCGCCGTGGGGCTGCTCGCCGCCTCCGGCCAGCTCCCGCGCGCCGCCCTCGAGGGCGTGGAGCTGCTCGGCGAGCTCGCCCTCGACGGGGCCCTGCGGCCCGTGCGCGGGGCGCTGCCCGCGGTGCTGGCCGCGCGCGCGGCCGGCCGCGCCCTGCTGCTGCCGGAGGGCAACGGCCCGGAGGCGGCCCTGGTGCCCGGGGCCCATGTCAGGGTGGCGGACCACCTCGCCGCGGTCGTCGCCCATCTCTGCGGCAGCAGCGCCCTGCCGGCGCCTGAGGCACCGCCTGCCGGGCACGACGAGGAAGCCGGCCCCGATCTCGCAGATGTGCGCGGCCAGCCCCAGGCGCGCCGCGCGCTGGAGGTGGCCGCGGCCGGCGGCCATGGCCTGCTCCTGATCGGTCCGCCGGGCACGGGCAAGACGCTGCTGGCGAGCCGCCTGCCGGGCATCCTGCCGCCGCTGAGCGTGGAGGAGGCCCTGGAGACCGCGGCGGTGGCCTCCCTCGTGGCAGGGACCTTCGATCCCGCCGCATGGCGCCGGCGCCCCTTCCGGGCGCCGCACCACACGGCCTCGGCCGTGGCGCTGGTGGGCGGCGGCCCCAGCCCACGGCCGGGCGAGGTCTCGCTGGCCCACCATGGCGTGCTGTTCCTGGACGAGCTGCCGGAGTTCGGCCGCCACGCCCTGGAGAGCCTGCGCGAGCCGCTGGAGGCGGGCCGGGTGGTGGTCGCGCGGGCGGCTCGGCGGGCGGTCTTCCCGGCGCGCTTCCAGCTCGTGGCCGCCATGAACCCCTGCCCCTGCGGGCACCTGGACGATCCGGCGGGGAGCTGCCGCTGCAGCCCGGAGGCGGTGCGCCGCTACCGGGCACGGGTGTCGGGGCCGCTGCTGGACCGCATCGACCTGCACGTGGCCGTGCCGCGGCTGCCGGCGCACGTGCTGGCAGAGGCGTCACCCGGCGAGCCTTCCGCCGCGGTGCGCGAGCGCGTGGCGGCCGCGCGCGCGTGCGCGCTCGCGCGCCAGGGGGTGCCCAACGCCTCGCTGCCGGCCGCGCAGGTGGAGACCGTCTGCGCCCTCGACCGCGCCGGCCGCGCCCTGCTCGCCGCCGCCAGCGAGCGCCTGGGTCTCTCGGCACGCGGCTGGCACCGCGTGCTGCGCGTGGCGCGTACCATAGCGGATCTCGCCGGGCGCGAGCGTGTCGCCGTCGCCGACCTCAGCGAGGCGCTGAGCTACCGCCAGCTCGACCGCCCCGCCGCAGCCTGAACACCTCCCTCTCGCCCCGGCGGCCGCACGCCGCTAGAATGCCGCGCCCATGCCGCCCGCGCCCGCAGCCGATCTCAATCCCGAGCAGCGGGCCGCCGTGGCCCACCTCGAAGGCCCCCTGCTGGTGCTGGCCGGGGCGGGCTCCGGCAAGACCCGTGTCATCGCCCACAAGCTCGCCCACCTCGTGCGGTGCGGCGCCTTCGCGCCCGAGCACCTGGCTGCCGTCACCTTCACCAACAAGGCCGCCCGCGAGATGCGCGAGCGCGCCACGGGGCTCCTCGGCACCGAGGCCGCCGGGCGCCTCACCGTCTGCACCTTCCACAGCCTCGGCCTGCGCATCCTGCGCGCCGAGCACCGGCTCGCCGGCCTCCCGCGGGCCTTCAGCGTGCTCGATGCGGCCGACGCCCGCGCACTCCTGCGCGAGGTGATGACAGATCGCGGCGGCGCGCCCCGGCCCGCCGAGGCGGAAGCCCTCGCCCACCGCATCTCGCTATGGAAGAACGCCGGCCTCGGCCCGGAGGAGGCCGCCGGCGAGGACGCGGCCGCCGCGGCGCTCTACGCCGCCTACGAGCGGCGGCTGGCCGCCTATCGGGCGGTGGACTTCGACGACCTGGTGCTGAAGCCCCTGCGCCTCCTGGAGACCCGCCCCGAGGCGCTCGCGCGCTGGCGCGACCGGCTGCGCTACCTGCTCGTGGACGAGTACCAGGACACCAACGAGACCCAGTACCGGCTGCTGCGGGCACTGGCCGGGCCCGAAGGCCGCTTCACCGTGGTGGGCGACGACGACCAGTCCATCTACGCCTGGCGCGGGGCCCGCCCGGACAATCTGCGCCGCCTGGCCGAGGACTACCCGGGGCTGACCGTCATCAAGCTGGAGCGCAACTACCGCTCCACCGGCCCCATCCTGGCGGCGGCCAACGCCCTCATCGCGGCCAACCCCCACGTCTTCCCCAAGCGTCTGCGCAGCGAGCGCGGCGGCGGCGAGCCGCCGCGGCTGGTGACCTGCCGCGACGGCCGCCATGAGGCCGCCTGGGTGGTGGGCGAGATCCTGCTGCGCCACCGGCGCGACCGCGTGCCGCTCTCGGCCTTCGCCATCCTCTACCGCGGCAACCACCAGAGCCGTCCCTTCGAGGAGGCCCTGCGTGAGGCGGGCCTTCCGTACGAGCTCTCGGGCGGGACGGGCTTCTTCGAGCGCGCCGAGGTCAAGGACCTCATGGCCTACGTGCGGCTCGCCTGCAATCCCGACGATGACGCGGCCTTCCTGCGCGTGGTGAACGTGCCGGCGCGCGGCATCGGCCCGGCGACCCTGGAGCGGCTCGCCGCCTACGCCACCGAGCACGGGCTCTCGCTCCTCGAGGCCGCCCTGGACCCGAGCCTCTCCCATGTCCTCGACCGCCACACCGGCGCGCGTCTGCGCGGCTTCGCCCAGTGGATCGTGGACCTGGGCGACCGCGGCGCGCGCGGCGATCCGGCCGCCGCGGTGCGCGAGATCGTCGAGCACACGGGCTACCTGGACCACCTGCGCACGACGGCCCAGGGAGCGAGCGCGCGCGAGGCGGCCGAGGCTGCCGCCGCGCGCCGTGTCGAGAACGTCGAGCACCTGCTGGACTGGATCGGACGCATGGCGGCGGAGGAGCCGCGGCTCGCGCTCGCCGACGTGGCCGCGCGGCTGGCGCTGGCCGACATGCTCGAGCGGCGCGAGCGCGGGCGCGACGCCGTGCGCCTGAGCACCCTGCACGCAGCCAAGGGACTGGAATTCGACCACGTGTACCTGGTGGGGCTGGAGGAGGGGCTGCTCCCCCACCGCAGCGCCGTCGAGGCCGGCGACGTCGCCGAGGAGCGGCGGCTGGCCTACGTGGGCATCACCCGCGCCCGCCGCACCCTGACCCTCACCCACGCCGAGCGCCGCCACCGCCGCGGCAAGCCCGAGCCTGCCGAGCCGAGCCGCTTCCTCGCGGAGATCCCGGCGGCGCTGCTGCGCCGGGAGGGCGCGCGCGAGGACGACGGCGCCCGCCGCGCGCGCGGCCGCGCTCACCTCGCCCACCTGCGCGACCTGCTGGCCTGAGGGCGAGAAGGGGCGCTTCTGCCGTTTCGCCGCCGCTCCCCTTTCGTCGAGACCCACCCCGCCCGGCATGCCCAGCAAGGCCCCTGTAAGCGCGCACAGCGCAGGGCCGGGCCCGACGGACAGCTGGTGCGCTCCAAAGGGCACACCGGCCTCTGCGCTCCCTCCTCACCGCGGGGAGCGGCGTCCGGCCCCTTGGTTTCCCCTCCCCGTGGGGGCCGGCTTCCAGCCGGCCCGGCGCGGCCGGAAGCCGCGCCTGCTGAGAAGAGAGACAACGGCCGCAGGCCCCGGAGCCGCGCTTCCCGCCCCGGAATCGGGCGCCCATGCCACCGACGACAGCCCCACGCATCGAGGTCCCCGCGAAAAGGGGGGAACGAGGATGGAAAAGGGGCGTGGCGGCCCGGGCCGCCACGCCCCTCCAGACTCGTCCTACGCGCACGCCTCAGCGCGACCGCGAGACCATATAGGCCACGGCGTTGCGGATGGCCTGCTCGTCGAGGTCCATGCGTCCACCCTTGGGCGGCATGGCGCCCTTGCCCTTGACGGCGTTGGCCACCAGCGTGTCCATGCCCTGGGCGATGCGGTCCTTCCAGGCCGCCTTGTCGCCCACCTTGGGCGCGCCGGCCGCGCCGGTGCCATGGCAGGCGAAGCAGGCGGACTGGTAGATCCGTCCGCCCGCTGCGAGATCGGCCCCTTCGGCAGTGGCGGGGGCCGCGGGGGCGGACGCCGGCGCCGCGGCCGCGGGCTTCTGCGCAGGCGCCGGGGCGGTGCCGTCCCCCGCCTTCAGGCCCGTCTCGGCCAGCATGTGCAGGACGGCGGCGCGGATCTCGGCCTCGCCGAGGGCCATGTTGCCACCCTTGGGCGGCATGGCGCCCTTGCCCTTGACGGCGTTGGCCACCAGCGCATCGAGCCCCTGGGCCACGCGCGGCTCCCAGGCCGCCTTGTCGCCCACCTTGGGGGCGCCGGCCGCGCCGGTGCCGTGGCAGGCGAAGCAGGTGGCCTGGTAGACGACCCTGCCGTCGGGCGCGCCGCCGGCGGCGTCCCCGGCCGCGGCCGGCCGGGCCGCCGGGGCGGCCTGCCCGGCCGGCGCTTCGGCCACGACGACCTCGCCCACGGGCGCGAGCAGCTCGGCCTTGCGCTTCTGGAGCAGCGGGTCGCTGGCGGGCACCTCCCCGGGCTCGGCGAGATGCCCCACGTAGCGGGCCAGGAAGATGAGGGCGATGGCCAGCACCACGAGGATGCCGAGCACCGTCACGAAGGTCGTCATGAAGGTCCTGTCCTGCTCGCTCACGGCACCGTCCCCCTCCGTTCGTGTCGATCTCATGTCGGCAGCCCCGGGGCCGGCGCCCCGCGGCAGGGCGCCTATTGTAGCCGCAAGCCCGCCGCGCCCGCGGCGCTCGCCTGCCGCGGCGGGTGGGGTTATCCTTACAGGCAGGCCCGGGTCCCGGACTCGGGCCGGGGATACCGCATGCGCCCGTAGCTCAGCTGGATAGAGCGTCGGCCTCCGGAGCCGAAGGTCAGAGGTTCGAATCCTCTCGGGCGCGCCAGCCTCCGCGTCGCGGGCGCGGCACCGCCATCCCCTGCCTCAGAGGGTGATCACCTGGTCGGGCGGGTTCTCGGCGAGCGCCGCGTAGAGGTCGGGGAAGCAGCCGATGACTGCCCCCTCGACCAGCTTGCCGACGAGCTGGCGCTCCTCGCAGCAGCGGTCACAGCCCATGAGGAGGATGCCCTGCTCGCGCGCGACGCGGGCGAGCCGCTCGCCGATCGGGTCGCCCCTCACGAGCACGTAGTTGTTGTCCTCGAAGAAGAACATGCCCACCACCTGCGCGCCGTGCGCGCCGGCCTCGAGCTGGGGCAGGATCATCTGCCCGAGCTTGTACGAGACCGTGTGGCCCTGCGTGGAAAAGATGTAGGCGACCTTCATGCAGGCTGCTCCAGTCCGCCACCCTTCCGGTGGAGCGCTTACTTGACACACAATGGCGCGGGCATTTCAACCATGCCGCCCGCGCGGTTACCATGCTCGGCCGGCACATGCACGCCGGGGAGCGGGAGGCATGACGTGAGCGAGGTGCTGGAGGTTGGCGGGCGCCGGATCGAGGTGGATGCCGAGGGCTTCCTGCTCGACCCGGCCGACTGGGACGAGGCGGTGGCCGAGGCCATCGCCGCGCGTGAGGGCATCGCGCTCACCGACGAGCACTGGGCGGTGATCCGCTTCATGCGCGCCTGGCTGGACGAGCACGGCGTGGCGCCGGCCGTGCGCCACGCCATCCGCTTCGTTTCGGAGGCGCTCGGCAAGGGCCGCGAGGGCCACAACCATCTCTTTCGCCTGTTTCCCCTCGGCTACATGCAGCAGGCCTGCAAGATCGCCGGCATGCGGCGCCCCCGCGCCTGGAGCACGGGCTGAGCCCGTCCCAGGCTGTCGACACCCTTTACACCTCCCTTGGCCGGGCCGCAGGGCTGCGGGCGCAACTACTTGTCGTCTGAAGGATTTCTCTTCCTGGCACTCCCCTTGCATGCGCAGATCGCGCGGGCGCCGGATGCGCCTTTCGGGACGGAGCGGAAGGGGAGAAGACGACATGCGATCACACGATGAGCGCAGCCTGGCGGGCTCCGGCCTCGCCGCCGCGCTGGTGGCGCTGGCGATGGCGGTCTGGGCCGGGCAGACGCCCGCCGCGGGGATCACCGTGGCCGACTCGGTGGCGGAATTCTCGGACGTGCAGGGGCAGGACGGCTGGTACTACGGCCAGTACGCGACACCCGGCGACTCGGCCACGTTCGAGCAGTTCCTCCACTACGACGTCTATGGGGACTGGTGGGAATATTTCACCGGCCAGCCCCCCTGGCGGATGCTCTGGGACGACGGCGGCATCGCCGACGCGACCTGGACCGTGCGCCGTTGGGTGAGCGACGTCTCGGGCACCGTCTCCATCACGGGTGAGCTCGCCGACGTGAACAACAACGGGTTCGGCGGCGACGGCGTCATCGCGCGCATCCTGCTCAACGGAGCCGAGGTCTTCTCGCAGTATCTGTACTGGGCGCCGGGCGATCCGGGACCGACCCCCCTGGCCTACACGCTGACGGGCGTGAGCGTGGACGTGGGCGACGTCATCGACTTCGCGATCGATCCGATCGGGAGCGCCTATTACGACGACACGCGCTTCACGGCCACGATCGAGCTGGCCGCGGCCGCGCCGCCGCCCGGCACAGGCACCGTGCCCGCACCCGGCGCGCTCGCCCTGTGGGCCGCGGGGCTGCTCGCGCTGGGCGCGGCGGCCGGGCGTCGCCGCCGCTGAGGCGGCCGCACGGCGCCCGCCACCGGCCCGGGGGGAGGCCGCGGACCGGCCTCCCCCCGGGCCCTCTGCAGCCCTCTCAGCCCCGGAAGGCCTCCCCGGAGGCGAGCCAGGCGGCCTCCTCGGGCGTGGTCTCGCGCCCGAGGGGGGCGTTGCGGTGGGGGAAGCGGCCGAAGCGGCGGACGATCTCGCGGTGGTGGCGCGCCCAGCGGGCCGCGTCCTCGAGGCCCGCCTTCTCGTAGAGCGCCACGGCGAGGTCCTGGTCGCCCAGATCCTCGCTGTGCATGAAGGGCATGTAGAGGAAGCGCTTCCCGTCGGCGTCGAGCGCGGCGTCGTGGCCGCGCTCGACCGCGCGCCGGGCCACGGCACGAGCTTCCCGCTCGGTGGACCAGGCCTCGGCCTGCCCCCGGAACATGTGCAGCGGGAACTGGTCCAGCAGGACGACCAGCGCCAGCGCCCCGCGCGGCTCGGCCTCCCAGGCTGCGAAGACCCCGCGCGCGGCCGCCCGCCAGGCGTCCTCGAAGCGGTTGCGGATCTCGAGGTCCAGGTCGCGGCTCGTGTTGCCGAACCAGTGGCGCCGGACCCGCTCCGAGAACCAGAAGCCGAGCACCGTCTCCGGCTCCATGACCCGTTCCTCCCCCTCGCGGCCCCCTGCCGTCGAGTATAGGCCGCGGCCGGCCGGAAGGCGCTAGACTCGGCTCCGTTTCGGGACCCGGCGCAGGAGAGGGGCTCGGGGATGGAGTCGATACCGCCCGCGCTCGCGGGGAGGCTGGCGGATCTGGTGCTGGTGGTCCACTTCGGCTTCGTGGCCTTCGCCGTGGGCGGGGGGCTCGCCGCGCTGCGCTGGCCGCGGCTCGCCTGGCTGCACCTGCCGGCGCTCGCCTGGGCGGCCGCGGTGATGCTCTTCGGCTGGACCTGCCCGCTCACGCCGCTGGAGCAGGCGCTGCGGCTGCGCGCCGGGCTCGAGAGCTACACCGGCGGCTTCATCGACCGCTACGTGGTAACGGTGCTCTACCCGCCGGGCCTGACCCGCGCGCATCAGGTGGGGCTCGGGGCGGCGCTGGCCGCGGGCAACGCCGCCGTCTACGCGGCGCTCTGGCGCAGGCGGCGCCGGCGCTGAGGGGACCTGCCCTCAGCCGGCCTCGCAGCGGTTGCGGCCGGCGGCCTTGGCGCGGTAGAGCGCCGCGTCGGCGCGCTCGAAGACCTGCTCGGGCGTGTCCTCGCCCTCGAAGGTGGCCACCCCGCACGAGACCGTGACCTCCACGGGCTCGCCGGCGTGGTGGAAGCCGTAGCCGGCCACCGCCGCGCGCAGCTCCTCGGCCACCCGCAACGCCGCCTCCCGCTCGGCCCCGGGCAGGACCACCACGAACTCCTCGCCGCCGTAGCGGGCGGCGAGGTCGGTCTCTCGCACGCGCCGGGCCAGCAGCCTGCCGATGGCGCGCAGGACCTTGTCGCCGGCCTTGTGGCCGTAGCTGTCGTTGATGCGCTTGAAGCGGTCCACATCCACCACCACCAGCGACAGCGGGGTGCCGAAGCGCCGCCAGCGGGCGTGCTCCTGGGCGATGCGCTCCTCGTAGGCGAGGCGGTTGGGGAGCCCCGTGAGGGGGTCGCGCAGGGCCAGCCGGCGCTCCTCGCGCACGCGCTCGCGCAGGGCCTCGGCCTCGCGCTCGAGCGCCTCGAGCCGCCCCCGCAGGCGCTCGGCCTCCTCGCGGGCGGCGCGGTAGCGCGCCTCCTCGCTGGCGCGGAAGCCCGCCAGGTGCTCGCGCACGCGCTCGATGCGCGCCTGCACCGCCGCCTTCAGGGCCTCCAGGTCGTGCGCCTCGCGCAGGCTGTCCTCGATCCCGGCCACCTGCCCGCGCACGGCCTCGTCCAGGGCCCGGCCATCCTGGAGCGCCGCCTCGCGGGCCTCGTCCTGGGCCTGCATGTAGCCGTCGATCTCCTGCAGGCGCTCGCCCACCTGGGCCAGGAAGCGCTCGAACTCGGCACGCTCGCGCTCCAGCCTCCGACGCGCCTCCTGCACCAGGCGCGCGGCCTCCTCGAGGATGTCCGCCCAGGCGCGGGGCCCGTCCGCTGCGGCCAGCCGCGACCGCAGCCGCTCGACCCGCCCGGCGAGGTCGGCGTCGGCAGGCAGCGCGTCGAGCAGGTCGCCGAGGGCCCGGGGCGCGCCATCGCCGGCGGCGGGCGCGTCCTGCCGGCCGGAGCGGCCCCCGAGGAGGCGCGCCAGGAAGCCCCGGCGGCCGCCCGCACGCGCGGGCGGCCGGGTGGACTCGCCATCCGCGGGGGCGGCCTCGCGGGGGGCCTCCGGGACGGCAGGGGCTGGCGGGGTCTCGGCATCCTGCCCGGCGGAGACCTCGGCGAGGCGGCGCAGCAGCGCGCCGAGCGCCTCCGCCCGGCGGGTCAGGTCCTCCGGATCGAGCTCCCCCTTGAGCGCCTCGCGCGCCCGCTCGAGCTCGCGGTCGAGGGCGGGATCGATGCCGTGGCCCGCCAGCGCGAGCCGCGTGGCGAGCCGCACCAGGGCCTCGCGCTGGTCGGCCCAGCGGCGCTCGGCCGCCTCGAGGCGCTCGAGGGCCTCCTCGTACCGCGCCCGCCAGGGCTCGCCGGCCGGGGTCTCCCCGCCCATGGCCCGGGGCTCAGGCCGCCTCCGCCAGGGCCAGCGGCACCGAAAGGGTGACCGCCAGCGGCCGGTGGTCGGAGAGCCGATGGGGCAGCACGGCGGCCTCGGCGACCTGCACCCGCCCGCCCACGAGGATGTGGTCGATGGCACGTGCAGGTGACCAGCTCGGGAAGGTGGGCAGGGTCACCGCAGGGCGCAGGCCCGTGCGGGCGAGAAACCAGCCGAGCTCGGGGCTCGCCAGGGTGCAGTTGAGGTCGCCCATCACGACCACGCAGCCCTCGTCGGCCACCCGCTCGGCGAGCCAGGCGAGCTGGCGCTGGCGGGCACGGCGCCCGAGGGAGAGATGCACCACGTAGACGGCGAGCTGCGTGGGTGAGGCGCCGAAGCGGGCGCACAGCGCCCCCCGGCCCGGGATCCTGCCGGGCAGGCGGTGGGCCTCGACCGCGGCCGGGCGCAGGCGGGCCAGCAGCGCGTTGGCGTGGTGGGAGACCTGCCCCACCCGGCGGGTGGTGTGGCGCCACCACCAGGGCATGCCGGCGCGCCGGGCGAGGTAGCGGGCCTGGTCCACGAAGGCCGAGCGCAGGCTCCCGGCATCCACCTCCTGCAGCCCCACGATGTCGAAGCCGCGCGCGAGCCGCGCGATGGCGTCGAGCACGTCGAGGGCGCGGTTGTGGGGCAGCACATGCCGCCAGCTCCCGGTGAGGTACTCCCGGTAGCGCCGCACGGCGATGGCCGCCTGGATGTTGTAGCTGAGGAGCTTGAGCTGCATCAGGCCCACGCGGGACGGTCTCCCCGGGCATCCGTCACGGTGCCCTCCCCCCGGCGCCGCGGTCGCCCCCCTGCGCGGCCGCGGCCGTCTTCCCGGCCGCATCGTTCCGCTCCCGGGCGAGGCGGGCGCGCTCGAGGCCGATGAGGTGATCGACCACCGCCAGCATCTCCTTGAGCCCGCCGGCCATGCGGCCCGTCACCCGGTAGCGGCCGTTGACGACCATCGTGGGCACGCTGTGCACGCCCCAGGCGCGCGCCAGCGCCGCCGCGCGCCGCACCTTGGCATGCACCGCGAAGCTGTCGAAGGCGCGCAGGAAGGCGTCGCGGTCGGCGCCGTGGCGGGCGTAGAAGCCGGCCAGCGCCTCACGGTCGGCGAGCCGTTGGCGCTCGGCGTGGATGGCGTCGAACAGGGCCCTATGGGTGCGCTCGGCCACACCCAGCAGCCTGGCCGAGTACCAGGCCCGGGCGTGCGGCTCCCAGTGGGGGTTCAGCGGCACGGCCACGCGCACGAAGCGCACGTCCCCGGGCTTGCGCTCGAGCCAGGCCTCCAGCAGGGGCTCGAAGCGGTAGCAGTGGGGGCAGCCGTACCAGAAGAGCTCGGCCACCTCGATGCCGTCGCCCTCGCCGGCCAGGGGCCCGGGCGGGACGATGGCCTGGTACTCGAAGCCTTCCGTATAGTCGGCCGCCGCGCCTCCGTCGGCCCAGGCCCCGGCGGCGGCGAGGCCGAGGCAGGCCGCGCCCATCAATGCAGCCAGTGATCTCATGCCCATCCCCCGGGCTTGCCGGATCATGCCGGACGGTCGAATTTAGCAGGCACGCCCGAAGGGCGCCAGGACGGGCGCCACGAGCCGGGCTAAAGCGGGCGCCCGCCCGGCCGCGTAATAGGCACAGGAGGCGGTGCGCGGGATTCGGGCCGCCGTCGCGCGCACCGGCTACACTGGGTAAAGAGCCACGGGACCGGGATGGGAGGGCCCATGACGGCCGCGCTGGAAGCGCTGGAGGCGCAGTCGCAGCTCTACGCGGGCAATGCCGCCTTCCTGGAGGCGCTCTACGAGCGCTATCTCCGGGATCCGGCCTCGCTCGACCCCCGCTGGCGCAGCTGGTTCGACCGCCTCCAGGCAGGCGCCCCGCCCGAGGCCATCCGCGCCCCGGCCCCGCCGCGGGTCGAGCCGGCCCCGCGCCCGGCTCCGAGCCCCGTGCCGCCGCCGCCCGCGCCTGCGGCCGCCCCTGCGGCCGAGCAGGCCGTGCGCGCGAGCGCCGAGAAGCAGGCCGCGGTGCTCAGGCTCATCAACGCCTACCGCTTCCTCGGCCACCGCGCCGCCGACGTGGATCCGCTGCGCCTGCGCGAGCGCGAGCCCGTGCCGGAGCTCGATCCCGCCCACCACGGGCTCACCGAGGCCGACCTCGACACCGTCTTCCACACGGGCTCGCTGGCCGCGCCCGACCGCATGCGCCTGCGCGACATTCTCGCCCTGCTGCGGCGCGTCTACTGCGGCACGGTGGGTGTGGAGTACATGCACATCACCGACACCGAGCAGAAGCGCTGGATCCAGGCGCGGGTCGAGGGCCGGCCCGAGGGCACCGCCCTCGACCCGGAGGCGCGCCGGCGCCTGCTCGAGCGCCTGGTGGCGGCCGAGGGGCTGGAGCGCTACCTGCACACCAAGTACGTGGGCCAGAAGCGCTTCTCCCTGGAAGGGGGCGACAGCCTCATTCCGCTCCTCGACCGGGTCATCCGCCGCGCGGGCGCCGCGGGCATGCAGGAGATCGTGATCGGCATGGCCCACCGCGGCCGCCTCAACGTGCTGGTGAACATCCTCGGCAAGAGCCCGCAGGAGCTGTTCCAGGAGTTCGAGGGCACCTACGACCCGGCCGCGCACCCCGGCTCCGGCGACGTCAAGTACCACATGGGCTTCTCCTCGGACGTGCGCACCGAGGGCGGCACGGTGCACCTGGCGCTCGCCTTCAACCCCTCGCACCTGGAGATCGTGGGCCCGGTGGTGGAGGGCTCGGCCCGCGCCCGCCAGCAGCGCCGCGGCGACCGCGGGGGCGCCCAGGTGATGCCCGTCCTGCTGCACGGCGACGCCGCCTTCGCCGGCCAGGGCGTGGTGATGGAGAACTTCCAGCTCTCCAAGGCGCGCGGCTTCACCACGGGCGGCACCCTGCACGTGGTGGTGAACAACCAGATCGGCTTCACCACCTCCAACCCGCTCGACGTGCGCTCGAGCTACTACTGCACGGACGTGGCCAAGATCGTCGAGGCGCCCATCTTCCACGTCAACGGCGACGACCCCGAGGCGGTGGTGTTCGTGGCCGGGCTCGCCCTCGACTTCCGCATGCGTTTCCGCAAGGACGTGGTGGTGGACCTGGTCTGCTACCGCCGCCACGGCCACAACGAGGCCGACGAGCCGGCGGCCACGCAGCCGGTCATGTACCGCAAGATCCGCGCACACCCCACGGTGACGCGCCTCTACGCCGAGCGCCTCGCGCGCGAGGGGGTGGTGCCGGGGCCGGAGGTGGTGGAGGCGCTGTTCGAGCGCTACCGCGAGCGCATCGAGCGCGGCGAGGTGGTGGCGCCGGACATCGTGCGCGGGGCGGTCAACCCCTACGCCGTGGACTGGAGCCGCTACCGCGGGCGGCGCTGGACCGCGCCCGCCGACACCGCCGTGCCCGTCGCCACCCTCCAGGAGCTGCACGCCCGCCTCGAGCGCCTGCCCGAGGGCTTCGAGCTGCACCCGCGCGTGGCCCGCATCCTGGAGGACCGCCGCAAGATGGCCGCAGGCGCGCTCCCCCTCGACTGGGGCTTCGCCGAGACCATGGCCTACGCCACCCTCCTGCGCCAGGGGCACCCGGTGCGCCTGAGCGGGCAGGACTCCGGGCGCGGCACCTTCTTCCACCGCCACGCGGTGCTGCACAACCAGCGCGACGGCACGAGCTGGGTGCCGCTGCAGCACCTCGGCGAGCAGGCCAACTTCGTGGTCATCGACTCCATCCTCTCCGAGGAGGCGGTGCTCGCCTTCGAGTACGGCTACGCCACCGCCGAGCCCGAGGCGCTCGTCATCTGGGAGGCGCAGTTCGGCGACTTCGCCAACGTGGCCCAGGTGGTGATCGACCAGTTCATCAGCTCGGGCGAGGCCAAGTGGGGGCGGCTGTGCGGGCTCACCCTCTTCCTGCCCCACGGCTACGAGGGCCAGGGCCCGGAGCACTCCTCGGCGCGGCTCGAGCGCTGGCTGCAGCTGTGCGCCGAGCACAACCTGCAGGTGTGCGTGCCCACCACGCCGGCGCAGATGTTCCACCTGCTGCGGCGCCAGGTGCTGCGGCCCTACCGCAAGCCGCTCGTGGTGCTGACGCCGAAGAGCCTGCTGCGCCACAAGCGCTCGGTCTCGCGCCTGGAGGATCTCGCAGGCGGCGGCTTCCGTCCCGTCATCCCCGAGCCGGAGGCCCTGGACCCGGGCGGCGTGCGGCGCGTGGTCTGCTGCACGGGCAAGGTCTGCTACGACCTCCTCGAGGCGCGCCAGTCCGCCGGCCGCACGGACGTGGCGATCGTCCGCATCGAGCAGCTCTACCCCTTCCCGGAGGAGGACCTCGCCGCCGCGCTCGCCCCCTGGGAGAAGGCGCGCGAGCTCGTCTGGTGCCAGGAGGAGCCGGAGAACCAGGGTGCCTGGTACCAGATCCGCCACCGCCTGGAGGCCGCACGCCGCAAGGGCCAGCGCCTGCGCTACGCCGGGCGCGCCGCCTCGGCCGCGCCGGCCACCGGCCATTTCCGCCTGCACCTGGAGCAGCAGAAGCAGCTCGTCAAGGAGGCCCTCGGATGAACCGACCCGAATCCCCCGCAAGCGCCGAGCTCGTGGACGTGCGCGTGCCCGCGCTGCCGGAATCCGTGAGCGAGGGCACGGTGGTCGCCTGGCGCAAGGCGCCGGGCGAGCCCGTGCGCCGCGACGAGCCCCTGGTGGACGTCGAGACCGACAAGGTGGTGCTGGAGGTGCCGGCACCGGCGGACGGGGTGCTCGCCGAGGTGCTCAAGGAGGCCGGCGCCGCCGTGGCCGGCGAGGAGGTGATCGGCCGCATCGCACCGGGCGCGGGGGCACAGGCGCAGCCCCCGGCGGCGGCCGGGGGCCCGGGCCAGCCCCCTGCCGCGGTGCCTCGGGAGGCGGGCACGGCCGCCGCGCCCGATGCGGGCGGGGCGCCCGCGCACCTCAGCCCCGCCGTGCGGCGGCTGGTGGCCGAGCACGGCCTCGATCCCGCCGCCATCCCCGCCACCGGCCGGGGCGGACGCCTCACCAAGGCCGACGTGCTGCGCTACCTCGCCGCGCGCGGGGAGGTGGCTCCCGCGCCGACGGCGGGCGAGACGGCCGAGGCAGGCGGTGCCGCGGCGGCGCCTTCCTGCGCGCCGGAGCCCGCCCCCGCGCCGGGCGCCGCGCGCACCGTGCGGCGCGAGCCCATGTCGCGCCTGCGCGCGCGCATCGCCGAGCGCATGGTCGAGTCGCAGCGCACCACGGCCACACTCACCACCTTCAACGAGATCGACATGCACGCCGTCATGGCCCTCAGGCGCCGCCATCGCGAGGCCTTCGAGCAGCGCCACGGGGTCAAGCTCGGGCTCATGTCCTTCTTCGTCAAGGCCTGCGTGGCTGCGCTCCAGCGCTTCCCGGTCCTCAACGCCTTCGTGGACGGCACCGACATCGTCTACCACGACTACTACGACATCGGCATCGCGGTGGCCACGCCGCGGGGCCTGGTGGTGCCGGTGCTGCGCGACGCCGACCGCCTGGGGCTGGCCGAGATCGAGCGCCGCATCGCCGACTTCGCCCAGCGCGCGCGCGAGGGGCGCCTTGCGCTGGAGGAGCTCACGGGAGGGACCTTCACCATCACCAATGGCGGCGTCTTCGGCTCCATGCTCTCCACCCCCATCCTCAACCCGCCCCAGAGCGGCATCCTCGGCATGCACCGCATCCAGGACCGCCCCGTGGTGGTGGACGGCGAGATCGTGGTGCGGCCCATCATGTACGTGGCGCTGTCCTACGACCACCGCATCATCGACGGGGCCGAGGCCGTGCGCTTCCTGGTGACGGTCAAGGAGCTGATCGAGGAACCCGAGCGGCTGCTGCTCGAGGTGTGAGGAGAAGGCCATGGCCGACTACGACGTGATCGTGATCGGGGGCGGGCCGGCCGGCTACACCGCCGCCATCCGCTGCGCCCAGCTCGGGCTGCGCACCGCCTGCATCGACCGGTGGCAGCGCCCCGACGGCGGCCCCGCCCTGGGCGGGACCTGCCTCAACGTGGGCTGCATCCCCTCCAAGGCCCTGCTCGACTCCTCCGAGCTCTACCGCCTGGCGCGCGAGGGGCTCGGCGAGCACGGCATCCGCGTCGAGGGCGTGCGGCTGGACCTCAAGCGAATGATGGCACGCAAGGAGGCCATCGTGCGGCGTCTGACGGAAGGCATCGCCGCCCTGTTCGAGGCCAACGGCATCGAGCACCTGCACGGCACCGGAAGGCTCCTCAGCCCCAAGCGGGTCGAGCTCGCCCCAGCCACGGGAGGCGAGGCGCGCGTGCTCTCCTGCGAGCACGTCATCCTCGCGCCCGGCTCGGAGCCCATCGAGCTCGAGGTCGCGCCCGTGGACGGCGAGCGCATCGTGGACTCCAGCGGAGCGCTTGCCTTCCCTACGGTGCCCAAGCGCCTCGGCATCATCGGCGCCGGCGTCATCGGCCTGGAGCTGGGCAGCGTGTGGCGGCGGCTGGGGGCGGAGGAGGTGGTGCTGCTCGAGGCGCAGGAGACCTTCCTCCCCGCCTGCGACCACCGCATCGCCCAGGAGGCCTTCCGGCGCTTCACGGCCCAGGGGCTCGATATCCGGCTGGGCGCGCGCGTGACGGGGACACGGGCCGGCGCGCGCCAGGTGACGGTGCGCTACGAGGACGGCACGGGCAGCCACGAGCTGCGCGTCGACCGCCTCATCGTCGCCGTGGGCCGGCGCCCCGCCACCGACGGGCTGGTGGCGCCCGAATGCGAGCTGGTGCTGGACGAGCGCGGCGCGGTGCACGTGGACGAGCTCTGCCGCACGAGCCAGCCGGGGGTGTGGGCCATCGGCGATGCCGTGCGCGGGCCCATGCTCGCCCACAAGGGCGCCGAGGAGGGCATCTGCGTGGCCGAGCAGATCGGCGCCGGGCGCTCCGACCCCGTGGACCTCGGCACCGTGCCCGCCGTCATCTACACGCACCCCGAGATCGCCTGGGTCGGGGCCACCGAGCAGGCCCTCAAGGCCGAGGGCGTGGCCTTCCGCATCGGCACCTTCCCCTTCACCGCCTCCGGCCGCGCGCAGGCCCTGGGACAGACCGAGGGGCTGGTCAAGGTGATCGCCGACGCCGCGACCGACATGCTGCTCGGCGTGCACGTGATCGGGCCCTGGGCCTCGGAGCTCATCGCCGAGGCCGTGGTGGCCATGGAGCTCGGCGCATCCAGCGAGGACCTCGCCCGCATCGTGCACGCCCATCCCACGCTCTCGGAGGCCGTGCACGAGGCGGCCATGTCGGTGGAGCGCCGCGCCATCCACTTCCACGTCCGCCGCTGAGCCCCGCGGGCAGGTCGCCGCAGGCCCGGCGAACACGACCGGAAGCCATGAAAAATCGCATTTTTCATGGCTTCCCCGCGGCCAGGGTCGGCCGCGGGACGGTCCATGCCCAGGGACACAGGGAAGCGCATGACGATAAACGAAAAATCGAGATGGACCGCGAAGCGCCATCGCGCTGATCGATCCGCGCAGCGGATCGATCAGAGTTTCCATCAGAGTTTCCGACCGTGAAACGGAAGGGGGCGGCCGACGAGGCCGCCCCCTTCCAGCGCCACCAGCCGCGGCGTCCGCTCAGCGCAGCCCCTCGATGTAGGCGGCCACCGCCGCCATCTCCTGCTCGGTCATCTTGCGCGCGATGGTCCGCATCATGGCGCCGGGGTCGTTGCTGCGCCCGCCCGCGGCGAAGGCCTTGAGCTGCTTGAGGGTGTAGGCCGCATGCTGGCCCGCCAGCGCGGGGAAGCCCGCCTCGGGGTTGCCGCGCCCATTGGGGGCATGGCAGCCGGTGCAGGCCGGCACCCCGGTGGCCTCGTTGCCCGCGCGCCAGATGCGCTCGCCCAGGGCCGCCTTCGCGGGATCGGCCTTGCCGGGCTTGATGGCCTGGCCGGCGAAATAGGCGGCCAGGTCGGCCATGTCGGCCTCGCTCAGGGGCATGGCCATGGGGCCCATGGTCGGATCCTTGCGCTTGCCGGCCTTGAAGTCCTTGAGCTGCTTGACGGTGTACTTGGCGTGCTGGCCCGCCAGCTTGGGGAACTGGGGCACCAGGCTGTTGCCGTCGGTGCCGTGGCAGCCAGCGCAGCCAGCCGACTTCTCGCGCCCGGCGGTGGGGTCGCCGGCGGCCAGCGAGCCACCGGCGAGGGCCAGCGCCACGGCGCCGAGAACGGGGGCGATCCAGGTCTTGCGCATGGGATATACTCCTTCGACCACCAACCAAGCCGCCGCGCCCGCCGGAACTCCTTGAAGCTCAAGGCCTTAGGCGCGACGAAAAGCGGCCCATTCTATACCAGCAGCGCCCGATGGGGTCAACCGCAGCGCCGGCCTTCGACCGCGCCCGCTTCCTGGCCGCGGCCCACACCCCCGCCCAGCTCCCGCCGGACGAGGGGGCCGAGGTGGCCATCGCCGGCCGCTCCAATGCGGGCAAGTCGAGCGCCATCAATGCCCTGACGCGCGCGGGGCTGGCGCGCACCAGCAAGCAGCCGGGACGCACGCGCCAGATCGTCCTCTTCGCGCTGGGCGAGGGCATGCGGCTGGCGGACCTGCCCGGCTACGGCTACGCGCGCGTGCCGCGCGCGCTCCAGGCCCACTGGGAGCGCTTCCTGGACCGATACCTGCGCACGCGCGCGAGCCTGCGCGGGCTGGTGCTGGTCATGGATGTGCGCCATCCCCTGCGCGAGGGCGACGAGGCGCTCGCGGCCTGGTGCGCGGCCGCGGGCCGGCCCGTGCACGTGCTCCTCACCAAGGCGGACAAGCTGCGCCGCGGCCCGGCGATGGAGGCCCTGCGGGAGGTGGAGGCGGCGCTGGGGGCCATCCATCCCGGCGCCACGGCCCAGCTCTTCTCGGCGCGGACCCGGCTCGGCGTGGACGAGGCCCGGGCCGTGCTCGCCCGCTGGCTCACCGGCCCCCGATAGACGAGGGAACGGGACCGAACGGCGGCCCGCGCCGCCCGGCTCCCGTCCCTGTCCGGGCAAAAAAATGCCCCGGCGCTCTGGGGGGGAGGTCTGCCGGGGCGAATCCAGCCGCCCGGCCAGGGGGGGACCGGGCGGCTCCCGCTCAGGGAGGGAAGCGGGGAACGCCACGCGCGACGTTCACGACTAATGACCGCCATCGGGGCCGAAAGTTCCCGCCGGCCCCTCAGTGGGCCTCGTCCCAGTTGTCGCCCACGCCGGTCTCCACCACCAGCGGCACGCGCAGCTCGGCCGCTCCTTCCATGAAGGTGCGGATGCGCGCGCGCGCCTCCTCCACGAAGCCCGCCTCCACCTCGAAGACGAGCTCGTCGTGCACCTGCATGATCATGCGCACGGGCACGTCCGAGGCGCGGATCCAGGCGTCCAGCCGGATCATGGCGCGCTTGATGATGTCGGCCGCGCTCCCCTGCATGGGGGCGTTGATGGCGGTGCGCTCGGCGTACTGGCGGCGCTGGGCGTTGCGCGAGCGTATCTCGGGCACGTAGAGCCGGCGGCCGAACAGGGTCTCCACGTAGCCCTCGCGGCGGGCCTTCTCGCGCATGGCGTCCATGAAGGCCTTCACCTTGGGGTAGCGGGCGAAGTAGAGGTCCACGTAGCTCTGGGCCGCCTCGCGCTCGATACCGAGCTGGCGCGCGAGCCCGAAGGCGGACATCCCGTAGATGAGGCCGAAGTTGATGGCCTTGGCGGCGCGGCGCTGCTCGGCGCTCACCGCCTCCAGGGCGGTGCCGAAGACCTCGGCGGCGGTAGCGGCGTGGATGTCGCGTCCTTCGGCGAAGGCGGCGAGCAGCCCCTCGTCGCCCGACAGGTGCGCCATGATGCGCAGCTCGATCTGGGAGTAGTCGGCGGCGAGCAGCTTCCAGCCCGCCGGCGCGACGAAGGCGCGGCGGATGCGCCGGCCCTCCTCGGTGCGCACGGGGATGTTCTGCAGGTTGGGGTCGGACGAGGAGAGCCGGCCGGTGGCGGCCACGGCCTGGTGGTAGGAAGTGTGCACGCGCCCCGTGCGCGGGTCGACCTGCTCGGGCAGGCGGTCGGCATAGGTGGACTTGAGCTTGGCGAGCTGGCGGTAGTCCAGGATCAGGCGCGGGAGCTCGTACTGCGTCGCGAGCTCGGCCAGCACCGACTCGGCCGTGGAGGGCTGGCCCCTGGGGGTCCGCGCCAGCACCGGCAGGCCCAGCCTGCCGTAGAGGATCTCCTGGATCTGCTTGGGCGAGGCGAGGTTGAAGGGCTCGCCGGCGAGCCGGTGGGCCTCGGCCTCGATCTCGCGCATGCGCCGGGCGAGCAGACGGCTCTGCTCGCGCAGGCTCGCCACGTCCACCAGCACGCCCGTGCGCTCCATGCGCGAGAGCACGGGCACGAGCGGCATCTCGATCTCCTCGAAGACGCGGCGCGGGCCGGGCTGGGCGGCGAGCTCCGGCCACAGCCGCTCGTGCAGCCGCAGCGCGATGTCGGCGTCCTCGGCCGCGTAGGGACCGGCCTGGTCCAGGCGCACCTGGTTGAAGTCCACCTGACCCGTACCCTTGCCGGCCACCTCGTGGTAGGCGATGTTGCGGTGGCCCAGGTACTTGAGGGCGAGCGAGTCGAGGTCGTGGCGGCTCGCGGTGCTGTTGAGCACGTAGGACTCGAGCATGGTGTCGTAGGCGAGCCCCGCGAGCGCGATGCCGTGGTTGGCAAGCACGCTCATGTCATACTTGAGGTTGTGGCCCAGCTTGGGACGGTCGGGGTCCTCGAGCAGCGGCCGCAGCCGCTCGAGGACGGCCTCGCGGTCGAGCTGGGCCGGCGCGCCCTCGTAGTCGTGGGCCAGCGGCACGTAGGCGGCCTCGCCCGGGGCGACGGCGAAGGAGACGCCCACCACCTGCGCCTCCATGTAGTCGAGGCTCGTGGTCTCGGTGTCGAAGGCGAACAGCGGCGCGGCGCGCAGGCGCTCGAGCCAGCGCCCGAGGGCGGCCTCGTCCAGCACGAGCTCGTAGCGCGGCGCCGCCTCCGGCGCGCCGCCCTCCGCGGGCGGGCCGCCCGCACGCTTCTGCGCGCCCCCCGCCGCTGCGGCCCGGGTGGGCGCGGCCTCCGGCGCGCCCGCGCGCGGCAGCTCGCGCAGCCAGCTCGTGAACTCCAGCCGCTGGAGCAGGGCGCGCAGTCGCTCCAGGTCGGGCGGGCGGCGCCGCAGCGAGGCGGGATCCACGTCCAGATCGAGGTCGGTGCGGATGCGGGCGAGCTCGCGGGAAAGGGCGAGCTGGTCCAGGTGCGCGCGCAGGCTCTCGCCCGCCTTGCCCGGGATCTCGTCGGCGTGGCGGACGATCCCGTCCAGGGAGCCGTACTGCCGCAGCCACTTGGCCGCCGTCTTGGGGCCCACGCGGGGCACGCCCGGGATGTTGTCGGAGCTGTCGCCCACGAGGGCGAGCCAGTCCACGATCCGCTCGGGCGGCACGCCGAAGCGCTCCTCCACCGTGGAGCGGTCCAGGGTGCGGTTGCGCATGGTGTCCACCAGCACGATGCCGCCGTCCACGAGCTGGGCCATGTCCTTGTCGCCAGTGGAGACGATCACGGGCAGGCCCTGCGCGGCGCCGCGGCGCGCCAGCGTGCCGATGACGTCGTCGGCCTCAACGCCCGGGACCTCCAGGCGCGGCAGGCCCATGGCATCCACCAGCTCGCGCAGCGGCTCGAGCTGGGCCACGAGCTCCTCGGGCATGGGCGGGCGATTGGCCTTGTAGCGCTCGAAGAGCTCGTCGCGGAAAGTGCGTCCGGGCGCGTCGAAGACCACCGCCACCAGCTCCGGGTCGTAGTCCTTCAGCAGCCGCCGCAGCATGTTGGCCACACCGTAGATGGCCCCCGTGGGCTCGCCGCGGGAGCTGGTGAGCGGCGGCAGCGCGTGGAAGGCCCGGTACAGGTAGCCGGAGCCGTCCACGAGAATCAATGGCTTGCGTTCTGGCATGGCTCGGGCGGGCTCAAGGCGGGCCTGCGGGGCGCCGATAATCCGGGATGTGACGGGCCGGGCTGTGCACCCCGGCGGCACAGGTTAGCATAGCGGGCCCGGCCCTCTTCCGGAGACGAGCCGCGATCGCGCGGCGGAGGAGCGAGCGATGGACATGCCATCGAGCAAAGGCAATGGCAAGGCGGGGCATCCGAGCCTGATGCCCGTCAACGACACCCTGCTTACGCGCGAGTCCTGGAAGATCTTCCAGATCATGGCCGAGTTCGTGGAGGGCTTCGAGCGGCTCGCGCGCATCAAGCCCTCCGTGAGCATCTTCGGCTCGGCGCGCATCCCGCCCGGGCACCCCTACTACGCGCTCGCCGAGCGCATCGCGCGGCTGCTGTCCGATGCCGGCTTCTCGGTGGTGAGCGGCGGCGGGCCCGGCATCATGGAGGCGGCCAACAGGGGCGCCTATGCCGGCAAATCCCCCAGCATCGGCCTCAACATCGACATCCCCAAGGAGCAGACGCCCAACACCTATCAGGACATCTCGCTCCACTTCCGCCACTTCTTCTCGCGCAAGGTCATGTTCGTGAAGTACGCCTCGGCCTACGTGGTGCTGCCGGGCGGCTTCGGCACCCTCGACGAGCTGGCCGAGATCCTCACCCTGGTCCAGACCGGCAAGACGCGACGCATCCCCATCATCCTCGTGCACCGTCCCTTCTGGGAGGGCCTCATCGCCTGGTTCCGCGAGACCCTGGTGCGCGAGGGCACCATCTCCGCCGGGGACCTGGACCTGTTCGTGGTGCTGGACAAACCCGAGGACGTGGTGGAAGCTATCTTCGAGCATTACGAGCACCGGGGCTTCGAGCCTTCGGCGGAGGAGCAGGAGATCCTCCTCGAGCTCTGAGGCCCGCCAGCGCAGGAAGGATCACGTGCGACACACCGCCGCCGCCGCCGCGGCCCTGCTGGGGCTGTGGGCCGCCGGGGCCGCCGCCCAGGCGCCCGAAGCCGCGGCACCGCCTCCCCCGCCTCCAGCGGATGAGGGCGCCGGGGACGAGGCGGCCCCGCTCGACACCGAGGCGCTGGAGGGCCAGATCGTGATCCGCCCCCGCAAGGGGGAGCGCATCGAGGAGTACCGCGTCAACGGGCGCCTCTACATGGTCAAGGTCATCCCGCGCAAGGGGCCGCCCTACTATCTCATCGACAGCGACGGCGACGGCCATCTCGACACGCGCCGCGACGAGCTCGATGACGACATCGTGGTTCCGCACTGGGTCATCATCCGCTGGTAGCCGCGCCGTGAAGGTCCCCGCCCGCAAGCGCCGCTGAGGCCGTGTCGGTCTACACCCCCATCGGGCACGAGGAGCTCGCCGCCTTCCTGCGCGCCTACGACGTGGGCGAGCTCGTAGCCTACGAGGGCATACAGGACGGCATCGAGAACACGAACTACTTCGTCGACACCACGGCCGGGCGCTACGTGCTCACCCTCTTCGAGTGGCTGCCCGAGGCGGACCTGCCCTGGTTCCTCGACCTCATGGCCTTCCTCGCCGAGCGCGGCATCCCTTGCGCCCACCCCGTGGCTGACCGCGCAGGTAGCTACCTCCGCCGCCTCAAGGGCAAGCCCGCCGCCCTGGTGCAGCGGCTCGAGGGTCGCAGCGTCCCCCAGCCCTCGGAGGCGCATTGCCGCGCCATCGGCACGGCGCTCGCGCGCATGCATCTGGCCGGGCAGGATTTCCCCCGTGAACGCGCCAACGACCGCGGCCCGCGCTGGTGGCGCGAGACGGTGGACAGGCTGCGCGGCCGTATCGACGCCGATGACCTGACAATCCTCGAAGCGGAGCTGCGCTTCCAGTCGCTCTACCGCTTCCAGGACCTGCCGCGGGGCGTGGTCCATGCCGACCTCTTCCGCGACAACGCCCTCTTCGTGGGCGAGCGCCTCACGGGCATCATCGACTTCTACTACGCCTGCAACGACGTGCTGCTCTACGACGTGGCCGTCACCGTCAACGACTGGTGCAGCGACGCCGCCGGGCGCCTGGAGCCCGCGCGCACCCGTGCGCTGATCGGCGCTTACGAGCGCGTGCGTCCGCTCACCGCCATCGAGCGCGGCGCCTGGCCGGCCATGCTGCGGGCGGCGGCCCTGCGCTTCTGGCTCTCGCGCCTGCACGACCTGCACTTTCCTCGCCCGGGCGAGATCACCCACACCAAGGACCCGGACGTCTTCAGGCGCATCCTGCTGGACCGCATCGCCGAGCAGGAGCGCCTGCGCGCCGTGCTCACCGCGTAGCGGCGAGCACGCCGAGGGACGGGAGTCGAGAGGGGGGAGACGCGGGAGCCGCCTCCCGCCTGGAAGGGCTGAAAAATCGCGGAAGCTCTGAAAAATCCGATTTTTCAGGCCTTCCCCGCGGCCAGGGACGGCCGCGGGACGG
The DNA here is from genome assembly GCA_026989495.1 of Gammaproteobacteria bacterium. Lineage (GTDB taxonomy): Bacteria > Pseudomonadota > Gammaproteobacteria > S144-34 > S144-34 > S144-34. The sequence continues at coordinate 174 of JALSJE010000034.1, read as the reverse complement.
CTCATGCACAGGGAAGTGCATGACGACACGCAAAAAATCGAGATGGACCGCGAAGCGCCCTCGCCCTGATCGATCCGCGCAGCGGATTGATCAGAGTATCCGCCTATAATGGCGCGGCCATGGGCCGCCATCCCGCCACTGCCGCCGCACGGAGGTCGCTCCGGTGAGGGCTGC
>JALSJE010000033.1 GCA_026989495.1 Gammaproteobacteria bacterium | reverse complement strand
AGGGTGTCGGCGGGCCCGGGGTGGGCCTCGACGTAGTCGCGCGGTCCGCCGCGGACGACGGCCACGTCCGGCTCGGGTTCCGAGACCTCGTCCACCGCCAGCGGCATCTGGACCCGGATCGAGAAGCCGGCGCCGAAAGTGCGGCGCAGGGCCTCCTCGGCGAGCTGCACGGCGGCGGAATGCCGGCTTCCCTGCGGCGTCATCTCCACGATCTCTCCGTCGACGAGCTCGAGGCGGGCCTCGGGGGCGAAGACGCCCGCGGCCACCGCGCGCTCGTACTCGCGGCGGCGCCAGCGGTGTCGCTGCACGGCGGGGCTGGCCATGGCCCGTCCTCCTTACGGATCCGAGTCTAGCATCGCGCCGGCCCGCCGCGTGTGCCCGGACGGCGGGACCGGCACGGCGGATGCCTCAGCGGCGCTCGCCGTTGGTGGCGGCGGGGCGTGGGCCGGCGGGCCTGCGCAGCTCCACCGGGACGTAGTCCCGCCGGGGCGCGCCGGTGTAGACCTGGCGCGGACGGCCGATCTTGTGGTCGGGGTCGGCCATCATCTCCATCCAGTGGGCGACCCAGCCCACCGTGCGCGCCACCGCGAACATGACCGTGAACATCTGCGTGGGGATGCCCAGCGCCCGGTAGATGATGCCGGAGTAGAAGTCCACGTTGGGATAGAGCCGGCGCTCGAGGAAGTACTCGTCCTGCAGGGCGATCTCCTCCAGGCGCAGGGCGAGCTCGAACAGGGGGTCGCTCGCCTGCCCCACCGACTCGAGGAGGTCCATGCAGGTCTTGCGGATGATCCTGGCGCGCGGGTCGTAGTTCTTGTAGACGCGGTGGCCGAAGCCCATGAGACGGAAGGGGTCGGACCTGTCCTTGGCGCGGGCGATGTAGCGCGGGATGTTCTCGACCGTGCCGATCTCCTCGAGCATGCGCACCACCGCCTCGGCGGCCCCCCCGTGGGCCGGACCCCACAGCGAGGCGATGCCGGCGGCCACGCAGGCGAAGGGGTCGGCGCCGGAGCTGCCCGCCTGGCGCACGGTGGCGGTGCTCGCGTTCTGCTCGTGGTCGGCGTGCAGGATCAGCAGCAGGTCGAGGGCGCGCTCGGCCACCGGATCCACCCGGTAGTCCTCGGTGGGCACGGCGAACATCATCTGCAGGAAGTTGGCCGCGTAGCTCAGGTCGTTGCGCGGGTAGACGATGGGCTCGCCCACCGAGTGCTTGTAGGCGGCCGCGGCGATGGTGGGCATCTTGGCGATGAGGCGATGGGCGGCGATCTCGCGGTGGCGCGGGTCGTGGATGTCGGTGGAGTCGTGGTAGAAGGCCGCGAGCGACCCGACCACGCCCACCATGATCGCCATGGGGTGGGCGTCGTGGTAGAAGCCGCGGTAGAACTCCTTCAGGTTCTCGTTGATCATCGTGTGGTGGGTGATGATGCGCGAGAAGCCCGCGAGCTCCTCGGCCGTGGGCAGCTCGCCGTAGAGCAGGAGGTAGGCCACCTCCAGGAAGGTGGAGCGCTCGGCGAGCTGCTCGATGGGATAGCCGCGGTAGAGGAGCACCCCCTGCTCGCCGTCGATGTAGGTGATCTGGCTGCGGCAGGCGGCCGTCGAAAGGAAGCCCGGGTCGAAGGCGAAGTAGCCGGTCGCGCGGTAGAGGCCGCTGATGTCCACGGCGGGCGGGCCGAGCGTGCCCTGCACCACGGGCAGCTCGACCCGCTTGCCGGTGGCCTCGTCGATCAGGGTGACGGTACGCGGCTGCTCGGACATGTCCGGCTCCTTCGCTGGTCTGGACGGGCTCAGGGTCGGGTGGCGGTGGTGAGGCGCCCGATGTCGGCGAGCACCGCCTCGGCCGAGGCGCGGAACTGCGCCGCCTCGGCCTCGGTGAGCTCGAGCTCGACCACGCGGCTCATGCCGTCGCGCTCGAGCACCGCGGGCACGCCCATGGCGAGGCCCTCCAGGCCGTACTCGCCCTCGAGCACCGCCACCAGCGGCAGCAGCCGGCGGCGGTCGTGGACGATGGCGTCGATCATGGTGGCGATGGCGGCGGCGGGCGAGTCGTTGGCGCTGGAGGTCTTCTTGAGGGCCAGGATCTCGGCCCCGCCATGGCGGGTGCGCTCGACGATGCGCCCGATCTGCTCGGCGCTCAGGAAGCGGTCCACGGGCACGCCGGCCACCGTGGTGTAGCGCGGCATGGGCACCATGGCGTCGCCGTGGCCGCCGAGCACCATCGCCTGGATGTCGCGGATGGAGAAGCCCGTCTCGAGGGCGATGAAGGCGGCCATGCGGGCGGCGTCGAGCACGCCCGAGAGCCCGAAGACGCGCCGCCGCGACCAGCCGGTGCGCCGCCAGGCGAGGTAGGTGAGCACGTCCACCGGGTTGGTGACCATGAGGATCTGCGCCGTGGGGGCGTGCTGCAGGATCTGGTCGACGATGGTCTCGATCACGCGCGCGTTGGCCTCCAGCAGATCCGAGCGCGACATGCCGGGCTTGCGCGGCAGCCCCGCCGTGACCACCACGATGTCGGCGCCCTCCATGAGCGCGGGATCGGTCCCGCCGGCCAGCCGCGTGTCGAAGCGGAACAGCGGCGCCGACTCCTGGATGTCGAGGGCCACGCCCTGGGCGATGCCCTCGCGCACGTCGAGGAGGACGACCTCGCTCGCGAGCTGCTGCATGGCGAGGATCTGGGCGGTGGACTCGCCGACGCGGCCGGCGCCGACGATGGCGACCTTGGGTCTCATGGCGGGCTCCTCCCTCGGTGTGGCTCGCGCGGCCGCTCCGGACCGCGCCCCCGCGCGGCGGGGGAGGCTCCGATTGTGGGCGGGCCAGGCCCGCGGGGCAAGGGCCGCGCCGGGCGGGGTCAGCCTGAGGCCTGCTCGAAGATGGGCAGCAGCCGCGCGAGCACCTCGGCCAGCACCGTCCGCGGCACCGCCTCCAGCCGCCGCCCGCCTCTCGCCGCGAGGTCGAGCGCGCGCGGCTGGTCGCACCGGACCACGCCCTGCGTGCGCGTGCCCGCGAGCCGCACGGCGAAGCCGGCGGTGCGGGCGAGGCGGCCGCCCCGGCTGATCGGGAGCACGATCGGAACGCGTGCCAGCCGGTTGAATGCTTCCGCCGAGACGACCAGGACGGGTCGGCAGCCCTGCTGCTCGTGCCCTTCGGCGGGATCGGGCCCCACCGCCAGATGTCGCCCTGACGGATCAGACGGGCTCGCGTCCGGTGGGCGCGCCCTGCGCCCATGTCCTGTCCTCCTCCGTGAGGGGTGCGGCGGGATCGCACTGGGCGATGAGCTCGGCGAGGGTGTAGCGCGCCGGCAGGGGCTCGATGACGAGCCGTCCCTCCTCGGCGCGTATCGCCACCTCCATGTCCCGGCGGAGACCCGCCGCGCGCAGCAGGGCCGCCGGCAGCCGCACGGCCGCGCTGTTGCCCCACTTGCGGATGACCGTGCGCATGGTCCTCGGCTCCGGAACGGATCTACATTGAATCTGCACCGGCCGCGCCGCGGACGCAAGCGCGGGTCAGGGGCGGGCGGCGGGCGGCGGCGCCAGCCGCGCCACGCCGCTCTCGACGGCGGCGCGCGCCACCGCCGGGGCCACGGTCTCGATCAGGCGCGGGTCCAGCGGCTTGGGCAGGATGTAGTCCGGGCCGAAGGCGAGGTGCTCGAGCTGGTAGGCGTCCAGCACCTCGCGCGGGACGGGCTCGCGCGCGAGGTCGCGCAGGGCGTGCACGGCGGCGATGTGCATGGCGCGGTCGATGCGGCGCGCGCGCACGTCCAGGGCCCCGCGGAAGATGAAGGGGAAGCCGAGCACGTTGTTCACCTGGTTCGGGTAGTCGCTGCGCCCGGTGGCCATGATGAGATCGGCGCGGGTGGCGAGCGCGGCCTCGGGGCGGATCTCCGGGTCCGGGTTGGAGAGGGCGAAGACGATGGGGCGGGCGGCCATGGTGCGCAGCATCTCGGGCGTCAGCACGTCGGGCCCCGAGACCCCGATGAAGACGTCCGCCCCCGCCACCGCCTCGGCCAGGGTGCGAAGCGGCGTCTCCACCGCCACCTCGCGCTTGTAGGGGTTGAGGTCCTCGCGCCCGGAGTGCACCACGCCGCGGCGGTCCACCATCAGGATCTGCTCGCGGCGCGCCCCGAGGTCCACCAGCAGCCGGGTGGAGGCGATGCCGGCCGCGCCCGCGCCCACGCACACGATGCGCACGTCCTCGAGGCGCTTGCCGGCGAGCTCGAGCGCGTTCAGCAGGCCCGCGGCGATGATGATGGCCGTGCCGTGCTGGTCGTCGTGGAAGACGGGGATGTCGAGCCGGTCGGCCAGCGCGCGCTCTATCCGGAAGCACTTGGGCGCGGCGATGTCCTCCAGGTTGATGCCGCCGAAGCCGCAGGCGATGCGGGCCACGGTCTCGACGAAGTCGTCCGGGTCCGGGGCCTCCACCTCGATGTCGAAGACGTCGATGCCCGCGAAGCGCTTGAACAGCACCCCCTTGCCCTCCATCACGGGCTTGCCCGCGAGCGGCCCCACGTCGCCGAGGCCCAGCACGGCGCTGCCGTCGGTCACCACCGCCACCAGGTTGCCCTTGGCGGTGTAGGCGTAGGCCGCGTCGGGATCGGCGGCGATGGCGCGCGCCGGCGCTGCCACGCCCGGCGTGTAGGCGAGCGCGAGCTCGCGCTGGGTGGCGCAGGGCTTGGTGACCTCCATGGCCACCTTGCCCGGGCGCGGGCAGGCGTGGTACTCGAGGGCGGCCTCGGTGAGGTAGTCGCCGCGCTCGCTGTCGTCGGGCAGGTCGGCCAAGTCCAGGGTGCTCCTCTCGCTGCGGGGGCAGGGCGCGGATGATACGCGCGCGCCGCGCTGCAGGCCAGGCAGCGGAACGCTAGCGCCCGTCGAGCACCTCCAGCGCCATGGGGTGGTGCACGCGCATCTGGAGCTCGCCGTGGCGCGGGGCGAGCCAGCCGCGCGCACGCACCCGCCGGCCGGCGAGCCGCCCGGGTTCGATCCCGGCGGCGCGGAACAGGGCCAGGTCCTCGCGGGCCAGGCGCAGCGCGGTGCGGCCTTCCAGGTTCAGCCACAGCGAGCGGCGGCTGCGCCCGATGCGCACCACGCGGCCCTCGACGATGCGGAAGCCGCGGACCGGCCCGCGCGGGCGCAGGCGGGCGGTGGGCAGGGGGCCGAAGAAGTCCGGGCGCGACCACACGCCGCGGCGGGCCGCGCGCGCGGCATGCTCGGCGGCCAGGTGGCAGTCGAGCCCCCAGAGGTTGGGCGGGATGGCGATGGCGAAGGCGAGCCCGTCGGCGATGAGGGTGGCGGTGACGCTGGTCCCGTCGGGCAGGAAGGCGTGGGCGAGCAGGCGCCCGTAGCGGTCCTCGCGCTGGACGCCGTAGCGCAGCCCGAGACGGCGTCCGGCCCTGGCCACCAGCGCCATGAGGCGTTCGCGGGCGGCCAGCGCGAAGGGCTCGGGCGGGCGGCCGTCGCGGCCGAGCTCGGGGGTGTTGACACCGATCAGGCGCACGCGGCGACCGCCGGCGATCTCGAAGGTGTCGCCGTCGAAGACGTAGCCTACCCGGACCCGCGCGTCGATGCGGTCGGGCGGGCAGGCGGGTGCCCGCGCCGCGGCGGCCCCGGCGGCGAGCGCCAGCCCCAGGGCGGCCGCCCAACGAAGAAGGGCGCCCGTGCGGGGCGCCCTTCCCGGCGGCCGGCATGCGCGCGGACGGCTCACTTCATGCCGTACTTGCGGCGGAAGCGGTCCACGCGGCCGCCCGTGTCCACGATCTTCTGCTTGCCCGTGTAGAACGGGTGGCACTTGGAGCAGACCTCGATGTGCAGGTCACGGCCCGCCGTGGAGCGGGTCCTGAAGGAGAACCCGCAGCTGCAGGTGACCGTGATCTCGTCGTAGGGCGGGTGGATGTCCGGCTTCATGGGTCCCACACCTCGCAGCGGATGCCCGCCCGGGCCACCGCCGGGCGGGCGCGCCATCTTAGCGTCCGCGCCGGTCCTCGGCAACCGGGAAGCTGAGGATGCGGGCCTGGCGCCGGGGCGGGGCGGCCTCGAGCCGGCCGAGGCGCTCGAGGGCCTCGAGCAGTCCCCCCTCGCCGAGGAGGCTCTCCCACATCATGCGCGAGATGCGCAGGCACGCCGCCATGGGGGTGCCGGCCGTGCGCCGGACCTGGTCGATGCGCCACTGGAGCCGGCGCAGGCGCTCGCGCCGCTCGGCCTCGGGCACCTCGGCCAGCGCGGCCTCGATCAGGGCCTGGCGGCGGCGCTCGAAGCCCTCCGGGTCGCGTGCCGCCAGCGCGGCCAGCTCGTCGAAATCGAAGGCGGGCTCGGCCATGAGCCAAAAACTAGCACAAGCGCGCCCGTGCCACAGGGCCTTTTCCACAGAAGCTGTGGAAAACTCTGTGGATGCATTGCGCAAAGGCGCCGCAAGCCCGCATCGGGGCTTGGGCCATCGCAGAATGACGAAAAAATGACCACCCGCCGCAGACCCTTCAGAATCAATATCTTGAAGAATTTCAGGTCATTCTGAAATTTGACGGTCCCGGGTTGGGGTCGGGCTTGCGCGACGGGGCGGGGGTTGTGTATAAGCGCGCTCCCCACCCCGCTTCGGAGGAGCGATGCCCGAGGCCTCTGTCAAGCCCGCACGCCCCCCGGCACCGGCCACCCTCCCCCGCCCGCCGCGCGTGGGCTTCGTGAGCCTGGGCTGCCCCAAGGCGCTGGTGGACACCGAGCGGGCCATGACCCGGCTCCGGGCGGAGGGCTACGAGCTCGTGGGCCGCTACGAGGATGCGGACCTCGTGGTCGTCAACACCTGCGGCTTCATCGAGGCGGCCGTGGACGAGTCCCTGGAGACCATCGGCGAGGCGCTGGCGGCCAACGGGCGGGTGGTGGTCACGGGCTGTCTCGGGACGCGCGCCGGGCTGCTGCGCGCGCGCCATCCCCAGGTGCTGGCGGTGACGGGGCCCGGGGACGAGGCGGCCCTGCTGGAGGCCATCCACGCCCACCTCCCGCCGCCGCCCGGGGCGTCCGGGGCCCTGGTCCCGCCCCAGGGGCTGCGTCTCACGCCCCGCCACTACGCCTACCTCAAGATCGCCGAGGGGTGCGATCACCGCTGCAGCTTCTGCATCATCCCGCGGCTGCGCGGGCCCCTGCGCAGCCGCCCGCCGGGCGAGGTGCTGGCCGAGGCGCGCCGCCTGGTCGAGGCCGGCGTGCGTGAGCTGGTGGTGGTGGCGCAGGACACGGCGGCCTACGGCGCGGATCGGCGCCACCGCGTCGATCTCACCGCAGGCAGGCCCCTGGAGACGCGCATCGTGCCGCTGGCGCGCGCGCTCGGCGAGCTCGGCGTGTGGGTGCGGCTGCACTACCTCTACCCCTACCGCCACGTGGACCGCCTCGTGGACCTGATGGCCGAGGGCGTGCTCGTGCCCTATCTGGACGTGCCGCTCCAGCACGCGAGCGGGCGCATCCTGCGCGCCATGCGCCGCCCGGCCGCGGCCGAGCGCATGCTGGAGCGCATCGAGGCCTGGCGCCGGGCCTGCCCGGGGCTCACGATCCGCAGCACTTTCATCGTCGGCTTCCCCGGCGAGACCGACGAGGACTTCGAGGCCCTGCTGGCCTTCCTCGAGGCGGCCGAGCTGGACCGTGTCGGCTGCTTCGTCTACTCGCCGGTGGAGGGGGCGGCGGCCAACGCCCTGCCGGATCCGGTCCCGCCCGAGGAGGCCGAGGCGCGTCGGGCCGAGCTCATGGCGCGCCAGGAGGCCGTCTCGGCGCGGCGGCTCGCCGCGCGCGTCGGCCGGCGCGAGACCGTGCTGGTGGACGCCATCGACGAGGACGGCGCGCTGCTCGCGCGCAGCCCGGCCGAGGCGCCCGAGGTGGACGGGTGGATCCGCGTCTCACCCGCGCCGGCCGGCGTCGGGCCGGGCGATCTCCTCGAGGTGGAGATCACCGCCGCCGGCGCGCACGACCTCGAGGCGCGGCCCCTCGTCTCCCCCTAGGCGTCGGGGGCGCTAGCGCTCGGGCAGCGGCTGGGCGCGGAGGATGCGGTCGAGGCGCAGGCGGCAGGTGGCGCCGTCGGCCACGCGGCGGCCGACCAGATATTCCGCCCCGGCGCGGGTTTCCAGGTCGAGCGGGGCGAGCCGATCCACGTGGGTGGCGCCCGCTTCGTCGCGCCAGACCACGGTGAGCGGCCGGCCGCGGAGCACCGCGAGCTCGTAGCGGCTGTAGAGCGCGCAGGGAATGGGGCGGTAGCGGTCTTCGCTCATCGCAGGGCCGTCAGCCGGGCCTCGCCCGCGTCGCCTCCGCCGCCCGCTCCGGGACGAACAGCGCCAGCAGCGAGTCCAGCAGCGCGAAGCCCCGCGCGCTCGCGCGCACACGCCCGCCGTCCGTCCGCTCCACCAGCCCCTGGGCCTCGGCGCGCCGCAGCGCCGGCCCCAGGGCCGCGGCGGGAAGCCCCGTGCGGGCCTCGAATTCCGCCAGGGTGAACCCCTCCGCGAGCCGGAAGGCCCCGAGGACGAACTCCAGCGGCAGGTCCCGGGGCGGCACCGGCGTGCGCACGACGCGCGTCGCGGGAGCGGCCGCGAGGTAGCGGCGCGGGTCGCGCGCCCGCCGCGTGCGCACGATGCGTCCATCCGGCTGCGTGAGCTTGCCGTGGGCACCCGCCCCCAGCCCGAGGTAGTCGCCGAAGCGCCAGCAGGCCAGGTTGTGGCGGCAGCGGGCGTCGGCCCCGCGCGCATAGGCCGAGACTTCGTAGCGCGTGAAGCCCGCCGCGGCGAGCAGGGCACGGCCCTGGGCCTCCATCGCCAGCACCGACTCCTCGTCCGGCAGCGGTGGCGGGCTGCGCCCGAAGGCCGTGTTGGGCTCCAGGGTGAGCTGGTACCAGGAGATGTGCTCGGGCCCGAGCGCGATGGCCGCGCGCAGGTCGGCCTCCGCGCCAGCGGGGGTCTGGCCCGGCAGGGCGTACATGAGGTCCAGATTGAGGCGCGCGAGGCCCGCCGCCTGCGCCGCAGCCGCCGCCGCGCGCGTCTCGGCCGCCGTGTGCAGGCGGCCGATGCGCCCGAGCAGCGCGTCGTCGAAGCTCTGGGCGCCGAGCGAGAGGCGGTTCACGCCCGCCGCGCGCAGCCCGCGCAGACGTGCGGCGTCCACCGTGCCGGGGTTGGCCTCGAGCGTGATCTCGCAGCCCGGGGCGAGGGGGAGGCGCGCGGCGATGCCTTCCAGCAGCCTGGAGACGGCCTCCGGCGGGAGGAGGCTGGGCGTGCCCCCGCCGAGGAAGACGGAGGCCACGGGGCGGGCCCGCAGCGACGGCTGCCAGGCGAGATCCGCATCCAGGTCCTCCAGGAGCGCGTCCACGTAGGCCGCGGCCGGGAGCGGGCCCCGCAGGGGGTGGGAGTTGAAGTCGCAGTACGGGCACTTGCGCACGCACCAGGGCACGTGCGCGTAGACCGCCAGGGGCTCGGGGTGGGGCTGGGCGTGGGCCATGCCTGCGCGGCGGGCTCCGGTGGCCTCTTCGCCGATGCCTCTACTCTACTACCGGAAGGCCTGAAAAATCCCTATTTTTCAGGCCTTCCCCGCGGCCAGGGATGGCCGCGGGACGGTCCATGCACAGGGAAGTGCATGACGATAAAAGAAAAATCGAAATGGACCGCGAAGCACCTCAGCGCTGATCAATCCGCGCAGCGGATTGATCAGAGTTTCCTCCCGGAACGCGCTACAGTGGGCGCCCGGACTGCGATCGGAGGCCGAGGCGATGGCGAAGGCCGACGCGGCGGCGCTCGCCCGCCGCTTCTACCTCACCGAGCTCGACGACCACTGGACCTACAGCGCCATCGCCGCGCGGGTGCGCGATCCGCGCCGCCGCCGGGCCCTGGAGCGCATCGCGGGCATGGAGGCGCGCCATGCCCGCTTCTGGCGCGGGGTGCTCGAGCGGCTCGGCTCGCCGCTGCCCCAGCATCGTCCGCGGCGGCTGCGCGCGGGCCTGCTGGCCCTGCTCCAGCGGGTGGCGGACCCGGTGATCCTGGTGGCCTTGCTGGAGGTGGGCGAGAACGCCGCCTACCGCGCCTATTTCGAGGCCCTGCGCGGGATGCCCCTGGACGAGGCCGAGCGCGAGGGGCTGCGCCGGGTGATCCTCGACGAGCTCGAGCACGAGCGGTTCTTCCGCCGCGAGTCCCGGGCGCTGGGGCTGGCGCACGTGCGCGACTTCGTGCTCGGCATGAACGACGGGCTGGTCGAGATCCTGGGCGTGGTGGCGGGGCTTTCGGCCGTCTACGCGGCCCATCCCGGCCTGGTGGCCGCCAGCGGGCTGGTGGTGGGGGTGGCAGGCGCGCTCTCCATGGCCATCGGCGCCTTCGTCTCCGTGCGCTCCCAGCGCCAGGTGAACCAGGCGCAGCGCGCCCGCCTCGACATCCTCTTCCAGGTGGCGCCGGAGCGGGCGGTGGAGGAGTACCGCGACCGCCTCGAGGCCGCCGGCGTGCCCGCGGCCCTGGCCGCGGAGGTGGCCGGGCGGCTCGGCGGCAGCCGCGAGGCGATCGCCAGCCTCCTGGCGCCCGGGGGCGGGGAGAGCGAGCTGCGCTCGGGCCTCTACACGGGCCTCGCCTATCTGGCGGGCGCGGCCTTCCCGCTGACACCCTACTTCCTGCTCGACAGCGCGCTCGCGGCGCTGCCCTGGGCCGTGGGCGCCGCAGGCGGCATGCTGGCGCTGGCCGGCGCGCTCATCTCGCTCGCCTCCGGCATCTCCATCCGCACCAAGGCGCTGGAGCTTGCCGCCGCCGGCCTCGGGGCGGCGACGCTCTCCTACGGTTTCGGCCGCCTCATGCAGGCCGCCTTCGGCATCGGGCCCGGCTGATGGATGCTCAGAGGCAGCCGGTGGCGGGGGCGAGGCCGGCGCGCAGGCGCACGGCGAAGGCGGCCAGCGCCTGGCCGCGGTGCGAGATGCGGTTCTTCTCGGCGGGGTCGAGCTCGGCGGCGGACAGCCCCCGGCCCGGCACCTCGAACAGGGGATCGTAGCCGAAGCCGCCGCGGCCACGCGGGGCCTCGAGGATGCGGCCTTCCCAGACACCCTGGCACAGGACCGGCACCGGGTCCTCGGCGCCGCGCACGAAGGCGATCACGCAGTGGAAGCGCGCGGTGCGGCGCTCGGGCGGCACGCCGGCAAGGGCCTCGAGCAGCTTGCGGTTGTTGGCCGCGTCGTCGGCGCCGGGCCCGGCGTAGCGGGCCGAGCGCACCCCGGGGGCGCCGCCGAGGGCGTCCACGGCGAGGCCGGAGTCGTCGGCGAGCGCAGGCAGGCCCGTGTGGCGCGCCGCGTGGCGCGCCTTGATGAGGGCGTTCTCCACGAAGCTCGCCCCCGTCTCCGCCGCCCCGGGCACGCCCAGCGCGCTCTGGGGCACGAGCTCCAGGCCGAGCCCGTCCAGCAGGGCCTCGAGCTCGCGCGCCTTGGCGGGGTTGCCCGTGGCGACGACGACGCGCATGGGGCGCACACCCTAGCCCAGCCTTCGTCGGGGGACAAGCGCCAAGCGCCGCCTCCCCGCCGGGGCGGCCCCGGGCGGCACAGGCCGGCAGGGCGCGTCCGGCCGCGTTTCGCTGTGCCCGTGGGCGCGGCTTCCAGCCGGGCCGTGGGGCCGGCTGGAAGCCGGCCCCACAGGGAGCCGGCGCGGGCCGGTCGAGCCGCCCTGCAAGGGGCCGTCCCGGCCCGGCCGTCAGCCGGCCCCCCGAGCGGAGCCGCGCGCGGCCGGGCCTAAAGTCTCCGGCGCGGCGGCCGATAGCCCGTCGACGGGCCCGGGCCCGTCGACGCCGGCGGGATGGGGGAGAGCCGCTTGCGCCATCTGCTCGTCGTCGAACGCTCGGCCACGCTGCGCCACGCCCTCGTGAAGCTCCTCGACCGGGCGGGATGCGCCGTCACGGCCATGGCCGCCTTCGAGGACGCCTGCGCCGCGCTCGCGCGCCCGGGGCCCGGTGGCCGCGCCTGGGACGCCCTCGTGCTGGGCTGGCCGGCCCACAGCGAGCCCGGCGCCGATGCCCTGGTCGAGCGGCTCGAGGCCCCCGAGGGGCGCGCCCTGCCGGTGGTGATCGTGGCCCACGAGGGGCATGCCGCCGCGCGCAGCTGGGCCACGGCGCGGCCGCGCACCGCGCTCGTCCTCTGGGACGACTACCGGGAGACGCCGGCGGCGCTCGCCAAGCTGCTCGCCGCCCCGCGCGCGCCCGCTCCGCCCGGCCCGGCCGAGGCCCCGGCGCGCATCCTGTTCGTGGACGACTCGCCCAGCGTCCGGGCCAAGTACCGGCGCCTGCTCGAGCGCCACGGCTACGAGGCCGCCTTCGCCGCCTGCGTGGAAGAGGCCCTGGCGCTCGCCCGGGAGCGGGACTTCGACATCGCCATCATCGACTACTTCATGCCGGGCGAGAACGGCGACGTGCTGTGCCGGCGCCTGCGCGAGGACCCGCGCACGGCCCACATCCGCGCCGCCATCCTCACCGGCACCTATCTCGACCAGGTGATCCGCGACAGCCTCGACGCCGGCGCCGTGGACTGCATGTTCAAGAACGAGGCCGACGAGCTCTTCCTCGCCCGCCTCGGCGCGATGGCGCGCATGGTGCGCGTGCACCAGTCCGTGGAGCGCGAGCGCCAGCGCCTGGAGGGCATCCTCAACTCCGTGGGCGAGGGTGTCTGCGGCGTCTGCTGCGAGGGGCGCATCGCCTTCCTCAACCCCGCCGCCTGCGAGATCCTGGGCTGCGCGGGCGGCGACGGCGGGCTCATCGGCACCCCGGTCGAGGCGCTGATCCACCCCGAGGCGGGCGAGGCGGGGGCACGCGAGCGCTTCCGTGCCGCGTGCCGGCGCGGCGAGCACCTGCGGCGCTGGGAGACGGTGCTGCGCCGGCGCGACGGCAGCCCCGTGCAGGTCGAGTGCACGGTCTGGCCCCTCACCATCCGCGGGCGGCGGCAGGGCTCGGTGCTCGCCTTCCGCGACATCGGCGAGCGCAAGCGGCTCGAGGCCGAGCTGCGCTGGCAGGCCACCCACGATCCGGTGACCGAGCTGCCCAACCGCCGCCACCTCGAGGAGGTGCTGGTGCGCGAGGTCGAGCGCCTGCGCCGCTCGAGCGAGCGCAGCGCCCTGCTCTACATCGATCTCGACCGCTTCAAGTACATCAACGACGTCGCCGGCCACGCCGCCGGCGACGCCCTGCTGCGCGAGGTGGGGCGCCAGCTGCGCGCGCGCCTGCGCGAGGCGGATCTCCTCGCGCGCATCGGCGGCGACGAGTTCGCTGTCCTCCTCCACAACGTCACGGCCGAATCCATGGCGCAGGCGGCCGAGGCCTTCCGGAGCCTGCTCGCCGACTTCACCTTCCTCTACGGCGGGCGCAGCTTCCGTATCCACGCCAGCATCGGCGCGGTGCTGATGGACGCGCGCACGCCCTCGGCCGGCAAGGCGCTCGCCGACGCCGACATCGCATGCCACCTGGCCAAGCGGCGCGGCCGCAACCAGGTCTACGTGCATCGCGGCCGCTCGGAGGAGCGCGAGGCCATGCAGGCCGACCTCGGCTGGTCCACGCGCCTGCGCGAGGCGCTCGCCGGCGACGGCTTCGAGCTCCACTTCCAGCCGGTGGTGCCGCTGGGCGGGGCGGGCGGGCCGGAATGCTACGAGGTGCTGCTGAGGCTGCGCGTGCCGGACGGGCGCCTGGTGCCGCCCGGGGCCTTCCTGCCCACGGCCGAGCGCTTCAACATGATGCACGAGCTCGACCTGTGGGTGGTGCGCCGCGCCCTCGGGCTGCTCGGTGAGCTGCGCCGGGCCGGGCGCGAGGTGGTCTTCTCGGTCAACCTCTCGGGCCAGGCGCTGGCGCTCGAGGGGCTGCTGGAGGTGGTGCGCGAGCGCCTGCGGCGCACCCGGATCGATCCGCGCGCGGTCATCTTCGAGATCACCGAGACCTGCGCCATCGGCGACATGGAGACGGCCGTGCGCCTGGTCGAAGGGCTGCGGGTGCTGGGCTGCCGCATCGCCCTCGACGACTTCGGCTCCGGCTTCAGCTCCTTCTCGCAGCTGAAGCGCCTGCCCGTGGACGTGATCAAGATCGACGGCGGCTTCGTGCGCGGCCTGTGCCGGGATCCCATCGACCGCGCCATGGTCGCCTCCATGAACGAGATCGCCCACGCGCTCGGCTGCAGCACCGTGGCCGAGTACGTGGAGACGCGCGAGGTGGCGGTGATCCTGCGCGAGCTGGGGGTGGACTACGCGCAGGGCTACTACCTCGCCCCGCCCGCCCCCGAGCCGCGCTGGGTGGCCGCGGCGGCGGCGCGCGGCTGAGACGGCTCAGCCCTCGGCGAGCGCCGCGCGCTGGACCTCGATGAGGCGTGCGATGCCCTTGCGCGCGAGCTCGAGCATGGCGAGCAGCTCGTCCATGCGGAAGGGATGGCCCTCGGCCGTGCCCTGGATCTCGACGAAGGCGCCGAGCTCGTTCATCACCACGTTCATGTCGGTCTCGGCCTCGGAGTCCTCGGCATAGTCGAGGTCGAGCACGGGCGTGCCGCGCCAGATGCCCACCGAGACCGAGGCCACCTGCCCGTGGATGGGGTCGCGGCCGACGAGCCCCTCGCGCTGCAGGTGGCGCGCCGCGTCCGCCAGCGCCACGTAGGCGCCGGTGATGGCGGCGGTGCGGGTGCCGCCGTCGGCCTGGATCACGTCGCAATCGAGGTGGATGGTGCGCTCGCCCAGGGCCTCCAGGTCCACCACCGCGCGCAGGGCGCGCCCGATGAGGCGCTGGATCTCCATCGTGCGCCCGCCCTGGCGGCCGCGCGCGGCCTCGCGCGCCATGCGCTCGGTGGTGGCGCGCGGCAGCATCCCGTATTCGGCCGTGACCCAGCCCTGGCCGGAGCCGCGCAGGAAGCCCGGCACCTGCTCGAGCACGCTCGCGTTGCACAGCACGCGGGTGTCGCCGAACTCCACCAGCACCGAGCCCTCGGCGTGCTTGGTGTAGCCGCGGGTGATGCGGATGGGGCGCAGCTCATCGGGGGCGCGTCCGCTGGGTCGCATGGCTCGCTCCTCTCGTTCCGGGGGCGGCGAGTATAGCCGAGGCCGTTGCGGACCGGCTCAGCCCCGCTCCCCGCGCTCGTGCTCGGCGAGCGCCTCGCGCAGCGTGCGGATGGCCTCCTCGAGGGTGGGCGGCGCCCCCGGGCCGGCGTCCCGCCCGTGCCCGGCCCCTTCGCCCCGCTCCCGCACCGGCGCGGGAGCGGGGCCGCGCCAGCGCAGCGCCACCGCGGTGGCGTTGTCGGCGTAGGGGAAGGCCGCCGCCTCGGCCTCGGCCACCAGGAGCTCGAGCGCCGGCGCGAGCGCCTCGGCCTGCCCGAGGGCGGCGAGGCCCGCCCCGGGCACCGCCGACCACAGCCCGTCGCTGCAGGCGAGCAGCACGTCGCCCGGCTGGAGCGGGGACTCGTCCGTGTCCGGATGGGGCGGGGGCTCCCCGCCGAGGGACTCGAGGACGTAGTTGCGCAGGGGATGGCGCGCGGCCTCCTCCGGGGCGAGCAGCCCCTCGGCCTCCAGGGTCGCGACGTAGGTGTGGTCGCGCGTGCGGGCGGCGATCCCGCCGCCGCGCAGAAGGTAGAGGCGGCTGTCGCCGGCGTGCAGCCACCAGGCATGGTCGGGGCGGGCCAGGCAGGCCACCAGCGTGGTGCGGGGGTCCACCGGGGGCGATTCCGCGCGCCCTGCCGCCACCACCGCCTCGTGAGCGGCCGCGGCCGCCTCGCGCAGGAAGGCGCGCGGCGCGCGAGCGGCCGCCTCGGGGCCTGCCTCGAAGCGGCGCACGAAGGTCTGCACCGCCACCTCCGCGGCGAGCTCTCCGCGCGGGTGGCCGCCCATCCCGTCGGCCACCACCGCGAGCGCGGTCCCGCCGGCGACCACCACGGCGCAGCGGTCCTGGTTGAGCGGGCGGTTGCCGAGGCGGTTGGCGCTGGCGTGCTCCCAGGGCATCGCGCGTGCCTCCGGGTCAGGCCTCCCGGGCCTGCGCTTCCCCCTCGAGCGCCGCCAGCAGCGCCTCCGCCGTCTGGGGCCGGAGCAGGGGGTCCACCTCCAGCGCCCAGTCCACGGCATCGAGCAGCGCCGCCGGATAGCGGCGGCGGTGGGCCTGCGCCGCCGGGCGCAGCGCATCGCGCTCGCGCCGCTCCAGCGCCGAGGGCGGCGCGCGCCCGTCCATGCAGCTGCGCATGGTGGCGCCGATGGCGTAGACGTCCGTCCACGGCCCCACGTAGCCGTCCGGCGCATAGAGCTCCACGGCGGAGTAGCCGTGCGTGAGCACGTGGCCCGGACGCTCGCGCCGGCTGCGGTGGCGCCGATGCACCGCACCGAAGTCGAGCAGCACGGGCTCGCCGCCCGGGCGCAGGTGGATGTTGGCGGGCTTGACGTCGAGGTGCAGGTAGCCGCGCGCGTGGATGTGCGCGAGCGCGCGCAGCAGGGGCGGGAAGACCGTCAGCAGGAAGCGCGTGCTCAGCCCCCCGCGGTGGCGCCGGATGTAGGCCTGGAGGTTGGTGCCCTCGTGCCAGGCCATCACCATGTACACGGTGCCGTTGGCGCCGAAGAAGGAGAGCACCTGCACGATGTTCGGGTGGGCGAGCTCGGCGAGGATGCGCGCCTCCTCCAGGAACAGGCGCCGGCCGCGCTCGAAGCGTGCCGCCTCCGCCTCGCCCCGCGGCGTGACGGCGCCGTCGCGGCCGCGCCGCGCGAGCCGTTGCGGCATGTACTCCTTGATGACCACGGGGCGGCCCGAGGCCCGCTCCGTGGCCAGGTAGACGAGGCTGAAGCCCCCGCCGCCGATCACGCGGCGGATCTCGTACCCCTCGAGGCAGGTGCCTTCCTTCAGCCGCTGGGGGGGTCGCAGCATCGGCGGGCTCCGGCGGCCCCTTGGGCCGGGGCATGCGAGCGCTTACCATACCACCCTTTCCTCGGCAGGGTGGGCAGGGCCTTGAGCGCCATCCGCAGCATGACCGCCTTCGCGCGCCGCGAGGCGCGCGGCCCCGAGGGCGCGCTCGTCTGGGAGCTGCGCTCGGTCAACCATCGCTACCTGGACATCTCCGCGCGGCTGCCCGAGGAGCTCAGGGTGCTGGAGCCGGCGGTGCGCGAGCGCGTGGCCGCGCGCCTGCGCCGCGGCAAGGTCGACTGCGCCCTGCGCTTCCAGCCCGAGGCTGCGGTGGCCGCGGCCGTGAGCCTCGACCGGGGGCAGGCCGAGCGGGTGGCCGCGCTGGCGCGTCAGGCCGCCGCGCTCCTCGGCGGCGCGGCGGCGCCGGCGAGCCCCTTCGAGCTCCTGCGCTGGCCGGGGGTGGTGCGCGAGGAGCCGGCCGACCTCGGCCCCGTGCGCTCGCGCGCGCTGGCCCTGCTGGAGGAGGCCCTGGACGAGCTCGAGGCGACGCGCGCGCGCGAGGGCGCGCGCATCGAGGCCCTGCTGCGCGAGCGCATCGCGGCCATGCGGCCGCTGGTCGCGCGCGCCCGGGCGCTTCGGCCGCAGGTGATCGAGGCCGCGCTCGCGCGCTGGCGCGAGCGTCTCGCCGAGCTCGGGGGCGAGCCCGACCCCGGGCGCCTCGAGCAGGAGCTCGCCATCCAGGCCCAGCGCCTGGACGTGGCCGAGGAGCTCGACCGGCTGGAGGCGCACCTGGCCGAGGTGGAGGCGGCGCTCGGGCGTGAGGAGCCCGTGGGGAGGCGGCTGGATTTTCTCATGCAGGAGCTCAACCGCGAGGCCAACACGCTCGCGGCCAAGTCGGCCGACGCCGAGACCACGCGCATCGCCGTCGAGCTCAAGGTGCTCATCGAGCAGATGCGCGAGCAGGTGCAGAACGTGGAGTAGGCGGCGATGCCCGGAACGCTGTTCATCGTGTCGGCGCCTTCGGGCGCGGGCAAGACCAGCCTGGTGAGGGCACTGGTCGAGCGCGAGCCCGGCGTGACGCTCTCGGTCTCGCACACCACCCGCCCCCCGCGTCCCGGCGAGCGCGACGGCGTGGACTACCATTTCGTGGACGCGGCCACGTTCGAGCGGATGGTGGCCGAGGACGCCTTTCTCGAGCACGCCGAGGTCTTCGGCAACCGCTACGGCACGGCACGCGCCACCGTCGAGCGCGAGCTCGAGGCCGACCGCGACGTCATCCTCGAGATCGACTGGCAGGGCGCCCGCCAGGTGCGCGCGGCCATGCCCGGGGCCGTGAGCGTGTTCATCCTGCCGCCCTCGCGCGAGGCCCTGGAGCAGCGCCTGCGCGGGCGCGGCCAGGACGACGAGGCCGTCATCGCCCGCCGCATGGCCCGCGCGGTGGACGAGATTTCCCACTACGACGAGTACGACTACCTCGTCGTCAACGACGTGTTCGAGACCGCCCTGGAGGAGCTCCGCGCCATCGTGCGCGCCACCCGCCTGCGCCTTCCTGCCCAGGCCGCGCGCCACGCCGGGCTCCTGCGCCGGCTCCTCGGCTAGCCCGCATGTGGCACCGGGGCGGGGGCGGCCGGCGCGATCCATCCTGAGGTGCCCGGCCACGGGAGGGCTGGCGCTGGCGCCGCCTGCGCGGCTTGGCATAAAATCGGCCATCCGGCCGCGGACGGGCGCGGCCCCACCGGACGACGACCTGGGAGAGCCTGGAAGACATGGCGCGCATCACCGTCGAGGACTGCCTGGAGAAGGTGAGCAACCGCTTCGAGCTCGTGCTCGCGGCGGCCAAGCGGGCCCGCCAGCTCGAGCGCGGGGCCCAGCCCCTGGTGGATTGGGAGAACGACAAGCCCACGGTGGTCGCCCTGCGCGAGATTGCCGCCGGCCTCGTCACCCCCGAGATGCTGGAGAAGGAGGTGGAGAGCGCCACGGACCTGCCGGGCTTCTCCGAGGCGGCCGCCGCCTTCGCTTCCCTGCCCACGGCGCCCGCCGGCGAGGCGCCCGGGGGCGGGGCGCAGGCCGGCGAGGGCGGCGGCGAGGAGGCGGGCGGCGCCTAGCGGGCGCCGCGCGCGGCGGCCATCCGGGCGCTGCGAGGGCCCGGACCATGGATGCCGAGACCGGCGCCGTCACAGGCACCCGCGCGCCCCCCGAGGCGTCCCCCCTCGAGGCCCTCTGCGCCGAGCTCACGGGCTACCTCGAGGCGGACCAGATCCGCGAGGTCCGCCGCGCCTACGAGTTCGCCGCCAAGGCCCATGAGGGCCAGCGCCGCCTGAGCGGCGAGCCCTACATCCACCACCCCGTGGCGGTCGCCCGCATCCTGGCGGGGCTGCGGCTCGACCACCGCAGCATCATGGCCGCCCTCCTGCACGACGTCATCGAGGACACCGGAATCGGCAAGGAGCAGCTCGCCTACCTCTTCGGCGACGAGGTGGCCGAGCTGGTCGACGGTGTCAGCAAGCTCACCCAGATCCGCTTCGAGTCCCAGGCGGAGGCGCAGGCCGAGAACTTCCGCAAGATGATGCTGGCGATGACGCGCGATCTGCGCGTCATCCTCATCAAGCTCGCCGACCGCCTGCACAACATGCGCACCCTCGGGGCCATGCCGCCCGAGAAGCGCCGGCGCATCGCCCGCGAGACCCTCGAGATCTACGCCCCCATCGCCAACCGCCTGGGCATGAACAGCCTGCGCATCGAGCTCGAGGACCTCGGCTTCGCCGCGCTCCATCCCCTGCGTCACCGGGTGCTCAGGGAGGCGGTGCGGCGCGCGCGCGGCAACCGCAAGGAGATCGTCACCCGCATCGAGACGGCGCTCAGGCGGCGGCTCCGCCAGGAGGACCTGCCCGGCCGCGTCATCGGCCGCGAGAAGCACCTCTACAGCATCTACCAGAAGATGCGCAGCAAGGGGGTGTCCTTCTCGGAGATCATGGACGTCTACGCCTTCCGCATCATCGTGGACACGGTCGATGCCTGCTACCGCGTCCTCGGCGCCGTGCACGGTCTCTACAAGCCCGTGCCCGGCCGCTTCAAGGACTACATCGCCATCCCCAAGGCCAACGGCTACCAGTCGCTGCACACCACGCTCTTCGGGCCCTATGGCGTGCCCATCGAGATCCAGATCCGCACCGAGGACATGCACCGCGTGGCCGAGCAGGGCGTGGCCGCCCACTGGCTCTACAAGACCGGTGACAAGCGCGGGGCCTCGGCGCACGCGCGCGCGCGCGAGTGGCTGCGGGATCTCCTCGAGATGCAGAAGAGCGCCGGCGACTCGCTGGAGTTCCTCGAGAACGTCAAGATCGACCTCTTTCCGGACGAGGTCTACGTCTTCACCCCTGCGGGCGACATCATGGAGCTGCCGCGCGGGGCGACGGCGGTGGATTTCGCCTACGCCGTGCACACCGATGTCGGCAACACCTGCGTCGCCTGCCGCATCGACCGCCGCCTCATGCCGCTTTCGACGCGCCTGCTCAACGGACAGACCGTCGAGATCATCACCGCCCCGGGTGCGCGTCCCAACCCCGCCTGGCTGGATTTCGTCGTCACCGGCAAGGCGCGCGCCAACATCCGCCACCACCTCAAGAACCTGCGCCGCGAGGAGGCGGTCAACCTCGGCCGGCGCCTGCTCGACCGCGCCCTCGGCGCCTGGGGCACGGCGCTCGCCGACCTGCCCAGGGGCCGGATCGAGGCCGCCCTCGAGGCGCTCAAGGTGCCGGGGCTGGAGGCGCTGCTGGAGGAGATCGGCCTCGGCAACCGCCCGGCCGCCATCGTCGCCCGGCGCCTGCTGCCGGACGAGCCCGGGGCCGAGGCGCAGGCGGCCCGCCCCGAAGGGGCGCTCGCCATCCGCGGCACCGAGGGCATGGTGGTGAGCTTCGCGCGCTGCTGCCGGCCCATCCCGGGCGATCCCATCCTCGGCTTCGTCACCGCCGGCCGCGGCATCGTCATCCACCGCGAGTCGTGCAAGAACGTGGCCGAGTTCCGCAAGCAGCCCGAGCGCTGGGTGCAGGTGCGCTGGGCCGAGCGCGTCGAGGGCGAGTTCGCCGCCGAGATCCGCGTGGACGTGGCCAACCAGCGGGGCGTGCTCGCCACCATCGCCTCGGCCATCGCCGAGATGGGCTCCAACATCGAGAACGTGGACATGGAAGACCGCGACGGGCTCACCACCACGCTGAGCTTCGTCGTGATGGTGCGCGACCGCCGGCATCTCGCCCGCATCATCCGCCGCATCCGCCGCATCCAGCTCGTGATGCGGATCAGCCGCAGGTAGGCGCGGCTTGCAGCGCAGCCGCTGTCTCGCGCCGGGCCGGCTGGAAGCCGGCCCCACGCGGGGCCGGGCGCGATGGCAGGCCGGGGTGGCCAGGGGTCCGGGCGTGCCCCCGGGCGCGGCCTGCGGCCGCGCGCGGGCGAGGGCGGGAGCGGCAGGTGGCGGGGGAGGACGGCCCTTGCTAACCTGAGGGGCCATGGGCAGGGAGACCGTCGTCACCGACAGGGCGCCGCGCGCCATCGGCACCTACTCGCAGGCCGTCCGTGCCGGCGGGCTCGTCTTCCTCTCCGGCCAGATCGCCCTCGACCCCGCCACCATGGAGCTGGTCGAGGGCGGGGCCGAGGCGCAGGTGCGCCGCGTCTTCGAGAACCTGAAGGCGGTGTGCGAGGCCGCCGGCGGGAGCCTCGCCGACGTCGTCAAGCTCACTGTCTACCTCACCGACCTCGACGACTTCGGCACCGTCAACCGCGTCATGGGCGAGTACTTCGGCGAGCCCTACCCGGCGCGGGCGGCCGTGGGCGTGGCCGCGCTGCCGCGCGGGGCGTGCGTCGAGATCGAGGCGGTGATGGTGCCGCCCGGCGGCTGAGCCAGGCGGGGCCGTGGCCGCCCCCGGGCCGAGCCCAGTCCCCGCCACGGCCGATCCGGCCGCCCGGCCCGTCACCGCGCTGCGCGGCGTCGGCCCGCAGCTCGCCCGGCGCCTCGAGCGCATCGGCGTCCGCACCATCGCGGACCTGCTCCTGCACCGGCCCCTGCGCTACGAGGACCGCACGCGCCTCGTGCCGCTGGGGGCGCTGCGGCCCGGCGCGCGCGCCCTGGTGGAGGTCGAGGTGGCGCTCGCCGAGGTCCGCCCGCGCCCCCGGCGGCAGCTCCTCGTGCGCGTGAGCGACGGCACGGGCGCGCTCACGCTGCGCTTCTTCCACTTCAGCGAGGCCCAGCGGCGCCTGTTCCGGCGCGGGGTGTGGCTGCGGCTGTGGGGCGAGGCGCGTCCCGGGCCTGCCGGCCTGGAGATGGTGCACCCCGAGTGCCGCCTCCTGCGCGGGGCCGAGCCGCTGGAGGCGGCGCTCACCCCGGTCTATCCCGCCACCGAGGGGCTGCACCAGGCGGTGCTGCGTCGCCTCGTGGGCGAGGCGCTGGCGCTCGTCGAGCGCGGCGCCTTTCCGGAGCTGCTGCCCGCCTGGGCGCTCGCGGGCCTGGGGCTGCCGCCGCTCGCCGACGCGCTGCGCACCGTGCACCGCCCGCCGCCGGACGCCGATGCCGCCGCGCTCGCCGCGGGGCGGCATCCGGCCGTGCGCCGGCTCGCGCTGGAGGAGCTGCTCGCCCATGCCCTGAGCCTGCGTCGCCTGCGGCGCGAGGTGCAGGCCGCCGCCGCACCCGCCCTCGGCGAGGGCGCCCTCGAGGCGCGCTTTCTCGAGGCGCTGCCCTTCGAGCCCACGGGCGCGCAGCGGCGCGTGATCGCCGAGGTCGCGGCCGACCTCGCGCGCGGCCGCCCCATGCTGCGGCTGGTGCAGGGCGACGTCGGCTCGGGCAAGACCGTGGTGGCCGCCGCCGCGCTCTGCCGCGCCGTGGGCTCCGGCTGGCAGGGCGCGCTCATGGCCCCCACCGAGCTGCTGGCCGAGCAGCACGCGCGCAGCCTCGCCGCCTGGCTCGAGCCGCTCGGCGTGCGCGTCGTCCTCCTCACGGGCGGGCGTCGCCGCGGGCGCGCGGCAGCCCTGCGCGCCGTCGCCTCCGGCGAGGCGGACGTGGTCGTCGGCACCCATGCCCTTTTCCAGGAGGCCGTCGCCTTCGCGCGCCTCGGCCTGGTGGTCGTCGACGAGCAGCACCGCTTCGGCGTGCACCAGCGGCTCGCGCTGCGCGAGAAGGGCCGCGCCGGGCACCTGCGGCCCCACCAGCTCGTCATGACCGCCACCCCCATCCCGCGCACCCTGGCCCAGGTGGCCTACGCCGACCTCGACGGCTCCGTGCTCGACGAGCTGCCGCCCGGGCGCAAGCCCGTCGCCACCGTCGCCGTCCCCGAGACGCGCCGCGAGGAGGTGGTCGAGCGCGTGCGCGCCGTCTGCGCGGCCGGCCGCCAGGCCTACTGGGTGTGCACCCTGATCGAGCCCAGCGAGGCGCTCGAGGCCCAGGCCGCCGGGCGGCTCGCGGCCGAGCTGCGCGAGGCCCTGCCCGACGTCGCCGTGGGTCTCGTGCACGGGCGCATGCGCCCCGCCGAGAAGGCCGAGGTCATGCGCGCCTTCGCCCGTGGCGAGCTCGGGCTGCTGGTCGCCACCACCGTCGTCGAGGTGGGCGTGGACGTGCCCAACGCCACCGTCATGGTGATCGAGAACGCCGAGCGGCTCGGGCTCGCCCAGCTCCACCAGCTGCGCGGGCGCGTGGGGCGCGGCGCCCAGCCTGCGAGCTGCGTGCTGCTCTACCGCCCGCCGCTCGCGGAGACGGCGCGCGCGCGCATCGCGGCGCTGCGCGAGACCGGCGACGGCTTCGAGATCGCCCGCCGCGACCTGGAGCTGCGCGGCCCGGGGGAGCTCCTCGGCACGCGCCAGACCGGGCTCCTCGACCTGCGCGTGGCCGACCTCGCGCGCGACCGCGACCTCGTCCCCGTCGTCGCCCGCATCGCCGACCGCCTGCTCGCCGAGGCGCCCGGGGCCGCCGCGGCGCTGGTCGCGCGCTGGGTCGGCGAGCGCGCCCGCTACGCCGAGGTGTGAGCGCGCCGCACGGTGCCCGTCCACGGCCCGCGCCTTCCCTTGCCGGCCGCAACCCGGCCCGCAAACGCCGTCCCCCTGCACCTTGCCGCCTGGCGCGGCCCCGCCCGCCACGCCGCGCCTGCATCCCCGTGGGCGCGCCTTCCAGGCGCGCCACTCACTGTAAAGCCGTTCGACACTTGCGGCGCGACGGCGTGAACGCCGTCACAACTCCCGAAATCCGCGCCGTTTTCCGATTGCGCGGCCGCGCCGGCTCCCTTATCTTCCGCCGCCCGGGCCCTGCGTACCGCTGTGCGGGGAGACCAAGCCTCCCCGTGGATCATTCGGTGCAGCCTGGTCTATCCATGGTCTGAAAGAGGGGGATGAACAGCCTGAAGAGAGGGGGTGGCGATGAAGCGTTTGCTCTTGATCGTCGGTGTGGCGGCCATCACGGCGATGTCCGGCTGCGGTGGGAGTGGAGGCAGCGGCACCTCGGCTGGCTCCTCGACGGTGGGCGCTTTCGTCCGCTGGTCGGCCGTGCCCAATCCTGGATCGGTTCGGATCAAGGGTGAAGCCGTCTATCAGAGCTATACAGCGCCGCCACCCACCTACCAGGTGACGAGCCTTGGCGCCGTGGAGTTGACCCGCTTTCGTGGACACCTGAAGCTTTGGGATGGAGAAGGAGGTGTCTACGATGGCGAAGACGAGAAAACCGTATCCGCCGGAGTTCCGGCGGCAGATGGTGGAGCCGGTAGCGGGCCGGCCGGAGCCCGGAATCGCTTGCCCGGGAGTTCGAGCCTTCGGCCGAGAGCATCCGCAACTGGGTCCGGCAGGCCGATCGCGACGAGGGGCGTCGTGACGATGGCCTGACGAGCCCGGAGCGCGATGAGCTGCGACGGCTGCGGCGTGAAGTCCGCCAGCTCAAGATCGAACGCGAGATCCTGGCAAAAGCCGCGGCTGAGGTATCGCCCGGGAGACCGACTCGGTGCCGCCGAAGTCTTCGAGGCCGTAGAGGGTGAATCGGGCCCGTTACCCTGTGGCCACGATGTGCCGTCTGCTCGGTGTCTCCCCGAGCGGGTTCTATGCGTGGCTGAAGCGCCCGGAGTCGGCCAGGGCGCGGCGGGATGTGGAGCTGGCCAGAAGGATCGAGGCCATCCATGCCCGCTCCCGCGGGACCTATGGCGCCCCTCGCATCCATGCCGAGCTGCGGGCCGAGGGCGAGCGTGTCGGCCGCAAGCGGGTGGCGCGGCTGATGAAGGCCAGGGGCCTGAAGGGTG
>JALSJE010000032.1 GCA_026989495.1 Gammaproteobacteria bacterium | reverse complement strand
AGCATGCGGGCCTTGTCGAGCATGTGGTAGGTCTGGGACAGGCGCTTGAGGGCGGCGATCACCGTCTCCTGCGCGGGGCGCGGGATGGGCTCGGGCTCCGGCACGGGCTCGGGCGGGCGCGCCGCGGCGGCGCGCCGGGCCAGGAACTCGGCGAAGGCGAGCAGGGTCTCGCGCTCGGCCGCGCCGAGCCCGCGGTAGAGCCGCAGCAGGCGGCGCTCGCCCTCGGGCCGGGTCACCTGCACGGGCCCGTGCCTCACTCCACCTTGAGCGAGAAGACCGGATGCTTGCGGCGCTCGCGCATGAGCCCGAGCGCCGTGACCAGCGCGGCCACCACCGCATCGGTGGTGGCCTGCATCCCGTCCCAGCGCGCGCGCGCCTCGCCGAGGACCTCCGGCAGCTCGGGGCAGGGATCGTGGCCCGCCTCCATCAGGATGTCCTCCAGCATCCCCGGCTTGAGCTCCGGGCGGAACAGGAGGCCGCAGGTGCGCGCGTCGGGCCGGATGGCGAGCCAGCGGCCCTCGGTGTCCTCGAGCACGGGGCCGAGCCCCTCGGGCAGGGCCACGTCGCCGTGGTGCAGGAGCAGCACCTCGCGCCCGTCCGCCGCGCGGGCGACGGGATCCTCGGCGCCGGTCGGGGTGGCGCGGGCACGCACGAAGCCGCAGCGGTGCGCAGGCTCCCTCCTCGGCGTGCCGCCCGCCTCCCAGGCGATCATCAGGGCCCCGAAGCCGAAGCCCACCACGGGCAGCTCCGCCTTGCGGAAGGCGCCGATCAGGCGCAGCTCGGCCTCGGCCCAGGGACAGCGCCCGGCATCGTCCACGGGCGCCGCGCCTCCGAGCAGGAACAGCCCGTCGTAGCGCATGGGCCCGCCCGGGAGGGGATCGTCGAGGAAGGGCCGGATATAGGTGAAGCCGATGTCGCGCCTCTCGAGCTGGGTCTCGACCAGCCCCAGAAAGTCGGAGTAGGTGTGCTGCACCACCGCGAAACGTCTCATGCGCCGGTCTCCTCCTGCGGCGCCGGCACGCCGCCGCGGCGCGCCGCCTCCTGGGCCTTGCAGTAGCTGCGCGCGAACTTGAGCAGCTCCTCCATGGCGCGCATGCGGAACTTGTGCTTCTGGTGCACGAAGGAGAAGGGCCGCTCCAGCGGCGGGTCCAGGGGCACGGCGACCAGCGTCCCGAGCTGCAGCTCCTTGCCGATGGTGGCCCGCGACATGATGGAGATCCCCATGCCCGCTTCCACCGCGCCCTTGATGGCCTCGGGGCTGCCGAGCTCCATGCACACGTTGATCTCCGAGGGGGAGCTGCCGGCGCGCTGCAGGTACTCGCTGATGACCTCGCGCGTGCCCGAGCCCTCCTCGCGGCAGATGAAGGGATACTCCACGAGCTCGGCGATGGTGACGGATTCGCGCCCGGCGAGCGGATGGGCGGGCGGGACGATCGCCACGAGCTCGTCCATGCGGCAGGTCTCCACCACCAGGCTCTTGTTGGTGACGGGGGCCTCCACCACGCCGAGGTCGATCACGTTGTTCTCAACCATGGAGACGATGCCCTCGGTGTTGGAGACCTTGAGGTGGATGTTGACCTCCGGGTACTGGGCCTTGAAGTCGCCGAGGAGCGAAGGGAGCATGTACTCGGCGATGGTGGTGCTCGCGCCGATCACCACGGTGCCGCTGATCTGGCCCGTGATCTCGCGCACCGCATCGTCCATCTCCGCGTAGAGCTGGAAGATGCGGTCGGCGTAGCGGTAGACCAGGCGGCCGGCCTCGGTGAGGCTGATGCGGTTGTGGGTGCGGTCGAACAGCCGCGTGTTGTAGTACTCCTCGAGCTGGCGGACCTGGAAGGTCACCGCCGGCTGGGTCATGTGCAGCTCCTCGGCCGCCTTGGTGAAGCTCAGCAGCCGCGCCACCGTGTGGAAGACCTGCAGCCGCCTGTCGGGCATGGCCCCTCCCCCGCCCCAGGGACGCAACCATAAAAAGATTCTGGCCGGCCGCGCCCATAAACGCGGCTGATGAGGCATGTTAGCAGGAACCCTCAGGGCCACCAACCCGCGCTCCCCGCAGGGATCAGGAAAGGGCGGTTCGCGGTAAGCTGGTGCCATGGGCGGGACCTGGAAACGCCTCGACCTGGAGGGCGGCGGGCTGCAGACCCTCAACCTGCGCCTGGCCCGCGCCCTGCGGCGCCGCCGCACGGCCTACCTGCTGTGGCTCCTGTTCCCGCTGGGGGCGCATCGCGCCTACCTGGACGACCGCCGCGGCAGCCTCGGCTACGGGGCGCTGACGGCGGCTGCGGCCGTGCTCGGCCTCGCCTGGGGCTGGCAGGCCGCCCTCGTCCCGGCGGCGCTGCTCGCGGCCGCCGCGGCGCGCGACCTGTGGTGGATCGACCGACGCCTCGTCGAGCTCAACAAGCACATCCGCATGGCCGCCTGGCTGGGCCATGGCGCCGCGCCGCCGCCGGGCTGGAAAGGGCGCCCCCTGGACGACGACCCCGAGGCGCTGCTCGCCGACTACGTGGCCGAGAAGGAACGCGAGCGTGCGGGCCACGCCCCGCCGTCGCCGGGCCCGGCGCCCTCTCCTGGCCGGCGCGTGCCTTCGCTGGCCGAGCAGGAGCGCATGCTCCGGGCGCTCGCCCGCGCGCGCAAGGGCGCCGGCCAGCGGCCTTCATCCGAAGAAGGCGAATAGGCCGGTGCCGCCGACACCTGCCCCTCGTCCACGGTGGCCGGTTCACGATCTGCAGCACCCGCCGGCCGTGAACCGTCAACCGTTCACCCGCCGCATCAGCGCGTAGTAGCCCACCGGGATCACCACCAGCGTGAGCAGGGTGGAGACGAAGATCCCGAAGATGAGCGAGATGGCCAGCCCCCGGAAGATGGGGTCGTCGAGGATGAACAGCGCCCCCAGCATGGCGGCGAGCGCCGTGAGCACGATGGGCCGCGTACGCACCGCCGCCGAGCGGACGACCGCCTCGCGCAGGGGCATCCCGCGCGAGACGTGGTCGTTGACGAAGTCGACCAGCAGGATGGAGTTGCGCACGATGATGCCCGCGAGCGCGATCATGCCGATCATGGAGGTGGCGGTGAACTTGGCCCCCAGCAGGGCGTGGCCCGGCATCACGCCGATGATGGTGAGCGGGATGGGCGCCATGATCACCAGGGGCACCAGGTAGGAGCGGAACTGGGCCACCACCAGCAGGTAGATGAGCACCAGCCCCACGGAGTAGGCGAGCCCCATGTCGCGGAAGGTCTCGTAGGTGACCTGCCACTCGCCGTCCCACTTGACGCTGTAGCGGTAGGGGTTGTCCGGAGCGCTGATGAGGAACTGCCGCAGGGTCTCGCCGTCGGCCACCGGCTCGTGGCGCAGGCGCGCGAAGATGCGGAACATGCCGTAGAGCGGGCTGTCGGTCTCGCCCGCCACGTCGCCCACGACGAAGACCACCGGCAGCAGGTCCTTGTGGTAGATGGTCTGCTCCCGGCGGGCCTCCTCCACATGGACGATGTCGGCGAGCGGCACGAGCGCCCCGGAACGGGCGCGCACCCTGAGCGCCAGCACGCGCTCGATGTCGGCCTTCTCCGACACCGGCAGCTCCAGCCGCACCGGGATGGGGTACTTGACGTTGCGCCCGTGGAGATAGGTGACGTCGGCGCCGCGCACGGCGGTGGCGACGAGCTCGGCCACCGCGGCCTGATCCACGCCCAGCAGCGCGGCGCGGCGGCGGTCCACGTGCAGGATGTAGCGCCGTGAGGGCGTCTCCACGCTGGTGTCCACGTCCACCACGTCCGGGGTCTCGGCGAAGATCCCCCGCAGCCGCTCGGCGACGCGGATCTGGCCCGCGTAGTCCAGCCCGTAGACCTCGGCCACCAGCGGCGAGAGCACGGGGGGACCGGGCGGGACCTCGACGATCTTCACGTTCGCCCCGTGGCGGCGGCCGATGGCCTGGAGCGGGCCGCGCACGGCGCGGGCGACCTCGTGGCTCTTGCGCTCGCGCAGGCGCTTGTCCACGAGGTTGACCTGGATGTCGCCCACGTTGGGCCCGCGGCGCAGATAGTACTGGCGCACGAGGCCGTTGAAGTTGATGGGCGCGGCGGTGCCGGCGTAGGCCTGGAAGTCGGTGACCTCGGGCACGGTGGCGAGGTGCCCGCCGAGCTCGGCGAGCACGCGCGCGGTGTCCTCAACGGTGCTCCCTTCGGGCATGTCAACCACCACCTGGAACTCGGACTTGTTGTCGAAGGGCAGCATCTTGAGGATCACCGCCTGTGTGACGGCGAGCGAGACGGCGCCGGCGATCAGCACGAGCACCCCGCCCAGCATGAGCCAGCGCCGG
>JALSJE010000031.1 GCA_026989495.1 Gammaproteobacteria bacterium | reverse complement strand
TGATCGAACACGTTGGGGGTTCGGGCTCACCTACCGTAAAGGCAAGTGGCGCGGCGGTGCAGAGTACATTCGCGCCAAAGGCATGATTTTCTCTGGGACTGACGGAGGTGCTCTGCCCGGTTCGCAAAATGCCGGAGGGGCCTATGCCGACTACAACATAGAAACGAACGGGAAGGCAAACGGCTGGTATGTGGACCTGGGTTATCTGATCCATCCGAAGGTCGAGCTCGATCTGCGTTATGACGTTCTCAACCGCAATACCCATGCGGCGGCGGAGGAGCGCAAGTTCGAGACTCTGACGCTGGGAATGCAGTATTTCTTCAACAAGAAGAGCCGGCTGATCATCAACTATGAGTTCCGCGATCTAGAGGTCGTGAATCCATCCGCTATCACTGATGCCAATAAGAGGACCGCGGCGCAGGCTGCCGCATCGGCCATGGACGACCGACTTTCGGCGCAGCTCCTCATCATCTTCTGAGCCGACGGCTGCCGCGCTCGATCGCCTGGCCCCGCCTCCGGCGGGGCTTTTTTCTGGGAAGCGCTGATCGATCCGCTGCGCGGATCGATCAGCGCGATGGCGATTCGCGGTCCATTTCGATTTTTCACGTGTCGTCATGCACTTCCCTGTGCATGGGCCCTCCCGCGGCCGTCCCTGGCCGCGGGGAAGGCCTGAAAAATCGCGATTTTTCAGGCCTTCCTCTGGGGGACGACTCCCTTCCGCCCGGTCTGCGTCCGATTGCCCGTGGGGCCGGCTTCCAGCCGGCCCCACGGCGCGGCTGGTGGCGTGTCTGCCTGCGTGAGTGATCGCGCCTGCGGTGTGATGGAACCGCGGCGTGGACGACCGGAATGGCTGAGCCGATGCCCCTCATGCGTATCTGCACCCGTCCTGGGCCGCGCGCTTGCAAGCGGGCGATGCCTGCCCGAGACTCCGGCCCATGGTGCAGTATCCGCTACCGCCCTGGCGGCTGCCGGTCCCGCAGGCGCTGCGGGCAGAGCACGAGCGGGCCTGGTCCGCCTGGGAAGCGGCGGCGCGGGAGGCGGGCGCGCGCCTTCCCCGAGACCCCGACTTCCGGCGCGTCATGGGGGCCGTGCTCACGGCGAGCCCCTTCGTGGCCGAGGCCCTCACGCGCCATCCGCGCCTGCTCGGCGAGCTGCTGGCCCGCGGCGACCTCCACCGCGGCTACGCGCCCGGCGAGCTGGTCGCCCGCGCCGCGGCGGCCGCCGCCGCGGCCCGCGACGAGGCGGCGCTCATGTCGGCCCTGCGCCGGCTGCGTCGCCGGGAGATGGTGCGCATCGCCTGGCGCGACCTCGCCGGCTGGGCCCCGCTCGCAGAGGTGCTGCGCGACCTCAGCGAGCTCGCCGACGCCTGCATCGAGGCCGCGCTCGGCGCGCTCGAGCGCCTGGGGCGGCGCGAGCACGGCCGGCCGCGCCACGCCGACGGCCGCCCCATGCGCGCGGTGGTGCTGGGGCTCGGCAAGCTGGGCGGCTGCGAGCTCAACTTCTCCTCGGACGTGGACCTGCTGGTGGCCTACCCCGAGGAGGGGCGCGTGCGCGGCGGCCGGCGCGAGACGCACGAGGAGTACTTCGCCTGGCTCGCGCGCGCGCTGGCGCGCGTGCTGGGCGAGGTGACGGCGGAGGGCTTCGTCTTCCGCGTGGACCTCAGGCTGCGCCCCTTCGGCGCGAGCGGGCCGCTGGCGCTCTCCTTCGACGCCCTGGAGGCGTACTACCAGACGCACGGGCGCGACTGGGAGCGCTACGCCCTCGTGCGCGCCCGCCCCGTCGCGGGCGACCTCGAGGCGGGTGGTGCGCTCATCGCGCGCCTCGCCCCCTTCGTCTACCGCCGCTACCTGGACTACGGCGCCTTCGAGTCCCTGCGCGAGCTCAAGGCGCTGATTGCGCGCGAGGTGGCGCGACGCGCGATGCAGGACGACATCAAGCGCGGTCCGGGCGGCATCCGCGAGATCGAGTTCATCGTCCAGACCTTCCAGGTGGTGCGCGGTGGCCGCGAGCCTGCGCTGCGGGTGCGGGCCGTGCTGGATGCCATGGAAGCGGTGGCGGCGGCCGGGCATCTCCCCCGGGAGACCGCCGCCGAGCTCGCCGCGGCCTACCGCTTCCTGCGCCGGCTGGAGAACCGCCTGCAGGCCGCACGCGACGCCCAGACCCACCGCCTGCCGGCCGCCCCCGTGGAGCAGGCCCGCATCGCGTACGCCATGGGCTGGCCCGCCTGGGGAGCGCTGGAGGCCGAGATCGCGCGCGTGCGCGCCGCGGTGGAGGGGCACTTCGCGGCCGTGTTCCGCCCCGCCCGCGCCGCGGCCGGTGCCGGCGGGGACGAGGGGCTGGCTGCGCGGCTCGCGGCCGCCTGGGAGGGACGCACCCCCGCGGACGCGGCCCGCGCGGTGCTGATGGAGGCCGGCTACCGGGATCCGGATGCGGTGTGGCGGCGGCTGCGCGCCACGCGCGAGGGGGCGGCCTTCCGGCTCGCCGGTGCGCGCGGGGCGCGCCTGCTGGACCGCCTCGTGCCGCGGGTGCTGGCGCTCGCGGCCCGCGCGCGCCGGCCCGAGGCGGCGCTCGCCCGCGGCCTGGAGGTGCTGGAGGCGGTGGCCGGGCGCACGGCCTATCTGGCCCTGCTCGACGAGCATCCGCCGGCGCTCGCGGAGCTGGTGCGCCTGTGCGGAGCGAGCCCCTGGGTGGCGGCGCTGCTCGCCCGCCATCCGCTGCTGCTCGACGAGCTGCTGGACGCGCGTGCCCTCGTCGCGCCGCTGCGCGGCGCTTGCCTGCGCGAGGCGCTGGAGGCCCAGCTCGAGGGGGTGGATCCCGAGGACACCGAGGCGGTGCTCGACGTCCTGCGCCATTTCAAGGACAGCCATGTGCTGCGGGTGGCGGCGGCCGACCTCGACGGCCGCCTCGACGTGGCCGAGGTGGGCGAGGCGCTCACCGAGGTGGCCGAGGCGGTGGTGGACCACGCACTCGCCGTGGCGCGCGCCCATCTGCTGCGCCGCCATGGCCCGCCCCTGTGCGGCGGCGGCCGGCGGCGGCGCGAGGCCGGCTTCGCCGTGATCGGCTACGGCAAGCTGGGCGGGCGCGAGCTCTCCTACGGCTCGGACCTGGATCTCGTCTTCCTCCACGACAGCGCCGGCGGGCGCGAGGCCACCCGCGGCCCGCGCCGGATCCACAACCAGGAATTCTTCGCGCGCCTCGGCCAACGCCTCATCCACCTGCTCACGGCCCAGACGCTCTCGGGCAGCCTCTACGCGGTGGACGTGCGGCTGCGCCCGCAGGGGGGGGCGGGGCTGCTCGTGAGCGGGCTCGAGGCCTTCGCCGCCTACCAGCGCGAGGAGGCCTGGACCTGGGAGCACCAGGCGCTCGTGCGGGCCCGGCCCGTGGCGGGCGACGAGGCGGTGCGTGCGGGCTTCGCGCGTATCCGCCGCGAGATCCTGACACGGTCCAGGGATCCGGCGCGCCTGCGTGCCGAGGTGGCCGGGATGCGCGCGCGCATGCGGCGCGAGCTCGACCGCGCCCCATTCGGGCGCGTGCACCTCAAGCACGGCCCTGGCGGTGTCGTGGACGTGGAATTCATGGTTCAATATGCGGTCCTGCGCTGGGCGGACGCGCATCCGACGCTGACCGCACACACGGGCACCTTGCCGCTCATCGAGGCCCTGGCCGATGCGGGCGTCATCGCCGCCGGGGAGGCGGAGACGCTGCGCCTGGGCTACCGCGCGTGCCTCGCGCGCCTCCAGCGCCTCACCCTGGAGGGCGAGGCCCCGGTGGTGGATGCCGGCGACCTCGCCGAGGAGCGCGAGGCCGTGGCACGCCTGTGGCGGGCGTGGATGGAAGCCGGGGCCGCCGACGGAGGGGGGAAGAAGCAGCCATGAGCATGGCCGATCGCGACGGCGTCATCTGGCTCGACGGGGCGCTGGTGCCCTGGCGCGAAGCCCGCGTGCACGTGCTCACCCACACGCTGCACTACGGCATGGGCGTCTTCGAGGGCATCCGGGCCTATCGCACCGAGCGCGGCACGGCCGTCTTCCGCCTGCAGGCCCACACCGACCGCCTGTTCCGCTCGGCCCACATCCTGGGCATGCCCATGCCCTGGGACAAGGACACGATCAACGAAGCCGTGCTCACCGTGATCCGCGAGAACGGCCTCGAGTCCTGCTACATCCGCCCCATGTGCTTCTACGGCGCCGAGGGCATGGGGCTGCGCGCCGACAACCTGCGCGTGCACGCCATGATCGCCGCCTGGGAGTGGGGCGCCTACCTCGGCAAGGAGAACATGGAACGCGGCATCCGCGTCAAGACCTCCTCCTTCACGCGCCACCACGTCAACATCACCATGTGCAAGGCCAAGGCCAACGGCAACTACATGAACTCCATGCTGGCGCTCAACGAGGCCCTGGCCTGCGGCTACGACGAAGCGCTGCTGCTCGACCCCGAGGGCTACGTGGCCGAGGGCAGCGGCGAGAACGTCTTCATCGTGCGTGACGGCGTGCTGCACACCCCCGAGCTCACCTCGGCCCTCGACGGCATCACGCGCGACACCATCATCCGGCTGGCGCGCGCCGAGGGCATGGAGGTGCGCGAGCGCCGAATCAGCCGCGACGAGGTCTACATCGCCGACGAGGCCTTCTTCACCGGCACCGCCGCCGAGGTCACGCCCATCCGCGAGGTGGACGGGCGCGTCATCGGCGGCGGCGGACGCGGGCCCGTGACCGAGCGGCTGCAGAAGCGCTACTTCGACCTGGTGCACGGGAGGCTGGCCGGCCACGACGGCTGGCTCACGCTGGTATAATCCCTGGCCGACCGGAGCGGGGAGCGGGCATGACCCAGCCGCAGACGAACGATCAGACCTCGCCGCCGCGCACGCGCACCGTGCGCGAGGTCACGGCCGACCAGCTCCCCGTCCACTGCCCCCTGCCCGAGGAGAGCCTGTGGAACGCCCATCCCCGGGTCTACATCCCCCTGGAGCGGCCGGGGGAGCGGCGCATCTGCCCCTACTGCGGGGCGGCCTTCGTCCTCAAGGGCTGAGCCTCACCCTCTGGCGCATCCTCGACGGCCGGCCCGGGCACGAGCGCCAGAGCGAGGGGCTGGCGCGCGCGCTCGCCGAGCGCTGCGCGCTCGCCGTCCACGACCTCCCGGCGCCGACCGCACGCACGGCGCTCGGCTGGTGGCTGGCCGGCGCCTTTCCGCCCGGCGAGGGGCTCCCCGATCCGGATCTGATCGTGGGCGCGGGCCATGCCACCCACGCGGCGCTCCTCGCCGCGCGGCGCGCCCGCGGCGGGCGGGCGGTGGTGCTCATGCGCCCCTCGTTCCCCCTCGGCTGGTTCGACCTCTGCGTGGTCCCGCGCCACGACCGTCCGCCCGCGCGGGCCAACGTGCTCGCCACCCTGGGCGTGCTCAATCCCGTGCGGCCGGATCCTGGCCCGCGCGCGGCCGAGGGGCTGGTGCTCGTGGGCGGGCCTTCGGCCCATCACGGCTGGGACGCGGCCGCGCTGCTCGCGCAGGTACGGGAGGTGGTCGAGCGTGGGCACGGGCTCGCCTGGACGCTCGCCACCTCGCGCCGGACGCCTGAGGGTTTCGCCGAGGCGGCGAGCGCGGCGCTCGGGCCGCTGGGCGTGGAGGTCGTGCCGGCAGAGGCCACGGACGGGGGGTGGCTCCCGGCGCGGCTCGCCCGGGCGCGGGTGGCATGGGTGAGCGAGGACAGCGTCTCCATGGCCCACGAGGCCCTGAGCGCGGGGGCCGCGCTGGGGCTGCTCGCCGCACCGCGCCGGCGGCGCTCGCGCGTGGCCGCGGCCATGGACGCGCTGGTGGCCGAGGGGCTCGCGGTCCGTCACGCCGACTGGCGCGCGGGGACGCCGCTCCGCCCGCCCCCGGCGCCCCTGGACGAGGCCGGCCGCTGCGCCGACTGGATCCTCGCCCGATGGTTCGGCGCCTGACAGTGGTCCAGGTCCTGCCTGCGCTGGAGGCGGGCGGGGTCGAGCGCGGCACCCTGGAGGTGGCCCGCGCCCTGGTCGAGGCCGGCCACCGCTCCATCGTGGTCTCGGCGGCAGGAAGGCTCGCCCGGCGCCTCGTGGAGGAGGGCAGCGAGCACGTCGACTGGCCCATCGGCGTCAAGTCGCCCTGGACGCTGCGCTGGGTGCCGCGCCTGCGGCGGCTGCTCGCGCGCGAGCGCGTGGATATCCTGCACGCGCGCTCGCGCATGCCGGCCTGGGTGGCCTGGCTCGCCTGGCGGGGCATGGACCCCGCGCGGCGGCCGCGTTTCGTTACCACCTTCCACGGCTTCTATTCCGTAGGCCGATACAGCGCCGTGATGGCGCGCGGCGAGCGGGTGATCGCCGTCTCCGAGGCCATCCGCCGCCACGTGCTCGAGCGCTATGGCGTGCCGGCGGAGCGTGTCGAGGTGATCCACCGCGGCGTGGACCCGTGCCTCTATCCCCACGGCTACCGGCCGCCCTCGCGCTGGCTGGAGGCCTGGTACCGGGACAACCCGCGCCTGCTCGACCGCCTGGTGCTGACCCTTCCCGGACGCCTCACGCGCCTCAAGGGCCACGAGGCCTTCATCGAGCTCGTGCGCCGGCTGCTGCTGGCGCGGCTCGACGTGCACGGCCTCGTCGTGGGCGGCCACGAGCCGCGCCATGCCGGCTATGCGCGCGCGCTCGAGCGCCGCGCGGAGGCGGCGGGGCTCCGGGGGCGGATCACCTTCCTCGGCTACCGCGACGACCTGCGCGAGATCATGGCCGTCTCCAACGTGGTGCTCTCGCTGTCGGAGAAGCCCGAGTCCTTCGGGCGCACCACGCTCGAGGCGCTGAGCCTCGGTGTGCCCGTGGTGGGCTGGGACCACGGCGGCGTGGGCGAGATCCTCGCCGCGGTGTTGCCCGAAGGGCGTGTGCCCCCGGGCGACATGGACGCGCTCACGACGCGTGTGGCGCAGGTCCTGGAGCGCCCTCCGGGCGTGCCGCGCACGCATCCCTTCACCCTCGAGCGGATGCTCGCGCGCACCCTGGCGCTCTACCGCGAGCTGGTCCCGGCAGAGGCCACCCATCTGAAGGAGACGGCTTCATGAATATCGCTTTGCGGGCCTCTGCGGGCTGGCTGCGCGCAAACCTGGACTGGCTGCTCGTCCTGAGCGTGGTCCCATTGCTCGCGACCAAGACACTGTTCAATCTGCCGATCGCGGTGATGGCGATCCTCGGCGGCGTGCGGCTGTGGCGCGCGCCGCGGCGATATCTCGACGATCCCGCCTTCCGGCTGCTCGGTGCGCTCTTCCTCGCTCTGTGGATCCCGATGCTGCTGTCGCTGCCGGACGCGGTCAATCCGCGTAGGGCGCTGGGCACGGCGCTCATCTGGCTGCGCTTCCCGCTGGCGGCCGTGTTCGTGCTGGACGTGCTGGCCCGGGCCGAGGCGCGGCGGCGGCTGCTGGCGGGCACCGCCCTGATCGTGCTCGCCTGGAGCGCCGACGCGCTCGTGCAGCACCTGGTCGGACGCAACCTGCTCGGCTACCCGCCCCAGGGGACGCGCATCACGGGAATCTTCCATCCCAAGCTCGTCCTGGGCGTGGTGACGGCGGCGTTTCTCTTCCCCGTGCTGGCCTGGCTTCAGGCGCATGGCCGTGGCCGGCGCAGGCTGTGGCTGTGGGGGCTGGCAGCCCTGCCCGTCGCAGCGGTGGCGCTCGGCGGCAACCGGTCCGGCTGGATCATGCTGCTCGTCGGCGGCGTTTTCTACGCGGCCCTCCAGGTGCGGCGCCTGGGCGCGCGGCGGCTGGCCGTGGGCGCGCTTTCCGGCGCGGCCTTGCTGGCGGCGGTCTTCGCCGCCGTCTCGAGCGACGGACGCGCCGCGACGGGCCAGCGGCTGGCCGTGATGGCCGGCCTGCTCAGCCTGGACTGGAACCGGTGGGACGAGGCGACCGGCCTGCGTGCGGGAATCTGGGCCACGGCGGCCAACGTGGCCCGCGCCCACTGGCTGAACGGGGTCGGGCCACGGGGCTTCCGCCACGAGGCGCGCCGCCACCGTCACCCGCGCGACCGGCTCACCTCGCCGACGCCGGGCGGCATGGTGCCCACGCATCCCCATCTGTTCCTCCTCGAGGTGGCCGCCGAGACCGGCCTGTTCGGCCTGCTGGGGCTGCTGGCCTTCTGGCTGGCGCTCGGGCGTCACCTCCTTGGGCGGCTGCGTGCGGGCGCCACCCCGGCCGAGGCGGGCTGGCTGGCGGCGGCCGTGGCGGCCGCCTTCCCGCTGAACGCGCACCTGGCCCTCTACGCGAGCTACTGGTCGACGGTGTTGTGGTGGCTGCTGGTCGTCGGCGTCGCAGCGGGCGCCTGCCGGCCGCGGCGGGCCCGCGCATGAGCGTGCTCGTCATCAAGCTCGGGGCGCTGGGTGACGTGGTGATGGCCACCGCGCTCATCCGCCGGCTGCAGCAGCACCATGCGCAGGAGCCCCTGTGGGTGCTCACGTCGACCCCCTACGCGGGGCTGTTCGAGCACTGGCAGGGGCTGCGGGTCCATGCCGTGCCGCGGCATGGTCTCCGCGCCATGCTGCATGCCTTGGCCTGGCTGCGCCGGCAGCGGTTCCGGCGGATCTACGATTTCCAGTCCACCGAGCGCACCGCGGTGCTGGTGGCACTGAGCGGAGCGCCGGAGCGCGTGGGCAACCGGCCGGGCTTTCCCTATACCCATGGCCCACCCGGGCCCTACCGTGGGCAGGGGCACATCTTTCCGCACATGCAGGCCGTGCTGGCGGCGGCGGCCGTGGCCGAGGCCGAGCCGGTGCCTTTCCTCCCGGCCGGGCCGGGGGTGCGGGAGCGGGTCGCCGCCTGGCTCTCGGGCCATGGCCTTCGGGAGAGGTCCTACGCGGTGCTGCATGCCGGCGGCAGCGCTCGCTGGCCGAGCAAGCGCTGGCCGCATTTCGGTGCCCTGGCCCGGGCGATCGAACGGTCCGGCGTGAGGGTCGTGTGGGTCGGAGGCGAGGCCGAACGTGGCCTCAATGCCGCGCTCGCGCGGGAGGTGGGCATCGACGCGACCGGCCGCTTCTCGGTGCTGGAGCTTGCCGAGCTGGGGCGGCATGCACGCTTCGCGGTCACGAACGACTCGGGCCCCATGCATGTGCTTTCTGCCGCCGGCATCCCCGTCTTTGCCCTGTTCGGTCCCACCGACTGGCGCCGCCATCACGCGCTCGGGCAGGCATCCCATGTGATGGCGGCGGAGGCCCCCTGCGCCCCCTGCTACCTGCCCGTCTGCCCGCCGGCACGTCGCCATGCCTGCTTGGTGGGGCTCGGCCCCGATGCGGTCCTGCGGGGGATCGCGGCGGCGGGGCTCCTGAGGCCGGATTTGGCCTCTCAGGAAGCGAGATAGTCCTCGGGCTGCAGATCGAGCGGAGGCGGCTCGCCGGAGCGCTCGATCAGGGCCCGATGCCACACGGCGAGGACCAGCAGGGACCACAGGATCTGCGTGTGGCGTCCGTTCTGCCGGTGGGCGCGAGCCAGGCGTTCGACCGCGCCGGGCCGCAGCAGCGTGCGGGCCATCTCGGTGCGGGGCAGGATCTCGGCCAGACGGGCGAGCAGCCGCCCCTG
The DNA here is from genome assembly GCA_026989495.1 of Gammaproteobacteria bacterium. Taxonomy (GTDB): domain Bacteria; phylum Pseudomonadota; class Gammaproteobacteria; order S144-34; family S144-34; genus S144-34. The sequence goes on along the minus strand of JALSJE010000031.1, from coordinate 15,581 downwards.
CAGCCAGGCGCGAACCGGCACGGTGAAGCCGCGCTTGCGCCCCTGCCACACCTCGGCGGGCAGTCTTCGTTCGGCCCATCGCCGCAGCAGGATCTTGCCACGCCGCCCGGCCACCTTGAGGCGGTCGGGCAGCTGCAGGCCGAACTCGACCACGCGGTGGTCGAGATACGGCACCCGCCCTTCCACGCCCCAGGCCATGAGCTGGCGGTCCACCTTGACCAGGAGGTCGTCGGGGAGCCAGGTGTCGAGATCCACCCGCTGCATCCGCCCGAGCGTGCTGCAGCTCTCCCCCGCGTCCTGCCAGGCTTCCCGGAAAGGGGCCCGCCACTGCCGGGCCGCCCCCGCGAGCTCCGGGACGAGCAGACGGCGTGCGAGCCCGGGGGGGAGAGCGGGTCGGGTGCGGAATCCCCCCGTGCCCGGGTGACGGAATGCGCGCAGGAGGCGGCGTGGCCATGGGGGCCGGTACCGGCCATAGCCGGCGAAGACCTCGTCACCACCTTCGCCCGACAGCACCACCTTGTGCGTACGTGCCGCCGCCTCGGCGAGAAAGGAGACCGGGAGCATCGCGTAGTCGCCCATCAGCTCGTCCGTGGCCCAGACGGCGTGGGGCAGCCGGCCGAGCAGCCGCCGTTCATCGAGCCCGACGGTTTCGTGGCAGACACGAGCCTGGTGAGCGAGCCGAGCCGCCACGGCCGATTCGTCGTGCACGCTGGCGTCCTGGAACGAGACGGTCCAGGCCCGGGTCGGTCCATCCGGAAGGCCGGCGCCGAGCGCCAGCAGCGTGGAGGAATCGAGGCCGCCGGAGAGAAAGATCCCGACGGGCACGTCCGCACGCAGATGGAGCGCCATGGCTTCGCGCATCAGGATCTCGTATCGGTCCAGGGCCTCATCCAGCGGGAGGGGCCGGACGTTCGTGCAGGGTGGGGGGCGCCAGTACCGACATCGCCTGATTGTGCCGTCCGAGCGGACCAGCATGGCCTCGCCGGGCAGCACGCGTTCGATGCCCTGGATCGCCGTCTGGCGTCCGCTGGAGAAGTTCGACTGCAGGTAGCGGCCCACAGCGGCCGGCTCGATGCGTGGCCCGTGGCGCAGGGCGGGTATCAGCGCCTTGAGTTCCGAGGCGAAATAGAGCACCCCTCCCTCGATGAGGTAGTAGAGCGGCTTGATGCCGAGCCGGTCGCGGACCAGCAGGAGCTGGCGCTCGGCGGGATCGTAGAGCGCGAAGGCGTACATGCCCCGCAAGCGAGCGAGCAGGTCCATGCCCCAGCGCCGCCAGCCGTGCAGGATGGGCTCGCAGTCCGAACGCGTGCGGAACCGGAATCCCTCCCGCTGGAGTTCGGCACGAAGCTCCAGGTGGTTGTACACCTCGCCGTTGGCTACGAGCACCGCCCCACCCGCGTCGCGCAGCGGCTGCTGTCCGGTCTCGAGGTCGACGATAGCGAGGCGTGTGTGTGCCAGCCCGGCGCCGTCGGTTCGCCAGAAGCCTCGGCCGTCCGGTCCCCGATGAGCCAGGCGCTCTGCCATCCGATCGAGCGTGTCGGCTTCGTGGGGTATGCCGCCGAAAGCGAGATAGCCGGCTATTCCGCACATGGGCATGACCCCTGGGGCGGGGGGAGGGATGGGTGCTCGGCCAGGTGGCGGTACAGGGCGAGGTAAGCCGTCAGGACGGCTTCTCGACCATGCTCGGACAGCACCGTCTCACGGCCGCGGCGGGCCAAGCTCCGGCGCCTGTACCCATCGGCGAGCAGATCCCTGATCGCATCCGCGAGCGCCTCCGGATCCGCGACGGGCACGAGGCGGCCCGTCTCGCCGTCGCGGATGAGCTCACTGGGGCCGGCCGTCGCCGTGGACACCACGGGCAGGCCATGGGCCCAGGCCTCCAGGATCACGTTGCCCAGCGGCTCGTGGCGGGAAGGGCAGACCAGGAGGTCGGCCGCTGCGTAGTAGGGCGCAGTGTCCCGCACCCAGTCCAGCAAGTGGATGCGCGCGGCTGCAGGGCTGCGGCCGGCCGCCCGGTGGATCTCGGTGCGCAGCGGCCCACCGCCGATGAGCAGCAGATGGACGGGCCGTCCGTCCTGCCGGGCAGGCAACCGGGCGAATGCGTCCAGCAGGTCCAGGAAGCCCTTGTTGGGATGAAGGCGGCCGAGCGCCAGCACCACCAGCGCTTGCGGCGGGATGCCCAAGTCGGCCTTCGCCCGGTGCACCGTTTCGGGCCCGGCCGGCTCGAACGGCTCGACAAAGTTGCCGATGTGGAAGACGCGCCCGGCGGGCAGGCCGTGGGCGACGAGGTGGTCGCGGATGCCCCGCGTGTTGGCCACCCAGGCGTGGGCGTGGCGGTAGCCCTTGACGTCGTAGTAGCCGCCGAGCCGGGCCACGTGCACCGGCCGGGCGCCGGCGGCCAGGCGCGTCAGGCGCGTGGCGCGCCCCATCCATGTCTGCGCCACGTCGGCGCCGAAGCGCCGAAGCGCACGGCGGATGCGCCAGCGCGCCTGCAGGTCCCAGACGCCGCGCATGGGGATGCGCGCCCGCGGCACCTCCGGCGGCAGCTCGTGGTCGACGTAGCTCCCGGGCGGCAGGACGGCGAGCACAGGCGTGCCGGCCGCATGCAGCGCCGCCGTGAGGCGCACGTAGAAGCGCTCGGCACCGCCGCCGCCTCGTGAGCCGATGATCTGGGCCACGCGGACGGTCACGGGCCTGTCTCCGCCGGTGCGCTCCGGGGCTCGGCGGCCTGCGGCGCTCCCCGCGGCTGCGCGCTCCGCGCGCCCGTGTCCGCGCCGCTGCCTCGTGAGCCGATGATCCGGGCGACGCGGGGGCGGGGTGCGTCTGGGGCGTGTTGGAGGCTCTGGGACGCGGCGGCCCACGACGCCGTGCGCATGTCAGGTCCCGCCCCCGGCGGCGGTGGCGCCCACGGCATAGGGATCGGGCTCGCCGGCGGGGCGGGTCTTGAAGCGGCGGTGGGACCAGAAATACTGCTCCGGGACACGTCGCACCCAGCCCTCGATCAGGGCGTTGATACGGACGGCGTCGGCGGCGGGATCGGGGCCGGGGAAGTCTTCCAGCGGGGGCTCGACGAGGAGGCGGTAGCGTCCATCCGGGGTCCGTTCCGGGTGGTAGGGCACGACGGCCGCGCCGGTGGCCCGCGCGAGCCGCGAGGTGGCCGTGACCGTGGCGGCCGGCACGCCGAAGAAGGGCGCGAACACGCCGTTGCGCAGCCCATGGTCCTGGTCCGGCGCATACCACACCACGGCCCCCTCACGCAGGGCGCGCAGCAGCGCGCGCAGGTCGTCCCGCTCGATGACCTGTCCTTCCTCGGCGCGGCGCATGCGCGCGTCACGCATGAGGCGGTCGAAGACGGGGTTGCGCAGCGGACGGTAGATGGCGCGGATGGGGTGGGCCAGGGCGAGGATGTGGGCGCCGATCTCCAGCGTGGTGAAGTGCGCCGTGAGGAGGATGACGCCCCTGCCGGCACGACGGGCCAGCGTGAGATGCGCGAGCCCTTCGATCTCGGCGAGCGCATCCAGCCGGCGGGGGCTGCCCCACCAGGCGAGCGCCGCCTCCAGCGCCCCGATCGCGGCCGCCTCGAAATGCGACCTGACGAGCGCGGCACGCGAGGCGGGGTCGATGTCGGGAAAGCACAGGCGCAGATTGGTGACGGCCACGTGCCGGCGGCCTGCGGCGAGGCGGTGGGCGATGCGGCCCAGCCGGCGGCCGAGGGCGAGCCGCGCCGGATGAGGCAGCGCCACGCTGGCGCGCGCCAGGGCGGCGGCCGTCCAGGACGGCCAGTGGCGGGGGTGCGCGGGAGCGGCCATGGTCGCGGGCTATTTTAGCCCCCATGGGCGTTGGCGTGGCGCGGCGCCGTTCCGTATAGTGGCGGCCACTCGCAGTGAGTGTCGTATTGAGTGTCGTATGCGGCTGAGCATCCCGGACTTCGGACGCGCCCGGGTGCTGGTGGTGGGCGACCTGATGCTCGACCGCTACTGGCACGGCAGCACCTCGCGCATCTCGCCCGAGGCGCCGGTGCCGGTGGTGCGCGTGGAGGGCGTGGAGGAGCGCCCGGGCGGGGCGGGCAACGTGGCCCTCAACGTGGCCGCCCTCGGCGCGCGGGCCGAGCTCGTGGGCGTGGCCGGCGCGGACGAGGCGGCCGAGGCGCTGGAGCGTCGGCTCGCGGCCGCGGGCATCGGCTGCGTCATCGAGCGCGTGCCCGGCGCGCGCACGGTGACCAAGCTCCGCGTCCTGAGCCGCCACCAGCAGCTCATCCGCCTCGACTTCGAGGACGGCTTCCCGGGCTTCGACCCCGCCTGGGTCACGGCCCGGCTCGCCGAGCGCCTCGATGGGGCGGGCGCCGTGGTGCTCTCGGACTATGGCAAGGGGGCGCTCGCGGCCGTGTCCGACCTGGTGGCGGCGGCGCGCCGCGCGGGGGTGCCGGTGCTGGTGGACCCCAAGGGCACGGACTTCGGCCGCTACCGGGGCGCGAGCGCCATCACGCCGAACCTCGCCGAGCTGCAGGCGGTGGTGGGGCCCTGCCCCGATGAGGCCGCCCTGATCGAGAAGGGCGAGCGCCTGAGGGCCGAGCTCGGGCTCGAGGCCCTGCTCGTCACCCGCAGCGAGCGCGGCATGACCCTGCTGCGCGCGGACGCCGCTCCCGTGCACCTGCCGGCGCAGGCGCGCGAGGTCTACGATGTCACGGGCGCGGGCGACACGGTGATCTCGGTGCTGGCCGCAGGGCTCGCCGCCGGGCTCGGCTGGCCCGAGGCCACGGCGCTCGCCAACGTGGCCGCCGGCATCGTCGTGGGCAAGCTCGGCACCGCCACCGTGAGCGTGCCGGAGCTGCGCCGTGCCGTGGCCGAGCTCATGGACACCCACCGCGGCGTGGTGAGCGAGGCGGAGCTCCTGCAGGCGGTGGCCGACGCGCGGGCCCACGGCGAGCGCATCGTCATGACCAACGGCTGCTTCGACATCCTGCACGCGGGCCATGTGGCCTACCTGCAGCAGGCGCGCCGCCTCGGCGACCGCCTGGTCGTGGCGGTGAACGACGACGCCTCGGTGGCCCGGCTCAAGGGGCCGGACCGGCCGGTGAACCCCCTCGAGGCCCGCTGCGCGGTGCTGGCCGCGCTCGGCTGCGTGGACTGGGTGGTGCCCTTCTCCGAGGACACGCCCGAGCGGCTCATCCGCCGCGTGCGCCCGGACGTGCTGGTCAAGGGGGGCGACTACCGCCCGGAGGAGATCGCCGGAGCCGAGTGCGTGCGGGCGGCCGGCGGCGAGGTGGTGGTGCTGGACTACGTGGAAGGGCTCTCGACCTCGGGGATCGTCGCGCGCCTGCGGGGGGAGGACGGCGAGACATGATCATCGTCACCGGCGGGGCCGGCTTCATCGGCAGCAACCTGGTCAAGGCGCTGAATGCGCGCGGCGTGGACGACATCCTCGTGGTGGACGACCTCAGCGACGGGACCAAGTTCCGCAATCTCGCCGACTGCGAGATCGCCGACTACGAGGACAAGGACGACTTCCTCGCCCGCCTCTCGTCCGGCGCCGATCTCGGCCCGGTGGAGGCCGTGATCCACGAGGGCGCCTGCTCCACCACCACCGAGTGGGACGGGCGCTTCATGATGCGCAACAACTACGCGTATTCACGCGCGCTGCTCGGCTGGTGCCTGGCGCGCGAGGTGCCCTTCCTCTACGCCTCCTCGGCGTCGGTCTACGGCGCGGGCCCGGTCTTTCGCGAGGCGCGCGAGCACGAGCGCCCGCTCAACGTCTACGCCTGGTCCAAGTTCCTCTTCGACCAGCACGTGCGGCGTGTGCTGCCCGCGGCGCGCAGCCAGGTGGTGGGCTTCCGCTACTTCAACGTCTACGGCCCGCGCGAGCAGCACAAGGGCGGCATGGCGAGCGTGGCCTGGCACTTCCACCGCCAGATCAGGGAGAGCGGCCGCTGCCGCCTGTTCGAGGGCAGCGACGGCTACGGCCCGGGCGAGCAGCGGCGCGACTTCGTGCACGTGGATGATGCGGTGGCCGTGGCACTGTGGTTCCTGGACCACCCGGACCGCTCCGGCATCTTCAACGTGGGCACCGGCCGCGCCCAGACCTTCAACGAGGTGGCGCGCGCGGTCATCGCCTGGCACGGCCGCGGCGAGATCGAGTACATCCCCTTCCCGGAGCACCTCCGGGGCCGCTACCAGAGCTTCACCGAGGCCGACCTCACGGCGTTGCGGGCGACGGGGTGCGACGTGCGCTTCCGTCCGGTGGAGGAAGGGGTGCCGGCTTACCTCGACTGGCTGCGCGAGCGGGGATGGTGAGGCCACAGGCTGCGGTCGCCGTCGCATGAGCGCCGCCCGCGCCCTGTACACCGCCGCCCTGTGGGCGCTGGCCCCGGCCGCGCTGGCGCGCCTGTGGGCGCGCGGGCTGCGCGCCCCGGCCTACCGCGAGCGCATCGGCGAGCGCTTCGGCCGGGTGCCACCGCGCCCGCCCGGCCCCCCCGCGGTGTGGGTGCATGCCGTCTCGGTGGGCGAAGTCCAGGCGGCGCTGCCGCTCATCGAGCGGCTGCGGCGCGAGCGCCCCGACCTGCCGCTGGTGGTGACCACGGTCACGCCCACGGGCTCGGAACGCGTCTGCCGGCACCTGGGCGGCGCCGCGCATCTCTGCTACCTCCCCTACGACCTGCCGGGCGCGGTGGCGCGCTTCCTGGACCGGGTGCGCCCGGGCGTGGCCGTGATCATGGAGACCGAGCTCTGGCCCAACCTCTACGCCGCCTGCCGGGCGCGCGGCATTCCCATCCTGGTGGCCAACGCGCGGCTCTCGCCGCGCTCCTGGGCGGGCTACCGGCGGCTCGGGCGGCTCGTGGCCGAGACGCTGTCGCAGGTGGCCGTGATCGCGGCCCAGACCGAGGCGGACGCGGGACGTTTCCGCGCCCTGGGTGCGCCGCCGGAGCGCGTGCACGTCACCGGCAGCCTCAAGTTCGACCTCGCGCTGCCGGCGAGCCTGGTCGAGAGCGGCGAGGCACTGCGCCAGGCCTGGGGCGCGGGCCGGCCCGTGTGGGTGGCGGGCAGCACCCACGAGGGCGAGGAGCGGCTCGTGCTGGGGGCGCACCGGCGCATCCTCGAGGTGCTGCCCGAGGCGCTGCTCGTGCTGGTGCCGCGGCGGCCGGAGCGCTTCGAGCGCGTGGCGGGCCTCGTCGCGCGGGCGGGCCTGCGGCTCGCGCGCCGCAGCGCCGGCGACTGGTCGGCCACGACCCAGGTGCTGCTCGGCGACACCATGGGTGAGCTCCCCCTGTTCTACGCCGCCGCCGACGCGGCCTTCGTGGGCGGCAGCCTCGTGCCCCACGGCGGCCACAACCCGCTGGAGGCGGCGGCCCTGGGGCGGCCGGTGGTCTTCGGGCCGCATACCTTCAACTTCGCCGAGATCGTGCGGCTGCTGGAGGCCGAGGGCGCGGCGGCGACGGTGCGCGGGACGGACGCGCTCGCCGCCACGCTCCTGCGCTGGCTGCGCGACGCCGAGGCGCGCGCAGCGGCGGGCGAGCGCGGCCGCGACGTGGTGGCGCGCAACCGCGGGGCCCTGGGCCGGGTGTGGACCCTGCTGGCGCCCCTGCTCGCGCGCTGCGCCGCGGATCAGCCCGCGCCGGGGTAAGGCACGCCCCGCCGGGCGGCCATGGCCCTTCCCAGGGGGCCGAGCGCGGCCGCGTCCAGCGTCTCCCGCGCGGCGGGCAGGAGCTCGGCGTCCTCGAGGGCGGCATGGTCCAGAGAGAGGGCGCAGAAGCGCGCAGCCGCCTCGCGCCAGGCCGCGTCGCGGCCGGCTTCCGGCGCCGCCAGCCCCGGCGCGACCACGGCCCACAGACGCTCCAGCTCACGGTGCTCGCGCACGAGGCGCTCGAGCAGCGGTGCCAGGTCCGGACGCAGGCGCCGCAGGCGCGGGAAGAGGTCCACCTCCTCGTCGGCGTGGTGGTCGCGGCCTGCGGTCTCGAAGTAGCGGTGCACGCGCGCGGCCGCCTCCGGGTCGAAGGGCGTGTCGGGCTCTGCCAGACGCCGCAGCAGCGCGCAGAAGCGGCGGATGCGCCCGTGGCAGGCGGCGAGGAGATCGAGCGGGCGGTCGAGGCCCACCTCCGGCTCCGCGCCGGGCAGGATCACGGGGGCGCCTCCTCCTTGAGCAGCGCGCTGACGGCCTTGAAGCGCTCGTGGCGGGCGTCGCGCAGCCACTCGAACAGCACCGACTCGTGGTTGGTCACCACCACGCCCTCGGCCCGCAGGCGCGCGAGCGCATTGGCCGCATGCGCGGGGTCGCGCGAGCAGACCGCATCCTCGACCACGTGCACCTCCAGCCCCAGGTCCAGGAGCTCGAGCGCGGTCTGGAGCACGCACACGTGCGCCTCCATGCCCGTGAGCACCACCTGCCGGCGCGGCTCGGCGCACACCGCCTCACGGAAGGCGGCCTCGGCGCAGCACGAGAAGCCGGTCTTGGCCACGGGCTCCACCCCGGGGGGCAGGTGGCGCGCCAGCTCGGGCTCGGTGGGGCCGAGCCCCTTGGGATACTGCTCGGTCACGTGGACCGGGACGCCGAGCAGCCCCGCGGCACGCAGGAGCCTCCCCGCCACGCGCAGCACCCGCGCGCGATCCTCGGGACGCATGGCCGCCGCAAGCCGCGCCTGCACGTCCACCACCACGAGGCGGCTCACGTCGGCGGCGCACAGGCGGGGCGCGCCCATGGCCTGCCTCAGTCCTTGAGCAGCGCGCTCACGCGCGCCACGTCCTCGGGGGCGAGGATCCCGGCCGCGCGTCGCAGGCGCAGGCTGTTCAGGAGGTAGTCGTAGCGGGCGCGGGCGAAGTCGCGGCGGGCGCGGTGGAGGTCGCGCTGGGCGTTGAGCACGTCCACGATGGTGCGCGTGCCCGCCTCGAAGCCGGCCTCGGTGGCCTCCAGCGCCGTCTCGGCGGAGACCACGGCGCGGCGCAGGGCCTCCACCCGGCTGATGGCCGTGAGCACGCCGCGGTAGGCGTCGCGCACCGCGCGCGTGGTCCGGCGCAGGGCGAGCTCGAGGCGGTGGCGGGCCTCGGCCTCGCGCTCGGCGGCCGCGCGCGTGGCCGAGACCACGGCCCCGCCTGCGTAGAGCGGCAGGCTGAACCGCAGCCCCACCGTCGTGTCGAACCGGTTGATGTCGGCGATGCCGCCGAAGTTCAGGTCTTCGAGGGCGTAGCTGGCCACCAGGTCCACGGCCGGCAGATGGCCAGCCCGCTGGCGCGCCACCTCCCGGCGGGCGATCTCGAGGGCGCGGCGCGCGGCCTCCAGCTCCGGGTTGCGCGCGGCCGCGGACTCCACCCAGGCGTCCATGGCCGTCGGCTCGGGGCGCGCGAGCGGCAGATCCTCGGGCGCGTCGGCGAGCTCGCGGTGGACCTCGCCCGTGATCTCGGCCAGCGCCTCCACGGCGCTGTCGAGGGCGTTGACGGCGGCGATCTCGGCCGCCACCGCCTGGTCGTGGCGCGCCTCCGCCTCGCGCACGTCGGTCACGGCCACCAGCCCTACCTCGAAGCGGCGGCGCGCGAGCGCGAGCTGATGGGCGATGGCGGCCTTCTCGCTGCGGGCGAACTCCAGGTCGGCCTGCGCGGCCAGCACCGCGAAGTAGCGCTCGGCCACCCGCAGGGCGAGCGCCTGCTCGGCCGCCTCCAGCTCGGCCGCCGCCCGGGCCACGGTGGCCTCGGCCTGACGCAGGGCTACCCAGCGGTCACGGCGGTAGATGGGCTGGCTCAGTGAGAGGGTATAGCGGAAGTTGTTGTAGGCGGCATCGCCCCACCTTCCGCTGAGGTCGTTGAGCCAGGTCCGGCTCGCGTCGATGCCGAAGCCCACCTCCGGGAGGAGCCGCGCCTTGGCCTGCGGACGGGCCTCCAGCGCCGCCCGGTAGGCGGCGCGCGCGGCGGCGAGCCCCGGGTCGCGGGCCTGGGCGAGCCGCGCGAGCGCGGCCAGATCCGCGCCCCACGCGGGCGGCATCGCCGGGAGGAGGAGCGCAGCCGCGGCGAGCAGGCGCCTGCCCATGGCGCTCACAGCACGAAGCGCGGCGGGCGGCGCGCGTTGACCAGCGGCGGCAGCACGGTCTCGAAGAGCGCCTCCGCCGACCAGGCGTCCTCACCCACGCGCGTGTAGAGCCAGGCCTCCATCACGGGCTCCTCGCCCACGATCACGAACAGCCGCCCGCCCACGGCGAGCTGCTGCTTGAAGGCCTCCTCCATCACGGGCAGCGAACCCGTCACGGCGATCACGTCGTAGGGGGCGTGGCGCGCCCAGCCGCGGGAGGCATCGCCCGTCTCCAGGGTGACGTTGGCGATGCCGTGCGCCTCGAGGCGCTCCCTGGCCTGCCACTTGAGCGCCTCGATGATCTCGACGCTGTGCACGTGGGCGCCGAGACGCGCCAGGCAGGCGGTGACGAAGCCGCTGCCCGTCCCCACCTCCAGCACCTTGTCCGTGGGCTGCACGTCGAGCGCCTGGAGCATGCGTGCCTCCATCTTGGGTGCCATCATGACCTGGCCGTGGCCCAGGGGGAGGTTGAGGTCGGCGTAGGCGAGCCGCCGGAAGCGCTCCGGCACGAAGTCCTCGCGCGGCAGGCTCGCGATCACGTCGAGCACGCGCCGGTCCAGCACCTCCCAGGGCCGGATCTGCTGCTCGATCATGTTGAAACGGGCCTTCTCGAAGTCGAGCTCCGTCATCGCCGCTCCTACCAGGACGGGGCCTGACCCCCACGGGACGAGCTACAAGGGTAAGGCCTGCCCCAGGCCCAGGCAAACGGACCAGGTCAAGGCGTGGCGCCTGGCGGCGTCCGGCCCCAACCCTGCGCGGGCCGGGTGATTGCGGGTGCGGCGCGGCCTTTGCGCCCCGGGGCGCTTGGGCTAAGCTTGGGCGGCGAAGCGGGGGTGCTCCGCGGCCGCCGCGCCGCGGGGCTGAGAGATACCCTTGGAACCTGACCCGGGTAATGCCGGCGGAGGGAAGCTTCAGGTCCAGCCGACCTTCCTGCCTCCCCTGCCCCCGGACAGCCGGCGCCTCTGGCGCAGGGGGTGAAAGATGAGCGCGATCCCCGAGGATCTGGTCCGCCGCACGCGCAGGCTCGGGCGGGCGGCCATCCGGCCCTTCCCGAACTCGCGCAAGATCTACGTGCAGGGCAGCCGCCCGGACCTGCGCGTGCCCATGCGCGAGATCCTGCAGACGCCCACGCCCACGGCGGCCGGGCCCCAGCCCAACCCGCCCATCGTGGTCTATGACACCTCCGGGCCCTACACCGACCCGGACTACGAGGCCGACCTCGCCCGGGGGCTCCCGCCGCTGCGCGCGCCCTGGATCGCCGAGCGCGGCGACACCGAGCGCCTGCCGGGGCCGAGCTCGGAGTATGCCCGCACGCACCCGGCGCCCGAGGCGCTGCGCTTCCCGGCGCCGCGGCCGCCGCGGCGCGCGCGCGCAGGCGCCAACGTGACCCAGATGCACTACGCGCGCCGGGGGATCGTCACCCCGGAGATGGAGTTCGTCGCCATCCGCGAGAGCCAGCGGCTGGAGGCCCTGCGCGAGTCGGGGCTGCTCGTCCAGCACCGGGGTGAGGCCTTCGGCGCGCGCCTGCCGCGCGAGATCACGCCCGAGTTCGTGCGTCAGGAGGTGGCCGCAGGCCGGGCCATCATCCCGGCCAACATCAACCATCCCGAGCTCGAGCCGATGATCATCGGCCGCAGCTTCCTGGTGAAGGTCAACGCCAACATCGGCAACTCGCCCGTGACGTCCTCCATCGAGGAGGAGGTGGAGAAGCTGCTGTGGGCCATCCGCTGGGGCGCGGACACGGTGATGGACCTCTCCACGGGCAGGCACATCCACGAGACGCGCGAGTGGATCATCCGCAACTCGCCCGTGCCCATCGGCACCGTGCCCATCTACCAGGCCCTCGAGAAGGTGGATGGCCGCCCCGAGGAGCTTACCTGGGAGATCTTCCGCGACACCCTCATCGAGCAGGCCGAGCAGGGCGTCGACTACTTCACCATCCACGCCGGCGTGCTGCTGCGCTACATCCCGCTCACGGCCCGGCGCGTGACCGGCATCGTCTCACGCGGCGGCTCCATCATGGCCAAGTGGTGCCTCGCCCACCACGAGGAGAACTTCCTCTACACCCACTTCGAGGAGATCTGCGAGATCATGAAGGCCTACGACGTGGCCTTCTCCCTGGGCGACGGCCTGCGCCCGGGCTCCATCGCCGACGCCAACGACGAGGCGCAGTTCGCCGAGCTGCGCACGCTCGGGGAGCTGACCCGCATCGCCTGGGAGCACGACGTGCAGGTGATGATCGAGGGCCCGGGGCATGTGCCCATGCAGCTCATCCGCGAGAACGTGGAGCGTGAGCTGGCCGACTGCCTCGAGGCGCCCTTCTACACCCTGGGCCCGCTCGCCACCGACATCGCCCCGGGCTATGACCACATCACCTCCGCCATCGGCGCGGCCATGATCGGCTGGCACGGGGCCTCCATGCTCTGCTACGTCACGCCCAAGGAGCATCTGGGGCTGCCCAACAAGCACGACGTGCGCGAGGGGCTGGTGGCCTACCGCATCGCCGCCCACGCGGCCGACCTCGCCAAGGGCCACCCGGGGGCGCAGCTGCGCGACAACGCGCTCTCGAAGGCGCGCTTCGAGTTCCGCTGGGAGGACCAGTTCAACCTCTCCCTGGACCCGGAGCGGGCGCGCGCGTACCACGACGAGACCCTGCCCAAGGAGGCCCACAAGCTCGCCCACTTCTGCTCCATGTGCGGCCCGCAGTTCTGCTCCATGCGCATCAGCCGGGAGCTGCATGCGGCCGCCTCCGCGCAGGCCGAGAAGGGGCTGGCGGAGAAGGCGCGCGAGTTCCGGGAGCAGGGCGGCGAGCTCTACCGCAAGCTCTGAGGCGACGGGCGGGGATGGGCCATGCCTTCCCGGATTCCTGCTCCCTGATCAGGGAGTGACGAGGGTGCCCAGCGGGCCCAGGGTGGCGCGGATCTCGTCCAGGGTGAGGAAGCGCGGATCGAGGGAGGGATCCTCCCAGTGGCCGCAGCGCAGGCGCCACACCCCGGGCCGGTCTGTCCGGGCCAGGTAGAGCGAAGTGGCGTAGAGCCAGTGGCTCGGTCCGCCCGCGAGCCGCAGGCCCACGCGCACCACCCCTGCCCCCGGGGCCTGGGTGAGGGCGTCGTCCTCCTCGTGCACCACCTTCACGATCGGGTAGCGCCCGGGGGGAACGGTGTAGGTGTTCCGGGGCACGCCCCTGAGCTCCAGCGCGCAGTGGGGGCGGAAGGGATCCACGTCGGCGTAGGGCAGGGTACGCCCGTCCTGGATGTAGGCGAGGCCCGCGTGGGCGGGGATCTCCACCGCCTCGCGCAGCACCACGCTGCTCCCGGGCGGAGGCGTGTGCCGGCGCTGCCATTCGGCCTCCCAGCCCGAGGCCTGGGCGCAGGCCGCGGCGAGCAGCCCGAGCGCGACGGCGAGGCGGGGGATCACGTGCATCGTTCCTCTCCCGTGCTCACGTGGTGGCAAGGAATTCGACCGCCCGGGCCGGGCGGGGTTCAGCCCGGCCGGCGCGCCAGGGCCCGGCGGGTGTGGAGCACGCGCTGGAGCGCGGTCACGGCGCTCAGGGCGGCGATGGTCCAGACCGCAGGAGCCAGCAGGTCGAGCAGCAGGCCCGCTCCCAGCACCACCACCCGCTCCGGGCGTGTCATGAGGCCCGTGCGGCAGCTCAGGCCCAGCGCCTCGGCCCGCGCCCGGGTGTAGCTCACCAGCACCGAGGCGAGGAGCGCCAGCACCACGCCGGCGGCGTGCACGGCCTCGCCCGCCAGCGCGAAACGGTAGGCCACGGCGGCCAGCATCACCCCCTCGGCGATGCGGTCCACGGTGGAGTCCAGGAAGGCCCCGAAGGGGGTGGGGCCGCGGCCGGAACGCGCCAGCGCCCCGTCCACCAGGTCGAGGGCGCTGCCGAGGAGGAAGACCACGCCCGCCCAGACCGGGCGGCCGCCCACGAGCAGGGCCGCGGCCGTGAGCGCGAGCAGCCCGCCCGCCAGCGTCACCGCGTCCGGGCTCACCGAGAGCCGCCCCAGCAGGGTCGTGAGCGGCGCGGCCAGCCGCCGCAGCCCCTCGCCAAGCTGCTCGCGCAGCGTCTCCATGAAGGATTCCTGCACCGCCATCGGCACCCTCGCGTCCGCCGCTGCCGCTTTCCTCCAACATTAGACCCCATTTCCGGATGGCGCGCAGGGCCCCATCCCCGGAGACGGCCTGCTATCATCGGATCGTGTCATGGGTCGTGAGCGCCGAGCGCGGCGCGGGGGAGAGACGGGGATGAGCGGACGGAAGCAGGGCCGGCGCGGCTTCCTGAGGCGGCTTGCCGCGCTCGGCGGGGCGCTGGGGCTGGCGGGGACGGCGCGCGCGCATCACACCGAGACCCATTTCGACGAGACCACGGCCCACAAGCTGGTCTACCAGCTCAACAAGGCCGATCCGGGCTACATCGGCGCGATCCTGTTCTCGGTGGGCGAGATGCTGCGCAAGTACGGCGACGACATCGAGCTCGTCGTCACCGTCATCGGCCCGGGGCTGCACCTGCTCGCCCGGGAGCCCGGCCGGCCCATCCCGCCCGAGCTGCGCGAGCGTGCGGCCAGCCTCGCCCAGTACGGGGTGGCCTTCCACGCCTGCGGCAACACCATGAAGGCGCTCGGCTGGACCGCGGAGGATCTCGTGGACTACGCCCGGGTGGTGCCCATCGGGGCCGATGACCTCATGCGGCTGCAGGAGCGCGGCTTCGCCTACATCAGCTGGTAGCCGCCTGCGGCTTCGCCGCCGCTCCTGGAAGCCCACTCCGGCCCCTGCGGGGATGGCGGCCCGGCCACGGGGCGGGGCCTGCGGGACGTCCGGGGGCCGGGGGCACCAGCCTCGGGCGCCGTGTGGGCGCCTTCAGCGGTGGTCGGGGGCGCGCCAGGTGCCCGAGCGCCCGCCGGCCTTCTCCAGAAGCCGCACGCCCTCGATCACCATGCCCCGGTCCACCCCCTTGCACATGTCGTAGATGGTGAGCAGCGCCACCTGCACCGCCGTGAGCGCCTCCATCTCCACGCCGGTGCGCCATTCGGCCTCCACCGTGGCGCGGCAGCGCACGGCGGCGTCGTCCGGCTCGGGATCGAGCTCCACCTGCACGCGCGTGATCGGGATCGGATGGCACAGCGGCACCAGCTCGGGCGTGCGCTTGGCCGCCATGATGCCGGCGACGCGGGCCACGCCCAGGACGTCGCCCTTGCGGTGGCGGCCCTCGCGGATGAGCTCCAGGGTGGGCGGCTGCATGCGTATGCGGCCCTCGGCCACGGCCCGGCGGCGGGTGACGGGCTTCTCGCCCACGTCCACCATACGGGCGTTGCCGCCCTCGTCGAAGTGGCTGAGCTCGCTCATGGGACACCTCCCAGGGGGGTTCGCCGATACGCCTATTTCACCAGCCGGGCGGATTCGTGGCGAGTCCGGCGGGCGGGTGGCGGGCCGCGGGGCGCCCCGCTAGAGTGGAGGGGCATGCGGCGGGAAAGGAGGTCACATCGGCGATGCGGGTACAGGTGCGCTACTTCGCGAGCCTGCGCGAACGCATG
>JALSJE010000030.1 GCA_026989495.1 Gammaproteobacteria bacterium | reverse complement strand
GCTCGTGCTCACCTGGCTCGGCTACCCGCGCGTGCGCGGCTACCCGGGCTCCTGGTCCGAATGGGGCAACCGCACCGACACCCCCGTGGAGACCTGACCCCGGGGCGCGGCTCAGCGGTGATCCCGGTGCGCCAGATCGCGCAGCGTTTCCCCTGGCGCGTGGAGGTCGTCGAGGCGCACCCCGGCCTTCGCAAGACGCGTCCGCAGGCGGCGCAGGCATGCCAGGGCTTCCTCGACCTCGGCGGTGCTGCGCTCGCCGTAGGGAATGAGCTCGGCCACGGGCCTGCCATGGCGCGTGATGACGAAGCGCTCGCCCGCGGCCACCCGCTGGAGCAGCTGCGAGAGGTGCGTCTTGGCCTCGAATGCCCCGATCTCCTCCATGACGGCCTTCCTAGTCTGAGACTGGTTTACTCAGACTAGCATCCGGAGCATGGCCGGGGAAGCGGTCCCCGGCGTGAGGCAGGTCACGCTCGCAGCAGGGGGGCGTTGGGGCAGCCCGGGAGGGGACCGCGGCCGGCCGCCAGGCCGGCCTCGCAGTCGGCCTTGGCCTGGCAGCCGTCGCAGGCCCGCAGGGCGCCTTCCAGCGTGTTGATGGGGGTGGTGTGCAGCCACTCGCGCAGGTCCACGCCCCGGCCTGCCAGCGCCTCGGCCAGCGGCAGCGCCTCCAGCCGCTCGAGCGCCTGCTCCCGCCAGGCCGCGCCCCGGCGCAGATTGGCATGGATGGCGCGGGCCAGCAGCGCCATGAGCACGGTGAGCGCCAGCGCGATCACAGCGGCGGCGACGAGGCCGATGTCGGGCATGGGCACCTCCGCGTCGTGACAGCAGGGAGGAGTCTGGCCCGCCGGTCCGGGTCAGACCTTGATAAAGATCAATTCCGGCCTGCCACCTGCGCCAGCAGCCGCCGGTAGGCCTCGTAGCGGACACGGGGGACGCGGCCTGCCTCGGCTGCCGCGCGCACGGCGCAGCCAGGCTCCACGGTGTGCGTGCAGTCGGCGAAGCGGCAGCCCGCCGCCTCGGCCCGGATCTCGGGAAAGCCCGCCTGCACCGCCCGCGGCTCCAGGGGCCCCAGGCCGAACTCCCGAACCCCGGGAGAGTCGATGAGGTCGCCGCCTTCCGGGAGGTGATAGAGCGTGGTCGTGGTCGTGGTGTGGCGCCCCTGCCCGCTCGCCTGCGAGAGCGCCCCGATGCGCACCGAGAGGTCGGGCAGCAGGGCCTTCACCAGCGAGGACTTGCCCACCCCGGACTGGCCCACGAGGATGGCAGTGCCCGCCGCCAGCGCCCGGCGCAGGGCGTCCACGCCTCTGCCGGTGTGCGCGCTCGCGGTGAGCACGGGAAAGCCCGCCCGCCGGTAGGGCGCGAGCCGCTCGGCCCAGGCGTCGGCCGCACCGGCCGCCTCCACCAGGTCCCACTTGTTCACGAGGATCAGGGGCTCGGCGCCGGCCTGGGCGGCAGCCACCAGGTAGCGGTCGATGGTGAGCCCGCCGGGCTCCGGGCGCGGCGCCACCACGACGACCACACGGTCCACGTTGGCCGCGGTGGGGTGCAGGCGCCCGCGCGCATCCGCGCGGCTGAGCAGGTTGCGCCGCGGCTCGACCGCCTCGATCACGCCCTGCCCCGGCGCCGTCGGGCGCCAGCGCACCCGGTCGCCGCAGTACACGGGCCCGGCGCGGCGGCGCCAGGTGCACAGGCTGAGCGCGCCGGCCTCGTCCTCGACCAGCGCGCTGCGGCCGTAGTGGGCGACGACGCGTCCAGGCCGTTGCGCCGCGCCGCTCATTCGGCGAGCAGGGCGTCCACCTTGGCCGCGCAGATGAAGTCGTTCTCGGACAGGCCCCCGATGGCGTGGGTGGACCAGCGCACGCGGCAGCGGCCGTAGTGGACCTCCAGGTCCGGGTGATGGTCCTCGCGGTGGGCGATCCAGGCCACGGCGTTCACGAAGGCCATGGTCTCGTGGTAGTTGCGGAACTCGAAGGTGCGGGCGATGGCCTTGCCCTCCTCCACCAGCTCCCAGCCCGCCTGGAGCTGGCCCATCATGGCCTGCGCCTCCTCGGGCGCATAGGGCTGCACTCCGCCCTCGCAGGGCTTGCAGCGCTTCGAGGCGAGATCGCACTGGGTCATGGACACTCCTCCTTCGTCGGGACGCCCGACCCCTCAGCCGCGCAGGCCGGTCGTCGCCACGGCAGGCGACGGTCCGGCATCTGGCCCGGCCAGGCGGGCGATGCGCGCCTGGGGCGGCGGATGCGAGTCGTGGAAGGCCGACCACAGCGGGTCGGTGGTGAGCGGCGTGCCGTTGTCGCGGTAAAGCTTGACCAGCGCGTGGGCGAGCGCGCCGGCGTCGGCCGCGCGGGCGGCGAAGGCATCGGCCTCAAGCTCGTCGCGTCGGCTGAACCAGGCGGCGAGCGGCGTGAGCGGCGTGAGAAAGGGCGGCACGGCGAAGGCGAAGAGCAGCAGCGCCGCATGGGGCGAGGGCTCGGGCACGCCGAGCGCCGCATGGAACCAGGGCGTGCCGGCGAGCCAGCCGAGCAGCGCGAAGCCCGCCAGCGCCGCGAGCGCCGAGCGCAGCAGGCGCCGGCGCACGTGACCGTGGCGGTAGTGGCCGAGCTCGTGGGCCAGCACTGCCTCCACCTCCCCGGGCACCAGCCGTTCGAGCAGCGTATCGTAGAGCACGATGCGTCGGCTGCGCCCGAGACCCGCGAACCAGGCGTTGCCATGCGTGGAGCGGCGTGAGCCGTCCATCACGTAGACGCCGCGGCTGCGGAAGCCCGAGCGCTCGAGCAGCCCCTCGATGCGCCGGCGCAGGACCTCGTCCTCCAGGGGCGTGAAGCGGTTGAAGAGCGGCGCGATGAGCGCCGGCCACGCCCAGGCCATGAGCGCCCCGAAGGCCACCCACACACCCCAGGCCCACAGCCACCAGAGCGGCCCCGCCGCATTCATGAGCCGCACCAGCACCCAGGCGAGTGGCCAGCCGATGGCCACGAGCAGCAGGCCGCCCCTGACGGCGTCGGCGGCGAACAGTGCGGGCGTGGCGCGGTTGTAGCCGAAGCGCGCCTCCACGCCGAAGGTGCGCCAGGCGGCCAGCGGCAGCCCCAGGGCCGTGTGGGCCAGAACCACGGTGACGATCACCGCAGCGCCGAGGGCCGCTCCCTCCAGCCCCGCCGCGCGCCAAAGCCGGTCGGCGACGGCGATGCCGCCGCCCAGTGTCCAGCCCAGCACGAGCAGCGCCTCCCACACCGTCCCGACGCGGGCCACCCGCAGCCGCGCCAGGGCATAGTCCACCGCGCGCCGATGCGCCGCCGGCGTGACCACACGCTCGAAGGCGGGCGGCACCGCCTCGGCGTGGCGGCGCAGGTGCCGCGCCTGGCGCGCCGCGAGCCACAGTTCGAGGGCGGCGCTGCCCAGCACGGCGGCGAGAAAGAGCCAGGTCAGCGGATGCACGGGATCCCGTCGGGGCCACGGCTTGGGCGCCGTGGCCTCAGGCTACTGTCTGCTAGAATGGCCGGCAACCGCACGAAGCCTGCCGGAAAGCGCCGCCATGTCCGGGCCGAGCCCCCACAACCTGATCTGGATCGACCTGGAGATGACGGGGCTCGATCCCGACCGCGACACCATCCTCGAGATCGCCACCATCGTGACCGACAGCCGGCTCGAGATCTTGGCCGAGGGGCCGGTGCTCGCCATCCGCCACGACGAGGCGGTGCTGGCCGGCATGGACGAATGGAACCGCAAGCAGCACGGCGGCTCGGGCCTGCTCGACCGGGTGCGCGCCAGCGACGTGGACATGGCGGAAGCCGAGCGCCGCACGCTCGAGTTCCTGCGTGCCCATGTCCCCGAGGGCACCTCGCCCATGTGCGGCAACTCCATCTGCCAGGACCGCCGCTTCCTCGCGCGCTGGATGCCGCGCCTGGAGGCCTACTTCCATTACCGCAACCTGGACGTGAGCACGCTCAAGGAGCTCGCCCGCCGCTGGGCACCCGCCGTCGCCGAAGCCGTGAAGAAGGAATCCACGCATCTCGCGCTGGACGACATCCGCGAGTCCATCCGCGAGCTGCGCCACTACCGCGACCATTTCCTCCGCCTTCCCTGACGGAAGGCGGCCCTTGCGGAAACTCTGATCAATCCGCTGCGCGGATTGATCAGCGCTATGGCGCTTCGCGGCCCATTTCGATTTTTCGTCGTATCGTCATGCACTTCCTGTGCATGGACCGTCCCGCGCAGAAAAGCCCCCCCGCGGCGATGAGACGGGGCAGGCGCCGCGTGCCCTCAGCCGGGCGGCCATCCCATGGCGCGGCCACCGAGCACGTGCAGGTGGAGATGGAAGACGCTCTGGCCCGCCTCGCGGTTGCAGTTG
>JALSJE010000029.1 GCA_026989495.1 Gammaproteobacteria bacterium | reverse complement strand
AGGGGGAGAGTCAGGACTGGCCCTTCTCTCCGGCCTGCTTCTTCTTCGGCTTGCGCGGACGCGTGTTGCCGTAGGTCCCGCGCCAGATCTTGCCGCGCCGGGTGCGGCGGTCGCCCTTGCCCATCTCGCAGCCTCCTTTTCGTGAGCCTCGGTCGGGGATGCGCCTGAGCGGCGGCGGATTATGGCCAAGCGGGAGGCGGGAGACAAGGGACGGGAGGCGAGGGGCCGCCGGCCTCGCTCCCCGCGCCGTCACTCGCCGAGCTCGTGGAGCTCGCGCTCGATGAGGGCGGGGTCGCCCAGGTTGAGCTCCACCAGGCGGCGCAGGTGGGTGATGCTGTCGATGTCGATGTGGACACGCTCGAGGCCGATGCGCGTGCCCTCCACGTGGGCCACCCGCGCCTGCATGCGGATGAGCTTGCCGGCCTCCAGCGGCACCTCGATGCGGCAGGGGGTCCCGGGCCGGGGGTCGAGCGTCTCGGGGCGGCTCACCAGCGCCCCGTTCAGCGAGATGTCCAGCAGGCGCACGTCCCAGCGCTCGCCGCCGAGCTCCAGGCGCGCGGTGGCCTGGTAGGGGATGCGCGTGAAGCGGCGCCGCTCCGTCGTCACGGCTGCACGTTCTCGTCGGTGAAGAACTGCATGCGCACGCCCGCCACCTCGAGCACGTCGCCGTCGTGCAGCGGCCTGGGCGTCTCGCCCAGGGGCTCGTCGCCCAGGCGCGGCGGCTCCTCTCCCTCGAGCGCGCTCACGTAGTAGCCATTGGCGCGGCGGGCGATGATCACGCTCTGTTCGCCCCTGCGCCCCAGCCGCACGAGGCTGCGGGTCAGCGGCAGCGCCTTGCCCACGCGCGGGCCGCTCAGCACCTGCAGCCAGGCCCTGCCCGGGCGGGCTGGACGTAAGGGCGCCGTGTCCGGCTGCGCCTCGGCGCGGGTGATGTCCTCCGGCGAGTAGACCAGCACGTGCTTGCCCAGGACCACGCGATCGCCGTCGCTCAGGACGTGCTCGGTGACGGGCCCGCCGCCGAGGCGCAGTCCGCCGCCGAGGTCGATGATGGTGCTCGTGCCGTCGCGGGTGACGATGCGGGCGTGGTGCAGGGCCACGGCGAGGCTGTCGATCTGGATGTCGCAGTCGGGCGCACGGCCGACCAGGGTCTCGCCCTCGCGCAGGGGAAAGACCTTGAGCACGCGGTCGCGGAAGGTGAGTGTGATCTTGGGCATCGTCCCGTGGCCTCTGCGGCGATTATAGGCGCACCGCAAAGGGGCACAACGCGGATGCCGCCGGACGGCACGGGCGGGGCGACGAGTCAGCACCCGGTCCGGTCCGCCTGAGCGCCCGGCCCGCGGCGGCGCGGGTCGATGAGGGCGAGCTTCACCACGTTCTCGCCGGTCTGCACGATCTCCACGGGGTAGCCGGCGATGAGCATGCTGGTGCCGGGCTCCGGTATGGTCTCCATGTGCTCGAGGACGAGGCCGTTGAGGGTGCGTGGGCCATGCGTGGGCAGCTCGATGCGCAGGCGACGGTTGATCTCGCGCACGGGCACGTTGCCGCCCACCAGGAAGCGCCCGTCGGGCTGGAGCCGGATGCCGCGGCCGCGCACCGAGGGGTCGGTGGTGAACTCGCCCACGATCTCCTCGAGGATGTCCTCGAGGGTGACGAGCCCGAGGATGTCGCCGTACTCGTCCACCACGAGCCCGATGCGGCGGCGCTCGCGCTGGAAGTTGAGGAGCTGGGTGGTGAGCGGCGTGCCCTCCGGCACGAAGTAGGGCTCGCGCACCGCCGCCAGCAGGCGCTCGCGGTCGAGCTCGTCCGAGGTGAGCAGGCGCACCACGGTGCGCACATGCAGGAAGCCCACGATCTGGTCGATGCTGTGGCGGTAGACCGGCAGGCGCGTGTGCTGGGCCTGCATGAGCTGCTCCAGCACCTCCTCCCAGGGGGCCTCGATGTCGATGCCCACGATCTCGCCGCGCGGAACCATGATGTCCTCGACCACGGTCTGCTCGAGGTCGAGGATGCCGAGCAGCATGCGCTGATGGCGGCGGGGGATCATGCCGCCGGCCTCGATCAGGACCGTGCGCAGCTCCTCGCGCGTGAGGGGCTGGTTGTCGGCGGCCTCGGGCTCCACGCCCAGCAGCCGCAGCAGGCCGTTGGCGATGGAACCGGTCACCCACACCAGGGGGTAGAGCACGCGCAGGAGAGGGCCCAGCACGAAGGCGGCGGGGAAGGCGAGACGCTCGGGATGCAGGGCCGCCAGCGTCTTGGGCGCGACCTCGGCGAAGATGAGGATGACCAGCGTGAGCAGCCCCGCCGCCACCGCCACACCGGCCTCGCCCATCAGGCGCAGCGCGATGACCGTGGCGATCGAGGAGGCGAGTATGTTGACGAAGTTGTTGCCGAGTAGGATGACGCCGATGAGCCGGTCCGGGCGCTCCAGCAGGCGCGCCGCGCGCCGCGCGCCCGGGTGGCCCGCCCGCGCGAGATGCCGCAGACGGTAGCGGTTGAGGGTCATGAGGCCCGTCTCGGAGCCAGAGAAGAAGGCCGAGCAGACGATCAGCAGGACCAGCAGCCCGAAGAGCAGGCCCAGGGGCAGCTCGCTCACCGCCACCCTCCGGGACGCCCGGCCGGCACGGACCGCCGGCGCCTGCGTGCGCGACCGCCCATCAGGCGAGGATGAGCTCCAGCACGAGCTTGGTGCCGAAGTAGGCCAGCGCCAGGCACACGAAGCCGCCGAGGGTCCAGCGGATGGCCACGCGCCCGCGCCAGCCGAAGCGCCAGCGCCCGGCGAGCAGCAGGCCGAACAGCGCCCAGGCGGCGATGGAGAGCACCGTCTTGTGCACGAGGTGCTGGGCGAAGAGGTCCTCGACGAACAGGAAGCCGGTGGCGAGCGCCAGCGTCAGCAGCACGAAGCCTGCGCCGATGAGCTGGAACAGCAGCCGCTCCATGGTCGCGAGCGGCGGCAGGCCCCGCACCAGGCCGCCGGCATGGTGGGCATGCAGGGCATGGTCCTCCCAGGCCAGGACCAGGGCGTGCACCGCGGCGATGCTGAGCAGGCTGTAGGCGACGATCGAGATCGCCACGTGGGCCTCGAGCGGCCACGGAGCGCCGGCCAGGATCAGGTGGCGCGAGTTGAAGGCGAGCTCCAGCCCCAAGGCGAGCGCCGCGAAGGGAAGCACACCCAGCCCCAGGTTTTCCACGGGCTCGCGCCAGGCGGCCGCGAGGACGATGAGCGCCGCCAGCCACGAGACCACGGAGAGCGCGTTGAAGAAGCCCAGGTTGAGGCCCTCCGGGGTCAGGACGCGCGCCGAAAGATTGACGGCGTGGAGGGCCACGGCCAGCAGCCCCACCACCAGCGGGGCGGTCTTGGAGGCATGGACCCCGGCGGCCTGGCGGCGCAGGCGCTGGAAGAGCAGCCCGGTCCCCACCAGGTAGAGGGCCATGGCCGCGGGGCCGGCGGAGGCGGTCCAGCTCATGTACGTGCCGGAATATCCCTGACAGGCCTGCAATTGTGCCAAGGGGCGGAGCAAAAGGCCATGCTGCGGCAGGGCGCGTCGCCTGCCGGACCCTGCGCGTCACCCCCATGCGCGCGGGGAGGTGTGACGGAAGCGGCAGAATGCCGGCTTGCCCTTTGGCACGATCCTCGCATCACGGGGCTGCGACCGGGACGAAGGACGGACGTGAGACAGGCGATGCGGCTGCAGGTGCTGGGGGCGAGCGGGGGCATCGGCACGGGGTTGCGCACGACCTCCCTCCTCGTGGACGAGGACATCCTCATCGATGCGGGCACGGGGGTGTGGGATCTGGCCCTGCACGAGATGGCGGCCATCCGCCACATCTTCCTGACCCATTCCCACCTCGACCACGTGGCGGGCATGCCGCTGCTGGTGGACACGGTCTTCGACCGTCTCGACGGGTCCATCACCGTGCACGCGCGGCCCGAGACCGTCTCGGCCATCCGCGCCCACATCTTCAACTGGGTCATCTGGCCCGACTTCACCAAGCTCCCTTCCCCGGAGCGGCCCGCCGTGCGCTTCTCCCCCATGCGGCCGGGCGAGGTGCGCGAGATCGGCGGCCGCCGCATCGAGATGATCGAGGTGAGCCATTCGGTGCCGGCGGCGGGCTACCGCGTCGAGTGCGCCACCGGGGCCTTCGCCTTCAGCGGCGACACCTCGAGCAACGACCGCTTCTGGGAGGCGCTCAACCGCCACGAGCGCCTCGACCTGCTCATCGTCGAGACGGCCTTCTCCGACCAGGACGAGGCCCTCAGCCGCAAGGCCGGCCACTACTGCCCGAGCCTGCTGGCCGTGGATCTGGACAAGCTCCAGCACCGCCCGCGCGTCTTTCTCACCCACCTGAAGCCGGGCGAGGAGGAGCTGATCTGCGCCCAGTGCCGCGAGCGGGTGGCCGAGCTCCAGGTCCAGCCCCTGCGCGGGGGGCAGGTCTTCCAGCTCTGAATCCGGCGCGCCCCCCTCCCGTGCCCCCCCCCGCAAGCGGGGGAAGGGTTGGGGAGGGGGATCCCCCTCCCCCTTCTAGGGGGAGGGCCGGTGAGGGGGTATAATCCCGGCGCCGCAAAGCCGCCGTAGCCGGTATCCCCCTATGTTCGAGAACCTCACCCGCCGCCTCGGCGACACCCTGCAGCGCCTGCGCGGCCAGGGCCGCATCACCGAGGACAACGTCCGCGAGACCCTGCGCGAGGTGCGCATGGCGCTGCTGGAGGCCGACGTGGCCCTGCCCGTGGTCAAGGCCTTCGTCGAGCGGGTGCGTGAGCGGGCGGTGGGCCGGGAGGTGCTGCGCAGCCTCACCCCGGGGCAGGCCTTCGTCAAGATCGTCCACGACGAGCTCATCGCCGTCATGGGCGAGGCCCAGGGGCTGGACCTGCGCGCGCAGCCGCCGGTGGTGATCCTGCTCGCGGGCCTGCAGGGCTCGGGCAAGACCACCACCGCCGCCAAGCTGGCCCGCTACCTGAAGGAGCGCGAGGGCCGCAGCGTGATGCTGGCGAGCTGCGACGTCTACCGCCCCGCGGCCATCCAGCAGCTGGAGCGCCTGGCGGGCGAGGTGGGGGCGCGCTTCTTCCCCTCCAGCCCGGACGAGGCGCCCGAGGCGATCGCGCGGGCGGCGCTGGAGGAGGCGCGCCGGCGCCTGGTGGACGTGCTGATCCTGGACACGGCAGGCCGCCTGCACGTGGACGCCGGGATGATGGAGGAGATCCGGCGCCTGCACGCGGCCGTGCGGCCGCGCGAGACCCTCTTCGTGGTGGACGCCATGACCGGCCAGGACGCGGCCAACACCGCGCGCGCCTTCGGCGAGGCCCTGCCGCTCACGGGCGTGGTGCTCACCAAGGCCGATGGCGACGCCCGCGGCGGTGCGGCGCTGTCGGTGCGCCACATCACGGGTGCGCCCATCAAGTTCATGGGCACGGGCGAGAAGACCGAGGCGCTGGAGCCCTTCCACCCGGACCGCATCGCCTCGCGCATCCTCGGCATGGGCGACGTGCTGAGCCTGGTCGAGGAGGTGCAGCGCAAGGTCGACCGCGAGCACGCCGAGCGCATCGCGCGCAAGGTCGCCAAGGGCGGCAAGGGCTTCGATCTGCAGGACTTCCGCGACCAGCTCGAGCAGATGACGAAGCTGGGCGGCCTCTCGGCGCTGCTGGACAAGCTCCCCGGTGGAGCGCAGCTTCCCGAGGCGGTGCGGGCCCAGATGGACGATCGCCAGGTGCGGCGCATGATCGCCATCATCGACTCCATGACACCGCACGAGCGCCGTTTCCCCAAGGTCATCAACGGCTCGCGCAAGCGGCGCATCGCCGCCGGCTCCGGCACCCAGGTGCAGGACGTCAACCGCCTGCTCAAGCAGTTCGCCCAGATGCAGAAGATGATGAAGAAGGTCTCGCGCAAGGGCGGCCTCAAGCGGCTCATGCGGGGGCTCCCGTCCGGGGGCTTCCCGCCGGGCGGGCTGCCTCCGGGGCGTTTCCATTGAGATGATCCCGGTCCCGATCGATCCGATCGGCGGGGATCGGCTCTGCGCGGATCGAACCGCTCCGGTCGGCTTCCCGCCTGGCGGGGCGGTGGGCCGAGGAGGAGGTGCAACGGGCCGCTTCCCTGCGCCCCGCGTCGACGCTAAAATGCCCCGCTTACGTGGATAGCCGCCGCGCCGGCGGGGCGCGCCGGTGGGAGAGAGGACCAGGACAGCGAGATGGTGACGATCCGGCTTGCACGCGGGGGCGCCAAGAAGCGGCCCTTCTACAACATCGTGGTGGCGGACGAGCGCTGCCCGCGCGACGGGCGCTTCATCGAGCGCGTGGGCTACTACAACCCCATGGCCTCGGGGCCCGAGCAGAAGCTGCAGATCGATCTCGAGCGGGTCGAGCACTGGGCGGCGCGGGGCGCGAAGCTGAGCGAGCGGGTCAGCCGGCTCGTGCGCCAATACCGCAAGGCCCAGGGCGGCGCCCAGGCCGCCTGAGCGCCGGGGAGGGATGCCGAAGGCGCCCTCGGACCTCGTCACGGTCGGGCGCATCTGCGGCCTCTACGGCGTGCGGGGCTGGGTGCGCGTCTTCTCCCACACCGATCCGCGGGAGGGGATCGTGCGCTACAGTCCCTGGTACCTGCGTCTCGGCGGCGAGTGGCGCGAGGTGCGCCTCGCCGAGGGCCGGCGCCACGGCAAGGGCGTGGTGGCCCGCCTCGAGGGCTGCGAGGACCGCGACCAGGCCGCCCGCCTCATGGGCGCCGAGATCGCGGTGCGGCGCGACCAGCTCCCGCCCCTGCCCCCGGGGGAGTACTACTGGACCGACCTGGAGGGGCTGCGGGTGGTGACCCGCGAGGGTGTCGAGCTCGGGGTCGTGGAGCGGCTGATGGAGACCGGGGCCAACGACGTGCTGGTGGTGCGGGGCGAGCGCGAGCGGCTCATCCCGTACCTGCCGGAGCGGGTGGTCCTCGAGGTGGACCTGGAGGGCGGCGTGATCCGGGTGGACTGGGACCCGGACTTCTGAGCCGCCGCGGGCCGCGATGCGCATCGACGTGGTGACGCTGTTCCCGGAAATGATCCGGGAGGCGGCCCGCTACGGGATCACGGGGCGGGCGCAGGAGCGTGGGCTCCTGGAGCTCGCCACCTGGAACCCGCGCGACTACACGCGCGACCGCCACCGGACGGTGGACGACCGGCCCTACGGGGGCGGGCCGGGTATGGTGATGAAGGTCGAGCCCCTGCGCGCGGCCATCCGCGCCGCCCGGGCGGCGGCAAAGGGGCCGGCGCCGGTGGTGTACCTGAGCCCCCAGGGACGGCGCTTCGACCAGCGCCTCGCCCGCGCCTGTGCCCAGCGGCCGCGCCTCATCCTGGTGGCCGGGCGCTACGAGGGCGTGGACGAGCGGCTCATCGAGTCCGAGGTGGACGAGGAGCTGAGCATCGGCGACTACGTCCTCTCGGGCGGGGAGCCGGCGGCGCTGGTGGTGATCGACGCCGTCGCGCGCCTCCTGCCGGGCGCGCTGGGCGACGAGGGCTCGGCCGAGGCCGAGTCCTTCGAGGAGGGGCTGCTCGACTGGCCCCACTACACGCGCCCGGAGGAGATCGACGGGATGCGCGTGCCGGAGGTCCTGCTCTCCGGCGACCACGCCGCCATCCGGCGCTGGCGCCGCAAGCAGGCCCTCGGGCGCACTTGGGAGCGGCGCCCCGACCTGCTGGCCGGGCGCGCGCTCAGCGAGGAGGACCGGGCCCTGCTCGAGGAGTACCTGCGCGAGCGGGGCCTGGCGCGGCAGGCAGGGAAGGGCTGAGTTTCCGGATGCAGGCGCCGCCGGGCGGGCGGCGCGGACACGGGCGCGCGAAGCGCGCAGTTGCGGGTAGCGCCGCATCGCCCGCAGGCGGGGCGGCCGGCGGTGCCGGGGCGTCCGGGCCCCGGGCCGCGGGAGCTGACCCCGGCAGGGTGGACGGCGCGGCGCGGAGCAGAGGGCGGAGCCATGAGCGGAAAGAGCAAGCTGGTCCAGGCGGTCGAGGCCGAGCAGTTGCGCACGGACATCCCGGAGTTCGGGCCGGGCGACACCGTGGTGGTGCAGGTCAAGGTCAAGGAGGGCAACCGCGAGCGGCTCCAGGCCTTCGAGGGCGTGGTGATCGCCAAGCGCAACCGCGGCCTCAACTCCTCCTTCACCGTGCGCAAGATCTCCCACGGCGAGGGTGTGGAGCGCGTCTTCCAGACCCACAGCCCCGCCATCGCCTCCATCACGGTCAAGCGCCGCGGCGACGTGCGCCGCGCCAAGCTCTACTACCTGCGCGGGCGCACGGGCAAGGCCGCGCGCATCAAGGAGAAGCTGGTCCGCAAGGAGAAGTAGGGAGCGGGTCGCCTCGAGGCCGCGTATTTCCCGTGGGGCCGGCTTCCAGCCGGCCCCGCCGCGGACGGAGCCGCGCCTGCTCGGCGGATGTCAGCACCGCCGGAAAGCGCTCCCTGCGGTGCGAAGCCGAAGAGCGCGCGGTGCGCTCGCCGCGGGCCGCCGGCCGTAGACCGTTCACTGCTCGCGTGCGAGCGCGACCAGCTCGTAGAGCAGGTTCAGGGCCTCGCGCGGCGTGAGGCCGTCCGGGTCCAGCGCCCGCAGCCGCTCCAGCGCCGGATGCGGCGGCGTCTCGGCGAAGAGGCCGAGCTGCGGCGCCGCCGTCTGCTGCGCCCGCGCCACCGCGGGCCTGCCCGCCTCCAGGGCTGCGAGCCGCTCACGCGCGGCCGCGATCACCTCCGCCGGCACCCCCGCGAGCTGCGCCACGTGCAGCCCGTAGCTGCGGTCGGCCGGCCCTTCGCGCACCGCGTGCAGGAACACCACCCGGTCGCCGTGCTCGACCGCATCCAGATGCACGTTGGCCACGCCCGGGAGCGTGTCGGCCAGCGCCGTCAGCTCGAAGTAGTGGGTGGCGAAGAGGGTGAAGGCGCGGATGCGCGCGGCCAGGTGCTCGGCCGTGGCCCAGGCCAGCGCCAGGCCGTCGTAGGTGCTGGTGCCGCGCCCGATCTCGTCCATCAGCACCAGGCTGCGCTCGGTGGCGTTGTGCAGGATGTTGGCCGTCTCGGTCATCTCCACCATGAAGGTGGAGCGGCCGGAGGCGAGGTCGTCGGCGGCCCCGATGCGGGTGAAGATGCGGTCCACGGGGCCGATCACGGCCCGTTCGGCAGGCACGAAGCTGCCCATGTGGGCGAGCAGCACGATGAGCGCCGTCTGGCGCATGTAGGTGGACTTGCCGCCCATGTTGGGCCCGGTGATGACCAGCATGCGGCGCGAGGCGTCCAGCCGGAGGTCGTTGGGCACGAAGGGCTCGTCCAGGGCCTGCTCCACCACCGGGTGGCGCCCGCCCTCGATCAGGATGCCGGGCTCGTCCGCGAGCTCCGGGCGCGTCCAGCCCAGGGCGGCGGCGCGCTCGGCGAGGTCGGCGAGCACGTCGAGCTCCGCGGCGGCCTCGGCGAAGCGCTGGAGCGGGCCGAGGTGCGCCCCCACCGCCTCCAGCAGTGACTCGTAGAGGGCGCGCTCGCGCGCCAGCGCCCGCTCGCGGGCCGAGAGCACCTTCTCCTCGAAGGCCTTGAGCTCGGGGGTGACGTAGCGCTCGGCCCCCTTGAGGGTCTGGCGGCGCTGGTAGTCCTCCGGGACCTTGTCCGCCTGGGCCTTGGTGACCTCGATGTAGTAGCCGTGCACGCGGTTGTAGCCCACGCGCAGGTTGGGGATGCCGGTGCGGTCGCGCTCGCGCGCCTCGAGCTCCGTGAGGAAGCGGTCGGCGTTCTCGGCCAGCGCGCGCAGCTCGTCGAGCTCGGCGTCCCAGCCGGGGGCGATGACGCCGCCGTCGCGCGCGAGCGCGGGCGGGTCCTCCACCAGGGCGCGCGCGAGGGTCTCGCGCACTTCGGTGTGCTCGCCCAGCCGCCAGGCGAGCTCGGCGAGCAGGGGCGAGTCGGCGGCCTCGGCCGCCGCGCGCAGGGCGGGGATGCGCGCGAGCGCCGCGCGCAGGGCGGCGAGGTCGCGGGGGCGGGCCGAGCGCAGGGCGACCCGCGCCAGGATGCGCTCCACGTCGCCGAGGCCGCGCAGGGCCTCGCGCAGGGTTTCGCCCGCGCCGGTTCCGATCAGGGCCTCCACGGCCTGGTGGCGGCGGCGCAGGGCCTCGCGGTCGCGCAGGGGCCGGTGCATCCAGCGCCTGAGCAGGCGCGCGCCCATGGGCGTGCGGCAGCGGTCGAGCACGCCCGCGAGCGTGTGCTCGTCGCGCCCGGCTAGGCTGCGGTCGAGCTCCAGATTGCGGCGCGTGGCGGCGTCGAGCACGACGGCGTCCTCGCGCCGCTCCAGGCGCAGGCTGCGGATGTGGGGCAGCGCCGCGCGCTGGGTCTCGCGCACGTAGTCGAGGAGCGCGCCCGCGGCGGCGATGGCCGGGCCCAGCCCCTCGCAGCCGAAGCCGGCGAGGTCGCGCGTGCCGAGCTGCTCCAGCAGCCGCCGGCGCGCCGTCTCCGGCTCGAAGTGCCAGGGCGGGCGGCGGGTGAGCGCGGCGCGCTCTTCCAGCCAGGCCGGGACCTGCGCATCCTCCGGCAGCAGGAGCTCCGCCGGGGCGAGGCGCTCGAGTTCGCCGGCCAGCGCCTCCTCGCCTTCCTCCTCGGCTACGGCGAAGCGGCCCGAGGCGAGATCCAGCCAGGCGAGCCCCCAGCGCCTGCCCGGCAGCAGGGCTGCGAGCAGGTTGTCGCGCCGCTCGGGCAGCAGCGCATCCTCGGTGAGCGTGCCCGGAGTGACGATGCGCACCACGCGCCGCTCCACCGGCCCACGGCTCGCCGCGGGGTCGCCGATCTGCTCGCAGATGGCCACCGCCTCGCCGAGGCGCACCAGCTTCGCCAGGTACTGCTCGACCGAATGGACCGGCACGCCGGCCATCGGGATGGGCTCGCCGGCGGACTGGCCGCGGGTGGTGAGCGTGATGTCGAGGAGCTCCGCTGCACGGCGCGCGTCGTCGTAGAAGAGCTCGTAGAAGTCGCCCATGCGGTAGAAGAGCAGCACGTCCGGATGCTCCGCCTTGATGCGGAGGTACTGCTGCATCATGGGCGTGTGGCGTGAGAGGTCCTCGACCGGGCGGCTCATGGCGCCCGATTATGGCGGCGCAGGCTTCGGGAGGCGAGAGGTGAGGGGCGGGGCCGGCATGATGCCGGCCCCGCAGCCCCACGGGCAGGGGAGGGCACCGCCGGCGTGGGATGTTGCCGCGCGAGGCGGCCGGGCCCTCCCCCCTGCGGCTTCCCGGTCGCTATTCCATGTCCACGCGGACGTTGGCGCCCAGCCCCCAATCGGGGCTGCCGTCCGCGAAGCCCACGATGCCGTAGCCCTGCAGCCGCACGGTGTCCGTGAGCTTGTGGGTCACGAAGCCGTTGAGCTCGCGGCGGGGGGCGCCCGTTCGGCTGATCTTCTGCCGGAGATAGACCGACAGGCCCGCGCTGGTGCGGTGCGTGAGCCGGTTCTGGAAGCCCGCGGTGCCGAGCCAGGCGTTCTGCAGGTCGTAGACGTCGGAGTCGCCCATCCACCGGTAGCCGATCGAGCCGAAGACCGTGGCCGCACCGAGGCTGCGGAAGCCTTCCACCGCCGCCGTGAAGTCGGTCGAGCCCGTGCCGAGGCCCTTGCGCTCGTCGGCCGTGTCCAGCTTGAGCTTGCCCTTGAGGCGCAGACCCGTGCGGCTCGCGCGGTCGTAGAGCGCGAGCCACGAGGCCGACAGCAGCACGTCACCGAGGCCGGACTCGCTGGTGCGCCCCGTGGCGCCGCGGCTGACACCGCCCACGCCCGGCACGGCCGCGCCCGGGCCCGTGACCCGGACCCAGGGTACGGTTGCCTTGATCCGCCAGCGCTGCGCCTTCCACCGCATCGAGAGCGGGACATACCAGATGTCGGTGTCACCTGCGCTGCTGCCGTAATCGCCGCTGAGGTAGTAGGCCCCCAGGCCCACGGAGACCTTTGCGCCCTCGGCGGCGCCAGCCGCCAGCGGGGCCGCCGCCAGCGCGAGGCCCAGCGCGCCGGCGAGCGCCGTGCCGCGTGCGTGGGGAATGGTCTTCTCGGTTCGATGGCTCATCTTCATGGCTCCTTCCTCTGTGGCGTGGGTCTGGACCCCGCCCGCACCACCGCGGCCGGGGCCATCGGATCGCGGTTCAGTCGTCCCGCTCGGGCATCTCCGGCATCTCCAGCGGCTCGGGCATGGGACCTCCCGTCACGTCCTCCAGGTCGGGCACCTCGCCGGCCTCAGGCGCCTCCGGGCCCTCCGGCCCTTCCGGGGCCTCCGGCGTCTCGGGGGGCTCCCCGTCTTCAGGCATTTCGGGAGATTCCGGCGGCTCACCCGGCTCCGGCGCCTCTGGCGGCCCGGCCATCCCGTCGGGCCCGTGCCCGGGCAGCTCGTCCACGGGCGCCACGCCCGGGGAGGACAGCTCGCCGGGCATCACCGGAAGGGAGAGGGGCTCGGCATGCTCGTCCAGCACCTCGATGCGCTCGGCCTCGGGCGGCTCGGGCAGCGGCTGCGAGGGAGACGGCAGCACCACCCGCACGAGCCGGTCGGGCGTGAGGCTCCCCAGGTCGCCGCCGACGATGCGGGTCTGGGGGCCGATCCGGACGGGCAGCCCGCCGACGCGGAGCACGCCGAGGCCCAGGGCGGCGCGCTGGACGAAGGCTTCCAGCATGACCCGCCGCGCACCGGCCCCGCCGTCTGGCAGCAGGCGGTCCGGCTCCACGGCCGCCACGCGCAGCCGCCCGCCCTCCAGGTGTCCGACCAGCCGGACGGGGAGACCGGGTCGGACCTGCCTGTCCTGGACCGCCAGGCGGAGCTCGCCGATGCGGAGACGGCCTGCGCCGTCGGGCTCCGGAACGCCGCGCACGGCGACCCGTGGCTGGTCGGGGGCGCGTGCTGCAAGGAGCAAGTAGGTGGCGCGGATGCTGCCGTCGGCCCGCCGCAGGCCGGAGACCCGCACCCACCGTCCGGGCCGCAGCGCCGCTTCCTTCCCACCCTCGATCAGGGCGCCGGGCGCGAGCCGCACGGCCTGGCCAGCGACCGAGAGGGCGACGGTCCGGCCCGCGCGCCGGACTGTCGTCACTGGCCCCTCCACGGCGTAGCGGATGCGCACCACACGCGCCACGGGCCCGTGGCCGGCGTGCCGCTCGATGGCCAGCACGGAGACCACCTGCCCGACGCGCAGCCTGCCCGTGTCGGCAGGCCGGTCCTCCTCGCGCACCCGGACGTCTGCGGGCAGGGCCACGTGACGGCCCTGGACCACGATGCTCCCGAAGGCGGTGACCGTCCCCACGATGCCCGTGCCGCCGAGTCCTCCTTCGGCGCGGAGCCCCGTGCCGCCGATGCCGCCGCGGTGCCCGGTCCCCCCCAGACCGCTGCCGTCTCCCTCGCCGCCGGCGGCGCCGCCCGCAGCGGCGAGGCTGGATGCGCCTGCACGGGGTGCGGGTGCGTTGCCAGGGTCCGGTTCCCCCTCCTGCACCCTCCCCCCGCTTGCGGGGGGAGGGCCGGGGAGGGGGGTGTAGAGGCTGGATGCGCCTTGCGCGCGCGTGGGCCAGGCGTCCCGGGATGGGGCGCCGGCCTGGCAGCCGTGCAGCAGGAGCCCCGCCGCCAGGGCGGCCGGCAGGATACGCATTCTCAGGCCGGCGCCGGGCGCGCTCATGCCTCGTCCTCCTTCCTGCGCGTTCCGGCAGCGGGCGGGACCGGAGCAGACGGTGTCCGCGCGTCGCTGCCGTAGAAATAGACGCCGAAGCTCATCCGCTCGGTGGCGTCGTTCCGGCCCGCATCGCGCTCCTGGAGGAGCAGCGCCTGCCGGTTCACTTCCTGCAGCGCCTCCATGCCGAGGCGGCGCGAGAGCGCGGCGAGCGCCTGCACCGACTCCGGGCTGAGCTGGTCGTAGTAGACCGCCCGCTCCAGCAGCGGCGGCTGGCCGCCGAGGACGTTGTGGGCCGCGGCGGCGGCATGATCGCCCAGGTTGCGGCCGAAGTAGAAGAGCTTCTCGTCAAGTCCTGCGCGGGGGACGAAGGCCCGCTCGTCGAGGTGTACGAGCCCCTCGGCGTCGATGCGCACGACTCCCAGGCGCACCCATTCGTCCAGCACGGCGCGGGGCCGGATGTCGCGGCTGACTTCGGCCACCAGATCCTCGAAGGCAGGGTCCCCTTTGCGGCGCGGGCGCAGCGGGAGCGGACGCGGGCGGCCGGACTCGTCGGCGTAGCGCCGGTCGGCGAGCCAGCGGGCTGCGATCTGGCCCCCCAGTGAGACGCCGGGAGGCGGAGCGGCGGCTTCGCGCGGCTCGGTGCGCAGGCGCCGGATCTCCTTGCGGTGGATGCCCGTCAGCAGGCTCAGCCGGCTGTCGGTCTGCGCCTTGCCCGGCAGCGGGAAGTCCTCCAGCGCCACCTCGAAAAAGACGGTCCGCAGCAGCCTGCTCAGCACGGGATAGGTCACCCCGAGCGCGATGCACAGGTGCACCACGGGGCGGAGGGCCCGGCGCAGCGCCCGTGCGAGGGCCGGGCTCATGGTGGCGGGCTGGGCACGTTCGCCGCTCATACGGTGATTCTAGAGTATGTGGGAATTTTTTTCATGTACTGCACGATCGTGGCGGGTCGGCCGGCGGCCATATCAGGCATAAAACTATTGGATGTTGTGGGAGTTGACAGATCGCCTGCCGGTGCTATGCTGGTCGTACGTGGGAATTTTTCCCACTAAATTGGGCTGCCACGGGTGGCCCTGTTCACAGGCGTCAGGCGGCCGAGGCCGCCCGGATCGAGGAGGTGAGACGATGAGCGAAAGGCAGAGGCTGAACATGTTGGCGGCGGCGGTGGCAGGCGTGCTGTTCGGGGCGGGCGCGGCGCTGGCGGCGAGTGATGCCGGTGGTGCCGCGGCGACGCCGGACCAGCCGTCCGGGACGGCCCCGGACACGGGCACCACGGTCAGCTCCCCCGCCACGAGCGTGCAGGCGCCCGGCGCCGGGGCGTCGGTGGAGGTGAACGGCGTCCAGGTACCCGCCAACCTGCCGGCCGGCACGGAGATCGAGGTCCGTATCGGCCAGGACGGCCAGCCGCTGGTGCGGGTGGAACATGCGGTCGATCCTGCCGCGGCCGTTCCTGATGGCATCCGGATCCCGGACAACCTGCCTCCCGGCACCGAGATCGAGATCGAGGTCGGCCCGGATGGGGCGGTCTCCGTGGAGATCGAGCCGCCCGAGGTCGAGCACCCCGAGGCGCCGGAGATGCCGGAGATGGAGACGCCGGAGGCACCCGAGGCGCCGGAGATGCCGGAGATGGAGGCGCCGGAGGCACCCGAGGCGCCGGAGATGCCGGAGATGGAGGCACCCGAGGCGCCGGAGATGGAGGCCCCGGAGATCGACCGCGACTGACTTCCTCAGGGCGACAGGGAGGTGACAGGGGCGGCCCAGCGGGCCGCCCTTCCTTTTTTACGGCCCTGCACGGACGGTCCCGCGGGTAGGGCCGGGAGGCAGAGCGCCGCCGGCGAGCGGGCGCAGGCTCAAGTCCGGCGGTGCGTGGCCGATGCCCTGAGGGCGTCGCAACTTTCGTGGTCGGAGGTTCAGGTCATGGGCAAGGTCCTGCAGCGGCCGCTCGCCCCGCTCGTGGCGGTGGCCGACCGGCTCCCTTTCGCATGGAAGTTCGGAGGTGTCTTCGTCGTCTTCCTGGTCCCCATGCTGGTGTTCGGCGAGCTGCTGGCCGACCGGCTGGGGGCCGAGCGCGCCCGGGCCGCGCGCGAGCTGGCGGGCCTGCGGGTGGTGCTGGCGTCGAGGCCGCTGCTCCAGCTCGTGCCCGAGCATCGGGGCATGACCCATGCCTTCCTCAACGGCGAGCGTGGGCTGGAGGCCGGTCGGGCGGTCCGCGCGCATGGGATCGATGCGGCCTTCCGCAACCTGCGCGCGGCCGAGGCCGATGCCGGGCTCGAAGGCCTGGTGCGGGAGGCCGATGCCCTGTCCGAAGCCTGGAAGGTGCTGCGCGGGCGCATCGGGCGCGAGACGGCGCAGGCCACCTTCGCCGCCCACAGCGAGGTCGTGGCGGGGCTCCATCGGCTGCTCGAGCGGGTGGCCGAGGAGACGGGCCTGCTCACCGATCCCGATCCCGAGGGGGCGCAGCTCGTGGCCCTGCTCACGCGGACGCTGCCCCGGCTCGCCGAGGACCTCGGCCAGCTCCGCGGCCTGCTCGCTGGCGCGGCGGGCCGGGGCCGGCTCGCCGACGACGACCGTCTGCCCATGGCGCTGCGCCTCGCCGGGGCGCGCGAGCGGCTGGCCGAGGTCCGCCGGGCGATGGCCGCGATCGCGCGTGCGGATGCCGGGCTCGCCGCGGGCCTGGCGCCGGCGGCGCAGTCGCTGGAGGGCCGGGCCGGGGCATTCGTCGCGGTGGCCGAGCGTGCCCTCAGGGAAGGGGTGGCAGGCCTGGAGGCGACCGGCGTCTTCCGCCAGGGGACGGAGGCGATCGGCGCGGCGTTCTCGCTTTTCGACCAGGCCGCCCCACGCCTGCGGGAGCGCGTCGAGGCCCGCGCCGCCGCGGCCGAGCGCCACTGGCGCGTCATGACGGGAATCATCGCCGCGACGACAGCCCTGGTGAGCCTGGTCTTCGTCGGGTTCTACGCCGGCATCCGGCAGGCGGTGCAGCGTCTGCAGTCGGCGCTCGACCGTCTGGCCGAGGGCGACCTGACCGCACGCGCCGGCGTGCCGAGCCGCGACGAGCTCGGCCGGCTCGGGCAGGCGCTCGACCGGGCGGTGGCCCGGATGCGCGAGCTCGTATCGGGCCTGTCGGGCACGGTGCGCGAGGTGGGCGAATCCGTGGGCGAGCTCGGCACGGCCGCCGAGGAGGGGCGTGCGGCCGTCGAGGCGCAGCGCCGTGAGGCCGAGCAGGCGGCCACCGCGATGAGCGAGATGTCGGCGGCGGTGCAGGAGGTCGCCCGCAGCTGCGCGGAGACGGCCGCGGCCGCGCGTGAGGCCGATGCGGAGGTCGGCCGCAGCGCCGGGGTCGTCTCCGAGACCGCCGCGGCGATCGGCGCCCTCGCACGGGAGGTGGAGGACGCCGCCCGGGTCATCGCCGAGCTCAAGGAGGGCACCGCCACGGTCGGGCAGGTGCTGGATGTCATCCGCGACATCGCCGAGCAGACCAACCTGCTCGCCCTCAACGCCGCCATCGAGGCGGCCCGGGCCGGCGAGCAGGGTCGCGGATTCGCGGTGGTGGCCGACGAGGTCCGCACCCTGGCCCAGCGCACGCGCGAGTCCACCCACGAGATCCAGGAGATCATCGAGCGCGTGCAGACCGGGGCGGCCCGGGCGGTGGAGGCGATGGAGGCGGGGCGCGCCCGTGCGGGGGACACCGTCGGACGGGCCGAGCAGGCGCGAGACTCGCTGGAGACGATCGCGGGGGCGGTCTCGCGGATCACGGAGATGGCCGCCCAGATCGCCAGCGCCTCCGAAGAGCAGAGCCAGGTGGGCGAGGAGATCCTGCGCAACGTGGAGGCCATCCGCGTGGCGGCGGGCGAGGCCGAGGCCGGTGTCAGCCGCACGGTGGGCGCGGCGCGGGCGCTCTCGGAGGCGGCCCGGCGCCTCGAGGAGCGCGCGGGGCGGTTCCGGCTCTGAAGGGCCGCGCCGAGGGTCGGGCGCTTGCGGGCGCGCCCGGCCGGCCGCTAGCCTTGGCGCCATGGCCGTGCCCGCAGGCTGCGACGACGAGGCCCTGGCGAGGCTCGCCCGCCGAGTGGGCGAGGCGCTGCTGGATGCGGGCCTCATGCTGGTGACCGCCGAGTCCTGCACGGGCGGCTGGATCGCCAAGGTGGTCACGGACGTCCCGGGCAGCTCCGGCTGGTTCACGCTTGGCCTCGTCACCTACAGCAACGCCGCCAAGCGCGAGCTGCTGGGGGTGCCCGCCGAGGTCCTGGAGAGGCACGGGGCCGTGAGCGAGCCCGTGGTGCGCGCCATGGCGGCAGGGGCGCTCGCATCCTGTCCCCGTGCCGGGGTGGGCGTGGCGGTGAGCGGCATCGCGGGGCCCGCGGGCGGCACCCCGGACAAGCCGGTCGGCACCGTCTGGCTCGCCTGGGCCCGCCGCGGCGGCGCTGCGCGGGCGTGCTGCGAGCGCTTCGGCGGCGACCGCGAGGCGGTGCGGCGCCAGACCGTGCGCGCGGCGCTGGAAGGCCTGCTCGATGGCCTCGGCGGCTGAGGGCGCCCGGCGGGAGCGGCTCTTCTTCGCCCTCTGGCCCGAGCCGCCGCTCCAGGAGACGCTCGCGCGGCTCGCGCGGCGGCTGGTGCGCAAGGGTGGCCGCCGCCTCGCGCCCGAGGCCATCCATCTGACGCTGCTCTTCCTGGGGCCGGTGGACGCCGCGACCCGGGCCTGCCTGGAGGCGGCCGCGCAAGCGGTGGCCGTGCCCCCCTTCGAGCTCGCCATCGACCGGACCGGGACCTTCCCGCGCGCCCGGGTGGTCTGGGCGGGGCCCTCCGAGACCCCGGCACCGCTCGCCCGCCTGGAGGCGGCGCTGCGCGAGGCGGCCGCCCGCTGCGGCCTCGAGCCCGAGGTGCGCCCCTTCGTGCCCCATCTGACGGTCGCGCGTAAGGCGGCGCCGGTGCCGGTGTCGCCCCTCCCGGAGCCGCTCGCCTGGCCGGTGCGCGACTTCGTCCTGGCCCGCTCCTGTCTGCACCCCGCCGGGGCCGAGTACGAGGTGCTGCGCCGCTGGCCGCTGCGGGGGTGAGCGCGGCGGCCCGGCTGTGGGATAATTCGCCGAATCGAAGCGGCACGACGAGGCCGAGGCCGGAGGAGCGAGCGAGGATGGACGAGAACCGCAAGAAGGCGCTGGCGGCGGCGCTCACCCAGATCGAGCGCCAGTTCGGCAAGGGCTCGGTGATGCGGCTGGGCGACGGCACCGCCGCCCGCGACGTGGAGGTGATCTCCACAGGCTCGCTGGGCCTCGACATCGCCCTCGGCATCGGGGGGCTACCCCGGGGACGCGTGGTGGAGATATACGGGCCCGAGTCCTCCGGCAAGACCACCCTCGCCCTCCAGGTCATCGCCGAGGCCCAGAAGGCCGGGGGCACGGCGGCCTTCATCGACGCCGAGCACGCCCTCGACCCGGTCTACGCCGAGAAGCTGGGCGTCGTCGTGGACGAGCTGCTCGTCTCGCAGCCCGACACCGGCGAGCAGGCCCTGGAGATCGCCGACATGCTGGTGCGCTCCGGGGCGGTGGACGTGGTGGTGATCGACTCGGTGGCGGCGCTGACCCCCAAGGCCGAGATCGAGGGCGAGATGGGCGACTCCCACGTGGGCCTGCAGGCGCGCCTCATGTCGCAGGCCCTGCGCAAGCTCACCGCCAACATCAAGCGCTCCAACACGCTGGTGGTCTTCATCAACCAGATCCGCATGAAGATCGGTGTCATGTTCGGCAACCCCGAGACCACCACGGGCGGCAATGCGCTCAAGTTCTACGCGTCGGTGCGGCTCGACATCCGCCGCACCGGCACGCTGAAGAAGGGCGACGAGGCCATCGGCAACGAGACTCGCGTCAAGGTGGTCAAGAACAAGCTCGCCCCGCCCTTCAAGCAGGCCCAGTTCGAGATCCTCTACGGCGAGGGCATCTCGCGCGAGGGCGAGATCCTCGACCTGGGGGTGGCGCAGGGGATCGTGGACAAGTCCGGCGCGTGGTACAGCTACCAGGGCGAGCGCATCGGCCAGGGCAAGGAGAACGCGCGCCAGTTCCTGCGCGAGAACCCGGAGATCGCGGCCGAGATCGAGGCGCGCATCCGCGAGAAGCTGCTCGCGCGCACGGCGGCCGCCGATGAGCCCGCGGAGGCCTAGCCCGCATGCCGCATCGAGGGCTCCGGATGGTTGCGGTCTTCGCAGCCGCGCCCGCGCCGGCCTGGAGGGCGGGCCGTGGCGGGGTCTACGGCCCGCGCGAAGGCCCAGCGGGCGCGCGCGAGAAGCCGCAGGGGCCGGAGCAGGGGGCGGGCGGGCATGGATCGTGCGCGGCGGCGGGCGTGGTTGCCCGAGGCGGGCGGCAGGCCTCTGGTATGGAAGCTTCCCTCACCCCGCCCGCCCCCGCCTCGGCGCGGCATGCGGGCCCGGTCGAGTAGGGCCACGGCGCGGGCGCAGGCCCTGCGGCTGCTCGCCCGGCGCGAGCACAGCCGCGTGGAGCTCGCCACCAAGCTCGCCGCCCGCGGGCACGCGCCGGAGGAGGTGGCCGCCGCCCTCGACAGCCTGGCCCGGGACGGCCTCCAGAGCGACGCCCGCTACGCCGAGGCCTACGCCCGCAGCCGGGCCGAGCGTGGCTACGGTCCGCTGCGCATCCGCGCCGAGCTGCGCGAGCGGGGCGTGGGCGAGGCCGAGATCGCGCTTGCGCTGGCGGGCCTGGAGGCCGACTGGACCGCGGCGGCGGCGGCCGTGCGCGCGCGGCGCTTCGGCGACGCGCTGCCCGAGGACCCCGCCGGGCGGGCGCGCCAGGGGCGCTGGCTGCGCGGGCGGGGCTTCCCGGACGATGTGGTGCGGGGCGTGCTGAGGGGATGGGAGACCGACGATGAGCGCTGAGGCAGGCAAGCGCGCCGCCGGCAGGCGGGCGGGGCGGCCGACGAGCTCGGCCGAGCTGCGCCGCGCCTTCCTGGACTTCTTCCGCGAACGCGGGCACGAGATCGTGCCCTCGAGCCCGCTCGTGCCGGCGAACGACCCCACGCTGCTGTTCACCAACGCCGGCATGGTGCAGTTCAAGGACGTCTTCCTCGGCCGCGAGCGCCGCGCCTGCGCGCGCGCGGCCAGCTGCCAGCGCTGCCTGCGCGCCGGCGGCAAGCACAACGACCTCGAGAACGTCGGCTACACCGCCCGGCACCACACCTTCTTCGAGATGCTGGGCAACTTCAGCTTCGGCGACTACTTCAAGCGCGAGGCCATCCGCTGGGCCTGGGAGTTCCTCACCGGGGTCCTCGGCATCGAGCCCGAGCGGCTGTGGGTCACCGTCTACGAGGACGACGACGAGGCGGCGCGCATCTGGCTCGAGGAGGTCGGAGTCGACCCCGCGCGCTTCCGCCGCATCGGCGACAAGCCCGGCGCGCCGCGCCACGAGAGCGACAACTTCTGGTCCATGGGCGACACGGGCCCCTGCGGGCCGTGCAGTGAGATCTTCTACGACCACGGCCCCGGGCTCGAGGGTGGGCCGCCCGGCGGCCCCGATGCCGACGGCGACCGCTACGTCGAGATCTGGAACCTGGTCTTCATGCAGTACAACCGCACGGCCGACGGCCGCCTCGAGCCCCTGCCGCGCCCCTCGGTGGACACGGGCATGGGGCTCGAGCGCCTCGCCGCCGTGATGCAGGGCGTCCACTCCAACTACGACACGGACATCTTCCGCCACCTCATCGCCGCCGCCGCCCGGCTCGTCGGCACCGAGGACACGGGCTCGAGCTCGTTGCGTGTGATCGCCGACCACATCCGCGCGAGCGCCTTCCTGGTGGTGGACGGGGTGATGCCCTCGAACGAGGGCCGTGGCTACGTGCTGCGGCGCATCATCCGCCGCGCCGCTCGCCACGGGCACAAGCTCGGCCTGCGCGAGCCCTTCCTCCACCGCCTGGTGGACCCCCTGGTGGAGATCATGGGCGAGGCCTACCCGGAGCTCGCCGCCGGCCGCGATCGCGCGGCCGAGGCCATCCGGCGCGAGGAGGCGCGCTTCGCCGAGACCCTCGAGCAGGGCCTGCGCATCCTGGAGCAGGCGCTGGCGCGCCTCGAGGGCCGGGTGATCCCGGGCGAGCTCATCTTCCGCCTCTACGACACCTACGGCTTCCCCACGGACCTGCTCCGCGACGTCGCCCTCGAGCGGGGGCTCGAGCTCGACATGGCCGGCTTCGAGCGCGAGATGGCGCGCCAGCGCGAGCGGGCGCGGGCGGCGAGCCGCTTCGAGGCCGACTACGCCGCACCCGCCGCGGCGGAGGGCTGCGAGACCGAGTTCGTGGGCTACGAGCGGCTCGAGGAGGAGGCCACGGTCGTCAAGCTCCTGCGCGCCGGAGGGGAGGTCGAGCGCCTTGGCCTGGGCGAGGAGGGCGTGGTGATCCTGGACCGCACGCCCTTCTACGCCGAGTCCGGCGGCCAGGTGGGCGACCGCGGCTGGATCGTGGCCGCGGACGGCGAGGGGCGCGACGGCGCCGAGTTCGAGGTGCGCGACACGCGCAGGCATGGCGCGGCCCATGCCCACTTCGGCGTGGTGCGTGCCGGGGCGCTCGCGGTGGGGCAGCGCGTGCGCGCGCGGGTGGACGAGGGCGCCCGGCGCGCCACCGCCCTCAACCATTCCGCCACGCACCTCCTGCACGCGGCCCTGCGGCGCGTGCTCGGCACGCACGTGCAGCAGAAGGGCTCGCTCGTCGCCCCGGACCGCCTGCGCTTCGACTTCTCCCACGACGCCCCGCTCACGCGCGAGGAGATCGAGGCGGTCGAGCGGCTGGTCAACGAGCAGATCCGCCGCAACGCCGAGGTGCGCGCGGAGGTCAGGCCCCTCGAGGAGGCGCTCGCCGCCGGCGCCATGGCGCTGTTCGGGGAGAAGTATGGCGACGAGGTGCGCGTGCTCACCATCGGCGATTTCTCCATCGAGCTCTGCGGCGGCACGCACGTGCGCCGCGCGGGCGACATCGGCCTGTTCAAGATCGTCTCCGAGTCGGGCGTGGCCGCGGGCGTGCGCCGCATCGAGGCGCTGACGGGCGAGCGGGCGCTGCGGTGGGTGGAGGACAACGAGGAACGTCTCGCCCGCGTGGCCGAGCTGCTGCGCGGCCGGCCAGAGGAGGCCGACGCGAAGCTGCGCCAGCTCCTCGAGCGCCAGCGCCAGCTCGAGAAGGAGCTCGAGCGGCTGCGCCAGAGGCTCGCCTCGGGCGCGGCCGCCGACCTCGCCTCCCAGGCGGTGGAGGTCGAAGGGGTCAAGGTGCTCGCCGCGCGCCTCGACGGCGCCGACGCCAGGGCCCTGCGCGGGGCCGTGGACCAGTGGAAGGCGCGGCTGGGGAGCGCGGTGGTGGTGCTGGGCGCGGCCGGCGAGGACGGCAAGGTGCGCCTCGCCGCGGGCGTCACCGAGGACCTCACGGACAGCCTCGAGGCGGGCGAGCTGGTCAACGAGGTCGCCCGGCGCGTGGGCGGGCGCGGCGGCGGCCGTGCCGATTTCGCCCAGGCGGGCGGCACCGACGCGGGCGCCCTCGATGCGGCGCTGGCGGCCGTGCCCGGGCTGGTGCGCGCGCGGCTGGCCGGTTGAGCGCTTGCCCGGGGGCCGGGCCCTGGTGTTAAATTCGGCGCCTTTCCCGGGGATGGGTCCATGGCGCTGATCGTCCAGAAGTATGGCGGCACCTCGGTAGGCTCGATCGAGCGCATCGAGCACGTGGCCGACAAGGTCGCGGCCACGCGCCGCCAGGGACACCAGGTCGTGGTGGTGGTCTCGGCCATGAGCGGCGAGACCGACCGCCTCCTGGGGCTCGCCCGCGCCATCACCGAGCGGCCCGATCCGCGCGAGCTCGACGTGCTGCTCGCCACCGGCGAGCAGGTCACCATCGCGCTGCTGGCCATCGCGCTCGCCAAGCGCGGCTGCCCCGCGCGCTCCTACACCGGCGCGCAGGTCCATATCCTCACCGACAGCGCCCACAACAAGGCGCGCATCCGCGACATCGACGCCGCGCGTGTGCGGCGCGACCTCGCCGAGGGGCGCGTGGTGGTGGTGGCCGGCTTCCAGGGGGTGGACGAGCACGGCAACATCACCACCCTCGGGCGCGGCGGCTCCGACACCACCGCCGTGGCGCTGGCCGCGGCCCTCGGCGCCGACGAGTGCCAGATCTTCACGGACGTGGACGGGGTCTACACCACCGACCCCCGCGTCGCGCCCGAGGCGCGCCGCCTCGATCGCATCACCTTCGAGGAGATGCTCGAGATGGCGAGCCTCGGCTCCAAGGTGCTGCAGATCCGCGCCGTCGAGTTCGCCGGCAAGTACAACGTGCCGCTGCGGGTGCTCTCGACCTTCGAGGAGGGCCCCGGCACCCTGATCACCTACGAGGAGCCCGAGATGGAGCAGCCGCTGATCTCCGGCGTGGCCTTCAACCGCGACGAGGCCAAGCTCACCGTGGTGGGCGTGCCCGACCAGCCGGGCGTGGCCTGGCGCATCCTGGGCCCCATCGCCGAGGCCAACATCGAGGTGGACATGATCGTGCAGAACGTGGGCGAGGACGGCACCACGGACTTCACCTTCACCGTCCACCGCAACGACTACCCGAAGGCCCTCGAGATCCTGAAGGCCACCGCGGCCGAGCTGGGCGCGCGCGAGGTCACGGGCGACGACCGCATCGTGAAGATCTCGCTGGTGGGCGTCGGGATGCGCTCCCATGCGGGCATCGCCAGCCGCATGTTCGAGGCTCTCGCCAAGGAGGGGATCAATATCCGGATGATCTCAACTTCCGAGATCAAGATCTCGGTGGTGGTGGACGAGAAGTACCTGGAGCTTGGCGTGCGGGCCCTGCACGAGGCCTTCGAGCTGGACCGCGGGCCCGTGCCGGCGGCGGAGGGAGCGGCACCTGCCGCGGGCGAGGCG
This sequence comes from Gammaproteobacteria bacterium, assembly GCA_026989495.1. Taxonomy (GTDB): domain Bacteria; phylum Pseudomonadota; class Gammaproteobacteria; order S144-34; family S144-34; genus S144-34. Next base: position 747 of record JALSJE010000029.1, on the reverse strand, counting down.
CCGTCCGGGAGCTGACTCGTAAGGTATACTTGACACGGGGAAGCCGCAGATGGCGGGGCGCCGCGTCCCGCTGCGCTGAGTGGATGCCATAACCATAAAACCTTAAAGAGAGAGGCCCGGGCGGGCCTTCATTCCCCGCGGCGCGTGCCGATAACGGGAAGAACCCTCGGAGGGGAACGAAGTCCAAACAAAGCGCGCGGCCCCGGGGAGGCAACGGGGTGATTGACGGACAAGGAGCGGAACCATGCTGATTCTTACGCGCAGGGTGGGTGAGACGCTGATGATCGGTGACGAGGTGACCGTCACCGTGCTCGGGGTTCGTGGCAACCAGGTCCGCATCGGCGTGAACGCGCCGAAGGAGATCGCGGTCCACCGCGAGGAGATCTACGAGCGCATCAAGCGCGAGCGCGAGCAGGCGGCCCAGCAGGCGGGCGGGGCCGAGCCGGCGCCGGCCGCCGACGCCCCCGGGAATGAGGGCGGCCCGAGCGATGCCGGCTGAGTGCCGCAGCAGCTTTACGCCGGCCGGGCCGGCGGCTATGCTAGCCCGCGAGGGCTGCCTCAAGCCCTTGTTTCCGGAGAGATGGCCGAGCTGGTCGAAGGCGCTCCCCTGCTAAGGGAGTAAGGGGCCAAAAGCCCCTTCGAGGGTTCGAATCCCTCTCTCTCCGCCATCTGCCGCCATTGCTCCCGTGTAATCAGGATCTTAGCAGCGGGAGCGTTCCCTTGTCATCCATTGTGTGGGCCAATGGC
>JALSJE010000028.1 GCA_026989495.1 Gammaproteobacteria bacterium | reverse complement strand
ATCAACTCCTCGCGGGCGAAGCTGGGCGCGATCCAGAGCCGCTTCGAGTCCACGGTCTCGAACCTGAGCGCGACCTCGGAGAACCTCTCCGCCGCGCGCTCGCGGATCCGGGACGCGGACTTCGCGGCCGAGACCGCCGAGCTCACCCGGGTGCAGATCCTGCAGCAGGCCGGCATCGCCATGCTGGCCCAGGCCAACGCCGTCCCGCAGACGGTCCTGGCGCTGCTGCAGTAAGGGACTGCGGGCGGCAGGGACGCGGCCGGACGCGGCGCAGGGAGGCCCTCTCCCTGCGCCGCGTCCCCCTGCCCGACGCCCCGGGACGGGCGCAGCCTAGAGGAGGGAAGCGATGCGGATCATACCGAACGCCGTGCAGCCGCCGGCCGTGGCCGGGACCGCGGTGCGGCGCGAGGCGCCGCCCGCCACCGCCGGGGTCCCCGGCGGCGGCCCGGCGCCGGCGGAGGGCAAGCCCTTGCCGGAACGGCCTGCCGGCGCAGGCATGTCGGGGCCGGACGGGGCCGCTTCGCCGGAGGGCTCCGGCACCGAGGAGGCGGTCCGGCGCATCCAGGCCTACGTGCAGGCGGTGCGCCGGGAGCTCCGTTTCAGCGTGGACGAGACCACCGGCCGCACCGTGATCCAGGTCCTCGATCCTGCCACCGACCGGATCATCCGCCAGATCCCGCCCGAAGAGGTCATCGCCATCGCGCGGGCCCTGGCGGAGGGCCCCCGGGAGCGGGTCGAGGGGCTGCTGTTCCGGGCGCGGGCCTGAGCGTCTGGCACGGCTCTTGATAGTTTCCGGCTCGCGGCGGCCGGGGAGGGAGGAGCGTCATGGCCAACATCGCTTCGCCGGGCATCGGATCGGGGCTGGACGTGGCGAGCCTCGTGCAGCAGCTCGTCAACGCCGAGCGCGCGCCGGCCGAGGCCCGCTTCACACGGAAGGAAGCCCGGCTCCAGGCGCAGCTCTCGGCCCTCGGCAGCGTCAAATCGGCGCTGTCGGCCTTCCGGTCCAGGGTGTCGGCGCTGGCGGACGCCGGTGCCTTCGGCCGCATGAGCGCGAGCTCGTCGGATGACGGCAAGGTCGGCGCCACCGCCGGCGAGGGGGCGGCCGCAGGCAGCTACAGCATCACCGTCAGCAGGCTGGCGCGGGCCCACGCGCTCGCGTCGGCCGCTTTCTCGGACCCGGCCGACGTGGTGGGCACGGGCACGCTCACCATCCGCTTCGGGAAGACGGTCTACGATCCCGCCACCGACACCTACACCAGCTTCACGCAGAACCCCGAGCAGGCGAGCCTCACCCTCACCATCGACTCGAGCAACAGCACGCTCGCCGGCATCCGCGACGCCATCAACGCCGCCGACGCCGGGGTCCAGGCCGCCATCGTCAACGACGGCAGCGGCTATCGCCTGGTGCTCACCTCGAAGCGCACCGGCGAGGACTACAGCATGGAGGTGAGCGTCAGCGGCGACGCCGACGGCAGCGATACCGACAACGCGGGCCTGTCGCGGCTCGCCTTCAACGCCTCGGCCACGAACCTGGACCAGACGGTGGCGGCGCAGGACGCCTCGCTCACCATCAACGGGCTGGCCGTGACCAGCGCCAGCAACACCATCGACCAGGCGGTCGAGGGGCTGACACTGGAGCTCAAGGCGGTCACCTCGGCCCCGGTCACGGTCCAGGTGGCGCTCGACCGCGCGTCGATCGAGTCGGCGGTGCAGGATTTCGTCGATGGCTTCAACGAGCTCGTGGACGCCATCCGGTCCGTCTCCTCCTACGATGCGGCCACAGGGACGGCGGGCGTGCTGATCGGCGACGCGGCATTGCGGACCATCGAGTCGCGGCTGCGGCGCCTGATCTCCGATCCCGTGGAGGCCGCCGGCGGCAGCTATCGCGCGCTGGTGGACGTCGGCATCCGCACCGGCAAGGAAGGCCGGCTCGAGCTGGACCGCTCGGCGCTGGGAAAGGCCCTGGATGCGGACCGCGAGGGCGTGGCGGCGCTGTTCGCGGCCTACGGCCGGCCCACGGACACCTTCGTGCGCTTCGAGAAGGCGGGTCCCGCCACCGAGCCCGGCACCTACGCGGTGAAGGTCACCGCCATGGCGACCCGCGGCTACTACAACGGCGCGGGCGTGCTCCCGGACTTCTCCGCGGGGGGGACGGTGACCATCGACGCCGACAACGACACCTTCTCCCTGAAGGTGGACGGCATCCAGTCCGGCACCATCACGCTCACCCGGGGCAGCTATTCCTCGGGCTCGGCGCTGGCGGCCGAGGTCCAGGCCCGCATCAACGCCGACCAGGTGCTCAAGGACGCGGGCGTCTCGGTGGACGTGAGCTACGACGCGGCCAACGCGCGGCTGGTCGTCACCTCCGCGCGCTACGGCTCGGCCTCCACGGTCGAGTTCACCGCCGTGGACACGAGCACCGCCTCGACGCTCGGCTTCTCCGTGGGCGCGGGCACCGCGGGCACGGACGTCGCCGGCAGCATCGGCGGGGTCGGCGCCACCGGCAGCGGCCAGGTCCTGACCGGCGCGGCGGGCTCGCCCGCCGAGGGGCTGGCGCTGCGGATCGTCGGCGGCACGACCGGCGACCGTGGCACGGTGGCCTTCACCCGCGGCGTGGCGGCCGCCCTCGACGAGCTGATCGGCGCCTTCCTGGCCGACGACGGCCTGATCGATGCGCGCGAGGAGGGCATACAGACGCGCATCGAGCGCCTCGGCGAGGAGCGTGAGCGGCTCGAACGGCGCCTCGAGGCGCTGGAGGCCCGCTACCGCGCCCAGTTCACGGCGCTCGACGTGCTGCTGGGGCAGCTTTCGACCACGAGCGCCTATCTGCAGCAGCAGCTCGGCCAGCTCACGGCCATCCAGGCCCAGGCGCGCCAGCAGCGCTAAAGGGATGGCGCGCGCGACCGCTAAAGAGGGGGACTCGAGCACGCATCAGCTTGTACCAGGCGGAAGGGGTGGCAGCACGATGAGCTACGGCGGCATGCACGACGCACTGCGGCAGTACACGAAGCTCCAGACCGAGACCACGGTGGAGGGGGCCGACGGCCACCGGCTGATCGCCATGCTCCTCGACGGAGCCATCGAGCGGATCGGGCGCGCCCGCGCCTTCATGCTCAGGGGTGACATCGCCCGCAAGGGCGAGCAGATCGGGTGGGCGGTGTCGGTGATCGAGGGCCTGCGCACCGCGCTGGACCATGAGCGCGGCGGCGAGATCGCGGCCAACCTCGAGGCCCTGTACGATTACATGGAGCGGCGCCTCACCGAGGCCAACCTGCGCAACGACCCGGCGATCCTGGACGAGGTGACGGGTCTGCTCGCCCAGATCAAGAGCGCCTGGGCGGCCATCCCCGAGGTGCTGGCGCGCGAGTCCGCCGCCCCGTCGGGGGCGGTGGCGGGAGTGGGGCGGTGAGCGTTCCCGCATCCAGGATCACCGACGCCGGCGAGCACGTGCTCAGGCTCAGCCGGCAGATGCGCGAGGCAGCGCGCACGGGCGCCTGGGAGCACCTCGCCGAGCTCCATGTCCAGCGCGAGCCGGTCCTGCGCGCGCTGTGCGAGGGGCGGCTGCTGCCGGGTGAGCGCCTGCGCGTCGTGCTCGAGCGCGTCCTGGAGCTCGATCGCGAGACCGTGGCCTGCGTGCTCGCCGCGCGCGAGGAGGCGCAGGCGGCGCTGCGCCGGCTGAGCAGGGGGCGCGAGGCCGTCGCCGCCTACGCCGGGCCGCTCCCCTGAGATCTGGACGAGCCCCTACGTCAAAGTTTTGACATCCGCCCCCTCGGGTGTTTTACTGACCGCGTCCGTGCGGCAGCCGGGGGGTGCGTCCGATGCAGGCGACCAGGGAGGCCGAGGCGGCGGAGGCCCTGCAGCAGGGCCTCCGCCAGCGGGTGCTCCTCATCGACGGCGACACGGCCCGCCGCGGGCGCGCCGCCCACATCCTGGAATTCCTCGACTACGAGCCGGTGGAGGCCGATGCGCGCGGCTGGCGCGCGCAGGCCGGCGAGCCGGGCACGACGCTCGCGGCCTGGGTGGGCGAGGACGCCGCCAGGGACCTCGCCGGCCTGGTGGGGCGGCTGCGCGAATGGGACCCGAAGCTGCCCGTGTACCTGCTCGGCGGCGGGCGCGACGAGGCGCTGCCGGAGGGGCTGGGACGCGCGGTGCTGGGGCGGCTGGCCGAGCCGCTCAAGTACCCCGAGGTCACCAGCGTCCTGCAGCAGGCCGAGATCTACCGCGAGAGCCAGGAGCGGCGCCGGCGGCGCCGGCCGGTGGAGCTGTTCCGCTCCCTCGTGGGCCACAGCCGCGCCATCCAGCGCGTGCGCCGGCTCATCGAGCAGGTGGCCGAGACCGACGCCACGGTCCTCATCCTGGGCGAGACCGGCACCGGCAAGGAGGTCGTCGCACGCAACATCCACTACTACTCCGCGCGCCGCGACGGTCCCTTCGTGCCGGTCAACTGCGGCGCCATCCCGGGCGAGCTCCTCGAGAGCGAGCTCTTCGGGCACGAGAAGGGTGCCTTCACCGGGGCGATCAGCGCCCGCCAGGGCCGCTTCGAGATGGCCCAGGGCGGCACCCTGTTCCTGGACGAGATCGGGGACATGCCGCTGCCCATGCAGGTCAAGCTCCTGCGCGTGCTGCAGGAGCGCGTCTTCGAGCGGGTGGGCAGCAACCGCAGCATCCAGGCCGACGTGCGCATCGTGGCCGCCACCCACCGCAACCTGGAGGCCCTGATCGGGGAGGGCAAGTTCCGCGAGGACCTCTACTTCCGGCTCAACGTCTTCCCCATCGAGATGCCGCCCCTGCGCGAGCGGGTCGAGGACATCCCGCTGCTCGTCAACGAGCTCATCGCCCGCATCGAGCACGAGCGGCGCGGCTCGGTGCGGCTCGCCCCGGCCGCGGTCATGGCCCTGTGCCAGTATCCCTGGCCCGGCAACGTCCGCGAGCTCGCCAACCTGATCGAGCGGCTGGCGATACTGCATCCCTTCGAGGTGGTGGACGTGCAGGATCTTCCCGAGAAGTTCCGCCGCCAACTGGGTGGCACCGAGCCGCCGGCGGCGGCCGCGCCCGTGGCCGAGGCCCTCACGGCCGCCCCGCCCGCGCCGGCGCTCCAGCCGCCGCGGCTGCCCCGCGAGGGCATCGACCTCCGCGAGCACCTGGCCAGCATGGAGGTGGCCCTCATCCGCCAGGCCCTGGAGGAGGCCAATGGCGTGGTCGCCCACGCGGCCAAGCTCCTCAGGATGCGCCGCACCACCCTCGTCGAGAAGCTGCGCAAGTACGGCCTCCAGCGCCAGGCAGACGCGACGGGCGGTTGACGCCCCGCGCCCGTCCGGCGCCGCTCCCTGCCCAAGTCCCTGATTCCCCGTTGGCGGAGCCAGCGGCACGCTGTTTGCTTCCTTGCCGGTGAGCCCGGAGACGGTGATGGCGCCGCCCCCGGCGGCAAGGGCCGCGCTCCGGCGGGCGCAAGCGAGGAGGCACCATGGACACTCACGTAGCCCTCGGCCACGAACCGGACAGCACCGCATCCCTCGCCGACGCCTTCCGCGCCTTCAACGACCTCTCGGCCCAGCTCGCGGCCTCCTACCGCGAGCTCGAGCGCCGCGTGGCCCAGCTCAGCGCCGAGCTGGCCGCGGCCCGCAGCGAACGCCTGCGCCAGCTCGCCGAGAAGGAGCGCCTGGCCGAGCGGCTGGAGCGGCTGCTCGAGGCGCTGCCCGGCGGCGTGGTGGTGCTGGACGGGTCTGGGCGGGTGCGCGAGGCCAACGCCGCCGCCGTCGGCTTCCTGGGCGAGCCGCTGGTGGGCGAGGCCTGGGAGGCCGTCTGCGCGCGCGCCTTCACCCCCGCGAGCCGCGGCGGCGAGGTGGTGCTGCACGACGGTCGCCAGCTCAGCATCGCGCGCCGCCGCCTGGAGACCGAGCCCGGCCAGATCGTGCTCCTGCAGGATGTTACCGACTCGCGCGCGCTGCAGGAGCTGCGCGCACGCCAGGAGCGGCTCGGGGCCATGGGCGAGATGGCGGCGGCGCTGGCCCATCAGATCCGCACGCCGCTCGCCTCGGCCCTGCTGTATGCGGCGCACCTGAGCCGCCCCGACCTGGGGCTGGACGACCGGCGCCGCTTCGGCGCACGCCTCACCGAGCGGCTGCGCCACCTGGAGCGGCTGGTCAACGACATGCTGGCCTACGCCCGCGGCGGCTGCTTCGGCGTGGCCGAGCTCGAGGCCGAGGCGCTGGCCGAGGCGCTGCGCCGGTCCGTGGAGGCGCAGGTCGTCGCCCGCCGGGGGAAGCTCGAGATTCGGATGGATGCCTCGGGGGTGCGCGTGCGAGGCAGCCGCGACGCCCTGGTGGGGGCCCTCGCCAACCTCGTGGGCAACGCCCTGGAGGCGGGTGGTGAAGGCGCATGGGTGGGGGTGCGCTTCGAGGTGGCCCCCGAAGGGGGGCTCGTCTGCCGTGTCGAGGACGACGGCCCCGGCATACCGGAGCCGTTGCGGGAGCGGGTGTTCGAGCCTTTCTTCACCACCCGGCCCGATGGCACCGGCCTCGGGCTCGCGGTGGTGCGTGCGGTGGTGGAGGCCCACGGCGGCACCGTGGCGGTCGAGACGGGCAGCCGGGGCGGAGCGTGCATCCGTCTGTGGCTGCCCCCGGCCGAGCGGGCGCTGCCGAGCGGCGCCCCCCTGCGCGCTGGACTGGAGACGCAAGACCTGGAGGCCCCTGGCGAGGAGCGGACGCGATGAGCGAGAGCGTGGTGCTGGTGGTGGAGGACGATGCGGCCCTGCGCGAGGCCCTGTGCGAGACGCTGCGCCTGGAGGGCATCGCCACCGAGGCCGCGGCCGACGGCGCGGCCGCCCTGCGGCGCCTGGAGGCGGGCGGGGTGGGGCTCGTGGTCTCGGACGTGCGCATGGCGCCCATGGACGGCGAGACCCTGCTGCGCCGCATCCGCGCGCGCTGGCCCGAGCTGCCGGTGGTGATGATGACCGCCTATGGCACCATCGAGAAGGCCGTGGCGGCCATGCGCGCGGGTGCCTCGGACTACCTGGTCAAGCCCTTCGATCCCGCCGCGCTGGTGGAGGCCGCGCGGCGTTTCCTGGCCACCGACGTGCCCACCCGCGACGGGCTGGTGGCCGAGGACCCGCGCACGCGCGAGATCGCCGCGCTCGCGCGTCGCGTGGCACGCAGCGACGTGACGGTGCTGCTCACGGGCGAGAGCGGCACCGGCAAGGAGGCCTTCGCCCGCTACATCCACGCCCATTCCGACCGCGCCGAAGGGCCCTTCGTGGCCATCAACTGCGCGGCCATTCCCGAGAACATGCTGGAGGCGGTGCTGTTCGGCTACGAGAAGGGCGCCTTCACGGGCGCCTACCAGGCCCATCCCGGCAAGTTCGAGCAGGCCCAGGGCGGCACCCTCCTGCTCGACGAGATCTCGGAGATGGACCTGGGTCTGCAGGCCAAGCTCCTGCGGGTGCTGCAGGAGCGCGAGGTCGAGCGCCTCGGCGGCAAGCGCGCCATCGGCCTCGACGTGCGCGTGCTCGCCACCACCAACCGCAACCTGCGCGAGGAGGTGGCCGCAGGCCGCTTCCGCGAGGACCTCTACTACCGCATCAACGTCTTCCCGCTGCAGCTCCCGCCCCTGCGCGAGCGCACGGACGACATCCTGCCGCTCGCGCGCCGCTTCCTGCGTCAGCATGCCCGCCCGGGCGAGCCGGTGCCGCGCCTGAGCGCGGAGGCCGAGGCGCGCCTGCTCGCCTACAGCTGGCCCGGCAACGTGCGCGAGCTCGACAACGTGATCCAGCGCGCGCTCATCCTGCGCACGGGCGAGGAGATCGGTCCCGGGCATCTGCGCTTCGGCGAGGCGCTGGGCGCGGGGGTGGGCGTGCCGGAGGACGTGGCCGCACCCGGGGAGCCTGCACCGGCTGCGGATGCGGTGGAGGAGGGCGCGGCCTTCGCGCGCGAGATGCGCCTGCGCGAGCGCGATCTCATCGTCGAGGCCATCCGCGCCGCCGGCAGCCGCAAGGCCGCCGCCGAGCGGCTCGGCATCAGCCCGCGCACCCTGCGCTACAAGATCGCGCGCCTGCGCGAGATGGGCATCGAGGTTCCGTGAGCTACGTCGGGAGGTGAGTCGGATGAGCAGCGAGATCGACATGAGCGGCCTGCTCGCCCAGATGCGGGCGCTCGCCGCCCAGGCGGAGGGGCGTGCGCCGGAGGCGGCCGGCGCCGCGGCCGACGGGCCCGGCTTCGCCGAGCTCCTGCGCCGCTCCATCGACAGCGTGAGCGAGGCCCAGAAGGAGGCGGGCCGCCTCGCCGCCGCCTTCGAGGCCGGCGACCCCCATGTCAACCTGGCCGAGGTGATGGTGGCCCTGCAGAAGGCGAACGTCTCCTTCCAGGCCATGACCCAGGTGCGCAACAAGCTGGTTGCGGCCTACCAGGAGATCATGGGGATGCAGATCTGATGGGCGCCGCGCGCGACGGGGGAGGCTGAGCGATGGCGGACGAGCGCCGCGGCGCGGGCGCGGCCCTGGCGGGGCTGGGAGGGTTGCCCGTCCTCAGGCAGGTGGGCCTGCTCGTGGGGCTGGCGGCGAGCGTGGCCATCGGCGTGGGCGTGGCCCTGTGGGCGCGCACGCCGAGCTACAGCCTGCTCTACGGCGGGCTCTCGGAGAAGGACACGGGCCAGGTGCTGGAGGTGCTCCAGCGTGAGGGCATCCCCTTCCGCGTGGATGCCGCCAGCGGGGCCGTGCTCGTGCCGGCGGGCAAGGTGCACCAGGCGCGGCTGCGTCTCGCGGCGGCAGGCCTGCCCAAGGGGACCGGCGTGGGCTTCGAGCTGCTGGAGAAGGGTTCGGGCCTGGGCACGAGCCAGTTCATGGAGACCGCGCGCTACCAGCGCGCCCTCGAGGGGGAGCTCGCGCGCACCATCGCGAGCCTGGCCAACGTGCAGTCCGCGCGGGTCCATCTCGCCCTCCCGCCGCGCACGGCCTTCCTGCGGGACCGCCGCAAGCCCTCCGCCTCGGTCATGCTGCGCCTCTACCCGGGCCGCATCCTGGAGCCGGGCCAGGTGCAGGCCGTGGTCCATCTGGTGAGCGCCAGCGTGCCGGGGCTCGAGGCCTCGCGCGTGACGGTGGTGGACCAGCATGGCCGGCTGCTGTCCGCGCGCGACGACGGCAGCGCCGCCGCCCTCAACCTGCGTCAGCTCGAGTTCGTGCAGAAGCTCGAGCAGCGCTACGCGCGCCGCATCGAGGCCCTGCTCGAGCCGCTGGTGGGGCCGGGGCGGGTGCGGGCGCAGGTGGTCGCGGAGGTGGATTTCACCCGCGTGGAGAAGACGCGCGAGGCCTTCGATCCGGACCTGGCCGCCCTGCGCAGCGAACAGGTGGAGGAGAACGAGCGCACGGGTGAGGCCGGGCCGGGCGGGGTGCCCGGCGCGCTGTCCAACCAGCCGCCGGCGCCCGGCCGTGCCGACGCGCAGGCGCAGCAGGCGCGGGAGGGGGCTGGCGCCGTGCCGCGCGCGAGCACGCGCCGCGCAACGCGCAACTACGAGCTCAACCGCACCATCGCTCACGTGCGCCGCGCCGGGGGCGAGCTCAGGCGGCTGTCCGTGGCCGTCGTGCTGGATCACCGTCTCCGACAGGACAAGGAGGGCAAGGTGGTGCGCGAGCCCTACAGCGACGAGGAGATCGCGCGCTTCACCGCGCTGGTCAAGGAGGCCGTGGGCTACGATCCCCGCCGCGGCGACAGCGTGCGCGTGGTGAGCGCACCCTTCCAGCCGCTGCCCGAGCCGGAGCCGCTGCCCGAGCCGCCGCTGTGGGAACGGCCGTGGGTGCTGGACGCGCTCAAGATGCTGGGCGGCGCGCTGGGTCTGGTGCTGATCGTCTTCGGCGTGCTGCGCCCGGTGATGCGCAGCCTCGCCCAGCATGCCCCACCGGTGCCGGCGGCGGCGCCGGCGCTGCCGGGCGAGGCCGCCGCGGCCGCCGCGCCGGGGCTCGCGCCCGATCAGGTGCAGCTCTCGGGTCCGCAGGCGCAGGGGCAGCTCCCCGGTCCGCCGCCCGGCGCCCAGTACGAGGAGAAGGTGCAGGCCGCGCGCCAGATGGTCTCCCAGGATCCGCGCGTGGTGGCCCAGGTGGTGAAGGGCTGGGTGTCCGCCGATGGCTGAGGCCGCGCACAAGCTGAGCGGCTCCGAGCGCGCCGCGGTGCTGCTCCTCACCCTCGGGGAGAAGGAGGCCGCCGAGGTGCTGCGCCACATGGGCCCCAAGGAGGTGCAGAAGGTGGGCCTGGCGATGGCCCAGGTGGGCAGCGTCTCCAAGGAGGAGGTGAGCGCCATCCTGGACGAGTTCATCCAGGAGGTGCAGCAGCAGACCGCGCTCGGGGTCGGCAGCGACGAGTACCTGCGCAAGGTGCTGGTCGAGGCCCTGGGCGAGGACAAGGCGAGCGGCCTCATCGACCGCATACTCATCGGGCGCAACACCAAGGGCCTGGACGCCCTCAAGTGGATGGACGCGCGCGCGGTGGCGGAGATCATCCGCCTCGAGCACCCCCAGATCATCGCCATCGTGCTTTCCTACCTGGATCCGGATCATGCCGCCGAGGTGCTCTCCTTCCTGCCCGAGCGGCTGCGTCCCGACGTGGTCATGCGCATCGCGCTGCTGGACGGCATCCCGCCCGCGGCCCTCCAGGAGCTGGACGAGATCCTGGAGAAGCAGTTCGCGGGCAACGACAACGTCAAGACCTCCTCGGGCGTGGGCGGCATCAAGCGCGCCGCCGATATCCTCAACTTCATGGAGAGCTCGGTCGAGAGCCAGATCCTGGAGACGATCAAGGAGGCCGACGCCGAGCTCAGCCAGCAGATCCAGGACAAGATGTTCGTCTTCGAGAACCTGGTGGACGTGGACGACCGCGGCATCCAGGCCCTGCTGCGCGAGGTCTCGACCGAGACGCTCATCCTGGCGCTCAAGGGCGCCGACGAGGCGATCAAGGAGAAGATCTTCAAGAACATGTCCAAGCGCGCGGCCGAGATGCTCAAGGAGGACCTGGAGGCCAAGGGCCCGGTGCGCGTCTCCGAGGTGGAGGCGGCGCAGAAGGAGATCCTGGCCATCGCCCGCCGCATGGCCGAGTCCGGCGAGCTCGTGCTGGGCGGCAAGGGCGAGGAGTTCGTCTGAGGTGCCCGGGCGCATCCTCTCCGGCGAGCAGGCCGCCGGCCGCTGCGAGCGCTGGGAGCTGCCGGAGGTGGGGGGGGGTTCCCACGGCCCCACCGCCCGCCAGCTCGAGGAGATCCAGCGCGCCGCCTGGGAGGAGGGCTTCGCCGCAGGCCGCCGGGAGGGGCTGGAGCGCGGCGCCGCCGAGGTGCGCGCGCGCGTGGCCGCGCTCGAACGGGTGCTGGACGCGCTCGCCGCGCCGCTGGCGGCGGTGGACGAGGCGGTGGAGGAGGAGCTCGTGGCGCTGGCGCTCGCGGTCGCGCGCCAGATCATACGGCGCGAGCTGCGCACCAGCCCGGGCGAGGTGGTGGCCGCGGTGCGCGAGGCGCTCGCCGCGCTTCCGTCCGGCGCGCGTTCGGTGCGCCTGGTGCTGCACCCGGAGGACGCCGCCATCGTGCGCGAGACCCTGAGCGCGCCCGAGGACGAACGCCGCTGGCGCATCGAGGAGGATCCCACCCTGACGCGTGGCGGCTGCCGGGTGCTCACCGAGACCTCCCACGTGGACGCCACCGTGGAGCGGCGCCTGGGCGCCGTGATCGCGCGCGTGCTCGGCGGTGAGCGCGAGGAGGACGCGGGGGATGGCGATGGCGGCGCCTGACCCCGGGACGCTTCCCGCACGCTGGCGTCAGGCGCTGGCCGCGCGGCGCGCGCGCCTCGGCGCGCCGCCCCGTCCCGTGGTCGAGGGCAAGCTCGTGCGCATGGTTGGCCTCACGCTGGAGGCCGTTGGCTGCTCGGCGCCGGTGGGCGGGCGCTGCCAGGTGATCGGCGCCGACGGTCGTGCCATCGAGGCGGAGGTGGTGGGCTTCGCCGGCGAGCGGCTGTTCCTGATGCCCACCGGGGACCTCCATGGGCTCACGGCCGGCGCACGGGTGGTGCCGGTGGGGTCCAAGCTTTCGGTGCCGGTGGGCGAGGGGCTGCTCGGGCGCGTGATCGACGGGGCGGCCCGCCCGCTGGACGGGCGCGGCCCGCTCGAGGCGCAGGCCCGCGTGCCATTGAGCGGGCGTCCCCTCAACCCCATGGCGCGGCCGCCCATCCGCGAGCCGCTCGACGTGGGCGTGCGCGCGATCAACGCGCTGCTGACCGTGGGGCGCGGTCAGCGGCTCGGACTCTTCGCCGGCAGCGGCGTGGGCAAGAGCGTGCTGCTCGGAATGATGACGCGCTTCACCGGGGCCGACGTGACCGTGGTCGCGCTCATCGGCGAGCGGGGGCGGGAGGTCAAGGAGTTCGTCGAGGGCATCCTCGGGCCCGAGGGCATGCGCCGCGCCGTGGTGGTGGCCACGCCCGCGGACCACCCGCCCCTGATGCGGCTGCACGGGGCGTGGGTGGCCACCAGCATCGCCGAGTGGTTCCGTGACCGCGGGCTCGACGTGCTGCTCCTCATGGACTCGCTCACGCGCTTCGCCCAGGCCCAGCGCGAGATCGCGCTCGCCATCGGCGAGCCGCCGGCCACCAAGGGCTATCCGCCCTCGGTGTTCGCGCGCCTGCCCCAGCTCGTCGAGCGCGCCGGCACGGGCGACCGGGGCGGCTCCATTACGGCCTTCTACACCGTGCTCACCGAGGGCGACGACCACAACGACCCCATCGCCGACGCCGCGCGCGCCATCCTCGACGGCCATGTGGCGCTCTCCCGCGAGCTCGCCGAGGCCGGCCACTACCCGGCCATCGACGTGGAGGGCTCCATCAGCCGCGCCATGAACGAGATCACCGACCGCGACCACCAGGGGGCGGCAAGGCGTTTCCGCGAGCTCTACAGCCTCTACCGCCGCAACCGCGACCTCATCAGCGTGGGTGCCTACGAGCGTGGCAACGACCCGCGCCTCGACGAGGCGGTGAGCATGCATCCCCGCCTCATGGAATTCCTGCGCCAGGGGCAGGACGAGCGCGTGCCCTATACCGAAAGCGTGAGCGCGCTCAAGGCCTTGCTGGCGGAATCGGCCGGCTGACGGAAGCCCGGCGCGCAGGAGGCGCGTCTTCCCGCTTCAGGACGCGCCCTTCCGGCCGCTAATCACGGTCAGGGGAGACGTGCCTGCTGGCACGGGAAGTGCTTAAGTCTCGGCAGCGGACCCGGCGGGTCCGGGAGGTGTAGCGATGGACCCGGCCAAGGCAGCGGACAGGATGAAGCCGATCAAGGATCTGGCGGGGCTCGAGGAGCGCAGCGCCGCCCGCGTGATGGCGGAGTGGCGGCGCCTGCTCGCGCGCGAGGAGAAGAAGCTGAGCGAGCTCAGCGCCTACCGCGACGAGTACGCCCAGCGCTTCCGAACGGGCGCGGCCGTGCCCGGTCGCTCCCTCTACGAGCACCGCGCCTTCCTCGCGCGGCTCAACCACGCCATCGCCGAGCAGGCGCGTCGCGTGGCCGAAGTCCGGCGCGAGTACCGCGTGGCGGTGGCCGCCTGGGAGCGGCGGCGCAGCCGCACGCAGGCGCTCGGCAAGCTCATCGAGGGCCACGAGCGTGCCGCCCGGCAGGAGGAGATACGGCGCGAGCAGCGCGAGAGCGACGAGTTCGCCCTGCGCCTGGCCGGACGCGGCCATGCCGCCTGAGGCGAAGCCCCGCGAGCGAGGCTGAAGACGGATGAGCGAGACGCCCCTGAACGCCCTCGACGCGCTCGGCGCCGGCACGGCGGCCGCGCGCGGCGAGGAGGCCGGCACCGGGGCTTCCACGGTGGAGATCGGCTCAGGGCCCTCCACCGGGGACGGGCGGCCGGCTTTCGCCCAGGTCTTGGCCCGCCGGCTCGCCGGCGCCCGGGAGGGCGAGGCCGAGGGCGACGCCGAAGGCGCGTCACCCGACGGGATGCCCATGGGGGATGCCGGGGACGAGGCGCTCGCCGCGCTGTTCGCCCCTCCGGCGGTTTCACCCGGGGCCGCCGCTGCGCCGGTGCGGGAGGCGTCAGAAGGCGTCGCAGGCGACGGCGGGCCGCCCGCGCCCGGCGCGCCGCCCGTGACCGGCGAGCAGGCGCCGGGAGTCCCGCCGGCATCCGGCGTCTTCGCGCTCCAGGCCGGTGCCGCGCTGGAGCACGGCGCCGATGGAGACAGCGACGGGATCCCGGTTCCGCAGCCGCGCCGTATGGCCGGACAGGCGGCGGCGCGGCTGGCGCCGGGGCACTCCCCGGGCCTGCCGGGCACGGCCGCACAGGCGGCAGACCGGTCCGCGCCCGGGCTGGCCACGGGGGGGCTGGAGGGGGCGGATCCCGCGGGCCTGGGCCCTGCTGCCGCCTCGAGCGGCGAGGCCCCTGAGGCGCGCCGCTTGCCGGAGGTCCTGACCGAGGCGATCGTCCGCCAGGCCGCCGTCGGGGCCGTCCGGCCGTCCGGCGACCAGGGTCCGTCGCCGCAGGCGGCGGCCGGTGCGGGTGCCGCCGCGCCCTTTGCGGCCTCTCCGCCGGCTGGCCCCGTCCCAGGGGATGGGATGCCGGTGCAGGGCGTGCCGGACGATGCGCTCTGGCTCGGACGGGCCGTGGACGATCCCCGCTGGGCCGACGGGCTGGGCGAGCGTATCACCTGGATGGCGGGCCGTGGCCTGCATCAGGCCACCCTGCGCCTCAACCCGCCGCAGCTGGGCAGTCTGGAGATCCGCCTCAGCGTCTCTCCCCAGGACGGGCAGACCACCGTCGCATTCCATGTCCAGAACCCGGACGCGCGTGACGCCCTGCAGGCGGCCCTGCCGCGCCTGCGCGAGATGATGGCCGAGGCCGGCCTGCAGCTCGCCGACGCCGCCGTCTCCTATCAGGACCGCGGCGGGATGGCCCGGGACGGGCAGGGCGGCGTCACGCCCGGCGGGCTCGCGCTGGAGCTCGCGGCCGCTGCCGAGGGCGCAGGCGGCGAGCCGCAGCCGTCGGGATCGTCGCGCATCGTACGCGGCCTGCTCGACACCTACGCCTGATTCCCCCCGACGCCCGCCCCGCGGGCCCTGCAGTCCCCGCCCCATAGGCACCGCCTGGCCGATCGAAGCGGGACGGGCGGAAGGCGGTGCGTGTCGTGTCCGCTCGGGTCCCGAGGGCCAGCGCTCGCGTCCGTCCCCGCCGTCGGCCGGCCGTCGCCGTGCGGCGGCATGCCGCGGTCGTGCCGTCGGTTCGGCGGCACCGATCCCGTCCTTCCCGCGCAGCGCACGCCAAGCCTCTGAAGATCCACCGAGATTGTGTTGCCTTTCGTGGCACATGTCTTGCTTTGACCGGATGAGGGCACAAGAGGAGACGGACCCATGGCGGACGACGAGGACAAGGATCTGGCCGAGGGCAAGAAGGGGAGCGGCAGCATGAAGCTGGTCATCGTCGCGGTGGTCGCCGCCACGCTGGTGGCCACCGGCGGCACCTTCGGCGTGCTCTGGTTCACGGGCGCGCTGTCGGGCGGCAAGGCCGCGGCCGAGGGCCAGCAGGCGCACGGCGACGGCGCGGCCGGGGCGGAGGAGGCGGAAGAGAAGGAGCAGCATCCGCCCACCTACATCGCCCTCGATCCGCCCTTCGTCGTCAACTTCGACAACCCCACCGTGGCGCGCTTCCTCCAGGTCAAGGTGCAGGTGATGACCCGCGATCCCGAGGTGGCCAAGGCCATCGAGGAGCACATGCCGGTCATACGCAACAACCTGGTCATGCTCTTCAGCGGCCAGAAGTACGAGGAGGTGGCCACGCGCGAGGGCAAGGAGCGCCTGCGCAAGCAGACGCTCGCCGAGATCCGGAAGGTGCTCGAGGAGCGCATCGGCAGGCCGGGCGTGGAGGACGTCTACTTCACGGCCTTCGTGATGCAGTAGGGCGGCCATGGCGGTCAACGACGTCCTTTCCCAGGAGGAGATCGATGCCCTGCTCAGCGGCATCGAGGGCGGCGAGGTCGAGACGGGAGGCGACGAGCCGCCGGAGGCCGACGACGGCGGCATCCGGTCTTACGACTTCACCAGCCAGGACCGCATCGTGCGCGGGCGCATGCCCACGCTCGAGATGGTCAACGAACGCTTCGCGCGCCACTTCCGCATCAGCCTCTTCAACATGCTGCGGCGCACGGCCGAGATCTCGGTCGGCGGCGTGCAGATGCTCAAGTTCGGCGAGTACGTGCACCGCCTCTACGTGCCCACCAGCCTCAACCTGGTGCGGGTCAAGCCCCTGCGCGGCACGGCGCTCGTCATCATCGACCCCAAGCTGGTCTTCACCGTGGTGGACAACTTCTTCGGCGGCAACGGACGCCTGCACGCCAAGATCGAGGGGCGCGAGTTCACGCCCACCGAGATGCGCATCATCCAGATCATGCTCGACCACGCCTTCAAGGACCTGCACGAGGCCTGGGCCCCGGTGCTGCCGCTCGAGTTCGAATATCTGAATTCCGAGGTCAATCCCCAGTTCGCCAACATCGTCAGCCCCTCGGAGATCGTGGTGGTGAGCAGCTTCCAGATCGAGCTCGAGGGCGGCGGGGGCGAGCTGCACGTGACCATTCCCTACTCAATGATCGAGCCGATCCGCGAGCTGCTGGATGCGGGCGTGCAGAGCGACCGCAGCGAGATGGACGAGCGCTGGTCCGAGGCGCTGCGTTACGGGGTGCACGACTCGCAGGTGGAGCTCTCGAGCACGCTGGTCGAGACGACGCTCTCGCTGCGCGAAGTGGTCGAACTCAAGCCCGGCGACATCATCACCGTGGAGCTGCCGGAGGAGGTGACCCTGAGCGCCGAGGGCGTGCCGCTGTTCCACGGCGTGTTCGGGGTCTCGAACGGCAAGAACGCGGTCAAGATCACGCGCCGGGTGGAGCGGCCGCCGGAGCTCAAGACCTCCCTGCTGGCGCTGCCCGAGCTCCAGGGGCGGTCCCGGGGGGAGAAGCCCGCGCAGTGAGCGCCCGCCGGCGTTGACGGGAGGAGCCTCTCATGAGCGAGAACGAGGTCGAGGGCGAGGTGCAGCAGGGCGGCGGCGCCGCCGACGAGTGGGCCGCGGCGCTGGCCGAGCAGCAGGCGGCCGAGCAGGCCGAGGGGCCGCAGCCGCAGGAGGGCGGCGAGCCGGCCGCGGCGGACGCCAACAGCGGCGACGGCGGCGGCGACGCCCGCGGGGCCTATGCCAAGGCGGCCTTCCAGGCGCTCGAGGCCGAGGTCGGGCGTGGCGACGGCGAGGACGTGAACCTGGACCTGATCCTGGACGTGCCCGTCACGCTCTCGATGGAGATCGGCCGCACCCAGATCACCATCCGCAACCTGCTCCAGCTCAACCAGGGCTCGGTGGTGGAGCTCGACCGCCTCGCGGGCGAGCCCATGGACGTGCTCGTCAACGGCACGCTCATCGCCCACGGCGAGGTGGTGGTGGTGAACGAGAAGTTCGGTATCCGCCTCACGGACGTGGTGAGCCCCGCCGAGCGCATCCGACGGCTGAAGTGAGATGGCCCGCATGCGCGCGCCAAGGCTCCCGATCCTGCTCGCGCTGAGCGCGGACCAGGCCCTCGCGGCGGCGACCGGTCCCGAGCCTGTGGGGGCCGGTGCGCTGGCGCAGGTGGCGCTCGCGCTCGCTCTGGTGCTGGCGCTGCTCGGGGGCGCGGCCTGGCTCCTGCGCCGCCTCGGGCGCATCCCCGGCGCGGGCGCCGGTGCGGTGCGGGTGCTGGGCGGGGTCGCCCTCGGCGCGCGCGAGCGCCTGGTGCTGGTGGAGGTGGGCGGCACCCAGCTCCTGCTGGGCGTGGCGCCCGGCCGGGTGCAGACCCTCCACGTGCTCGAGCGTCCCGTCGCCGCCACACCCGCCGGGCAGGGGGAAGGCGGCTTCGCGGCGCGGCTGAGGGGCGCCATGGGCCGCGGCCGCACGGAGGATGGCGGGCCGTGAGCCGGCTGCGGGCATGGGGCATGCCGCTCGCAGCGCCGGCTCTGGGCCTGCTCGCGCTGGCTGCCGGCGCCGCGGCCGAGGCGGCACCGGCGCTGCCGGCGCTCACCGTGCGCAGCGACGGGGCCGGCGGGGAGACCTGGTCGCTCAGCGTCCAGATCCTCCTCCTGATGACGGCGCTCACGCTGCTGCCGGCGGGCCTCATGATGATGACCGCCTTCACGCGCATCGTCATCGTGTTGGCCATCCTGCGCCAGGCCCTCGGCACCGTGCAGACGCCCTCCAACCAGATCCTCATCGGGCTCGCCCTGTTCCTCACCGTGTTCGTCATGTATCCGGTCTTCGACCGGATCAACCGCGAGGCCCTCCAGCCCTACCTCTCCGACCAGATAGGGCTGCAGGAGGCGGCCCGGCGCGCATCCGTGCCGCTGCGCCGGTTCATGCTCGCGCAGACCCGGGAGGAGGACCTGGCGCTGTTCGCGCGTCTGGCCGGGCGCGAGCTGGAGGATCCGGAGCACGCACCCTTCTCGGTGCTGGTGCCGAGCTTCGTGACGAGCGAGCTCAAGACCGCCTTCCAGATCGGCTTCCTCATCTTCATCCCCTTCCTCGTGATCGATCTCGTGGTGGCGAGCGTGCTCATGTCCATGGGCATGATGATGCTCTCGCCCATGATCGTCTCGCTCCCCTTCAAGCTCATGCTGTTCGTGCTGGTGGACGGGTGGGCGCTGGTCATGGGCGCGCTCGCCTCGAGCTTCTACCTGTGAGGCCGGGGTAGTGACTCCCGAGACCGTCATCGAGCTGGGCAGGCAGGCGCTGTGGCTGACGGCGCTGCTGGCCGCCCCCCTGCTGGGGTCGGCGCTCGTGGTCGGGCTGCTCGTGGGCATCTTCCAGGCGGCGACGCAGATCAACGAGATGACCCTCAGCTTCATCCCCAAGCTGCTGGTGCTGGCGCTGGCCCTGGCGCTGGCGGGTCCGTGGATGCTGCAGCTCGCCGTCGGCTTCACGCGCCGGCTCATCGAGTCGGTGCCGGGCATGATCGGCTAGCCATGGAGCTGCTGGCGCTGCGGCTCGAGGAATGGCTCCCGGTAGCGCTGCTCGTGCTCGCGCGCGTGGCGGGCTTCCTCGCGGCCGCCCCCCTCATCGGCACGCGCATGGTGCCGCGGCGCGTGCGGGCGGGCCTGGCCGCGCTGCTCACCTGGGTGCTGGTGCCGCTCGCCCCGCCGGCGGACGTCCGGGCCGCGGAGGGGGCGCTCCTGGCCGCCGCGGCCGTCGAGACCGCCCTCGGCTTCGCCATGGGCTTCGCGCTCCAGCTCGTCTTCGCCGCGCTCGTCTATGGGGGCCAGGCGCTGGGGCTGAGCATGGGGCTCGGTTTCGCCTCCATGGTGGATCCGCAGAACGGGGTGCAGGTGCCGGTGGTGAGCCAGTTCTACGTGGTCGCCGGCGTCCTCCTGTTCCTCGCCCTGGGCGGCCACCTGCTGCTGGTGCTGCTGCTCGCCGAGTCCCTGCGCGCCGTCCCCCCGGGCGCCGCCGCCCTCGGCCCCGAGGCCCTGGGACGGCTGGTTGAGTGGGGCGCGGCGCTCTTCGCCCATGGCCTGCTCGTGGTGCTGCCGGCCGTGACCGCCATCCTCATCGTCAATCTCGCCTTCGGCGTCGTCACGCGCGCCGCGCCGCAGCTCAACATCTTCGCCGTGGGCTTCCCGGTCACGATCCTCGTCGGCTTCGCGGTGCTCGCGATCACCCTGCCGCAGCTCCTGCCGCGCTTCGAGGCGCTGCTGCTGGATGCGGCCGCCCTCGTGCGGGCGCTCACCGGAGGGGGCTGAGCGATGGCCGAGGACACGGGCCAGGAACGCACCGAACGCGCCACCCCCAAGCGCCTGCGCGAGGCCCGCGAGCGCGGGCAGGTGGCCCGTTCGCGCGAGCTCAACACCGCGCTGGTGATGCTGGCGGGCGCAGGCGTGCTGATGGCCGCCGGCGGCGACATGGCCGCCGGCGCGCTGGCGCTGATGCGGGAGGGGCTGAGCCTGCACGGTGCCGACCTGCAGACCCCCCAGGCCATGGTCGCCCGCCTGGCCGACGCCCTCGGGGCGGGCTTCCTGGCCGTCACGCCGCTCCTCGCCGCGGTGACGCTCGCGGCGGCGCTGGCGCCGCTCGCCGTGGGCGGCTGGGTCTTCAGCTCCAAGGCGGTGGCCTTCCGTGCCGAGAAGCTCGACCCCGTCAAGGGCCTCAAGCGGATCTTCTCGGCCCAGGGGCTCATGGAGCTCGTCAAGGCCCTGGTCAAGTTCGCGCTCGTGGGCAGTGTCGCGGTGGGCGCGCTGTGGTGGGAGGCCGACGCGGTGCTCGGCCTGGCCGCGCAGGCGCTGGGGCCTGCCATGGCCCATGCCGGTCTCATCTTCACGCAGGTCTTCCTGCTGCTGAGCGCGAGCCTGCTGCTCATCGCCGCGGTGGACGTGCCCTTCCAGCTCTGGAACCACGCGCGCCAGCTGCGCATGACGCGCCAGGAGCTCAAGGACGAGCTCAAGGAGACCGAGGGCCGCCCCGAGGTGCGAAGCCGCATCCGCCAGATCCAGCGGCGCATGGCCGAGCAGCGGATGATGGCCGAGGTGCCAAAGGCCGACGTGGTGGTCACCAACCCCACGCACTACGCCGTGGCGCTGCGCTACGACGAGGCCCGCCACCGCGCCCCCGTGGTGGTGGCCAAGGGCGCGGACCTGGTCGCCCAGCGCATCCGCCTCGTGGCCCAGGGCGCAGGCGTGCCGGTGGTCGAGCTCGCGCCGCTGGCGCGCGCCCTCTACGCCAGCACCGATCTCGGGCGGGAGATCCCGGCCGCGCTCTACGTGGCCGTGGCCCACGTGCTCGCCTACGTCTATCAGCTCAGGAGCGCGCGCGCCGCCGGCGCGCCGGAGCCGCCGCCTCCCGCGGAGGTGCCGGTGCCCGAGGACCTCGCGCGCGCCGCACCGGGGAGGTAAGCAGCCATGAATGCGGGAGCGATGCAGCTCGGCCTGCGCGAGGTGGCCCGCAGCGGCCTGGGCGTGCCGCTGCTGCTGGTGATGGTGCTGGCGATGATGGTGCTGCCGCTGCCGCCGCTGGCGCTGGACGTGCTCTTCACCTTCAACATCTCGCTGTCGCTGGTGATCCTCCTGGTGGTGCTCTACACCCTGCGGCCGCTGGACTTCGCGGTCTTCCCCACCGTGCTGCTGGGCGCCACCCTCCTGCGGCTCGCCCTCAACGTCGCCTCGACCCGCGTGGTGCTGCTCGAGGGCCACACCGGCACCGACGCCGCCGGACGCGTGATCGAGGCCTTCGGCGAGTTCGTGGTGGGCGGCAGCTACACCGTCGGCATCGTGGTCTTCACCATCCTGGTGATCATCAACTTCGTGGTGGTGACCAAGGGCGCCGGGCGCGTCTCCGAGGTGAGCGCGCGCTTCACGCTCGATGCCCTGCCCGGCAAGCAGATGGCCATCGACGCCGACCTCAACGCCGGCATCCTCACCCAGGAGGAGGCCAAGGCGCGGCGCGAGGAGATCGCGCGCGAGGCCGATTTCTACGGGGCCATGGACGGCGCCAGCAAGTTCGTGCGCGGCGACGCCATCGCGGGGCTGCTGATCCTGTTCATCAACATCATCGGCGGGCTCGCCGTGGGCACGCTGCAGCACGGCATGTCCGTGGGGGACGCGGCGCGCACCTACACCCTGCTCACCATCGGCGACGGCCTGGTGGCGCAGATCCCCTCGCTCATGCTCTCGACCGCCACGGCGGTGATCGTCACCCGCATCTCGGCCGCCCACGACGTCACCCAGCAGGTCCTTTCCCAGATTTTCGGCCACCCGCGCGCGCTCGCGGTCACGGGCGGTGTGCTCGCGCTGCTCGGCCTCGTGCCGGGGATGCCCAACGCGGCCTTCCTCACCCTGGGCGCCGCCTGCGGAGGTGGTGCCTGGCTGCTCGCGAAGCGCACGCGGGCCGAGCTGGTGGAGGCGCAGCCGCAGCAGCCCGAGGAGGAGCGCCCGCCCTCGGAGCGGGATCTCTCCTGGGAGGACGTGCAGCCGGTGGACCTGATCGGGCTCGAGGTGGGCTACCGCCTGATCCCGCTCGTGGACCGCAGCCAGGGCGGCGAGCTCATGGCGCGCATCAAGGGGGTGCGCAAGAAGCTCTCGCAGGAGCTCGGCTTCCTCATCCAGCCGGTGCACATCCGCGACAACCTCGACCTCGCCCCCAACGCCTACCGCATCAGCATTCTCGGGGTGCCGGCGGGCGAGGGCGAAGTGCACCCTGACCGCGAGCTCGCCATCGACCCCGGCACGGCGAGCGGGCCGCTCGAGGGCCTCCGCACCAAGGACCCGGCCTTCGGGATGGAGGCGGTGTGGATCGAGCCTGCGCGCCGGGAGGAGGCCCAGGCGCTCGGCTACACTGTGGTGGACCCCGCCACCGTCATCGCCACCCACCTCAGCGTGGTGCTGCAGCAGCACGCGGCCGAGCTCCTCGGCCACGAGGAGGTGCAGCAGATGCTCGACGTGCTGGCGCGCACCTCGCCCAAGCTGGTCGAGGACCTGGTGCCCAAGGCCCTGCCGCTCAGCGTGGTGGTCAAGGTGCTCCAGAACCTGCTCGCCGAGGGTGTGCCGGTGCGGGACATGCGCACCATCGCCGAGACGCTGGCGGAGCACGCCCCCAGGAGTCAAGACCCCGACACCCTCACCGCCGCGGTGCGTGTCGCCCTCGGCCGGCACATCGTCCAGCACATCAATGGGATGGCCGGGGAGCTGCCGGTGGTCACCCTCGACCCGTCCCTGGAACAGTTGTTGCAGCAGTCCGCGCAGGGAGAGGGCGGTCCGGTGCTGGAGCCCGGGCTGGCCGAACGGCTCCAGCGGGAGCTCGAGGAGATCGCGAGACGGCAGGAGATGGCAGGCCAGCCCACGGTGCTCCTGGTTCCGCAGCCCATCCGGATGTGGCTGGCACGCTGGCTGCGCGCATCCATCCGCGGGCTCCATGTGCTGGCCTACCAGGAGATCCCGGACGGCCGCCGCATCCGCGTGGTGGCGAGCCTGGGCGGCGCGGCCCCCTCGCTGGGCCAGCAGGCGCGGAGCCGGGCCTAGCGCCGCCGCCCCGACGACGGAGCTGAACGCGCATGCGAATCAAGCGCTACTTCGCCCCGGACATGCGCCAGGCCATCGCCCAGGTGCGCGAGGAGCTTGGCCCGGACGCGGTGATCCTGTCTTCGCGGCGCACGGGCGGCGGTGTCGAGCTCGTCGCCGCCACCGACTACGACGAGGCCCTGCTCCAGGCCGAGCTCGGCGCGGCTGCGGAGCCGGCGCCGCAGGGGCAGGCGGCTGCCGGCGGCAAGCGCCCGGCGGCGGAGGCGGCCGCCGACGGCACGCCGCCGCAGGGCGCGGAGGTCGCGGGGGAGCGGGACCCGCGCGCACGGCAGCGCATCGTCTGGGCCCAGGACCCCGCCATCGCCGAGATGCGCCAGGAGATCCAGTCCCTGCGCGGCCTGATCGAGGAGGGGCTCTCGCGGCTCGCCTGGGGCGAGCTCGGCCGGCGCGCGCCCCAGCGGGCCGAGCTCCTGCGCCGGCTCGCGGCCCTGGGGCTGGAGCCTGCGGTGGCGGCGGCGCTCGCCGAGCGCGTCCCCCCGACCGAGCCCGCCGACCGGGCCTGGCGGCACGCCCTCGCCGAGCTCGCCCGCCGGCTGCCGGTGGCCGACGACGAGCTGCTGGACGCGGGCGGCATCGTCGCCCTCGTGGGGCCTACAGGCGTGGGCAAGACCACGACCGTGGCCAAGCTCGCCGCCCGCTTCGCCCTGCGCCACGGCCAGCGCTCGGTGGCCCTGGTCAGCACCGACAGCTTCCGGGTGGGTGCCCACGACCAGCTCCTCACCTACGGACGCCTGCTGGGGGTGCCGGTGCGCACCGCCGCCGACCGCGAGGAGCTGGGGCGCGTGCTGCAGGGCCTGCTCGACCGTCGCCTCGTGCTCATCGACACCGCCGGCATGAGCCAGCGGGATCTCCGCCTGAGCGAGGCCCTGGGCGCGCTCGCAGGGGTGCCGATGGTGCGGCGCTACCTGGTGCTCTCCGCGGCCTCCCAGCCGAGCGCCATGGACGAGGCCGCGCGCGCCTTCGGCGCCGCCGGGCTCGACGGCTGCGTGCTCACCAAGCTGGACGAGGCCGGCACGCTGGGCGAGGCGCTCTCGGTGGCGATCCGCCACCGCCTGCCGGTGGCCTGGCTCAGCGACGGGCAGCGCGTGCCGGAGGACCTGCACCCGGCGCGCGCACACGTGCTGGTGAGCAAGGCGGTGGCGGCCGCGCGCGCCGGGGCGACGGACGAGGACGCGCTCGCGGCCTCCCTGGGAAAGGTGGCGGGCCATGCTGGGTGGTGAGCGGGGCGTGGATCAGGCCGCAGGGCTGCGCCGCCTGATGGCGCCGCGCCCGGTGCGCGTGATCGCCGTCACCAGCGGCAAGGGCGGCGTCGGCAAGACCAACGTCTCGGTCAACCTCTCGGTCGCGCTCGCACAGGCGGGCCGTGAGGTGATGCTGCTCGACGCCGACCTTGGGCTGGCCAACGTGGACGTGCTGCTCGGCCTGCAGGTGCGGCGCAACCTCTCCCACGTGCTCGAGGGCGGCTGCACCCTCGAGGAGGTCATCGTCCCGGGCCCGGCGGGCGTGCGCATCGTGCCGGCCGCCTCCGGGGTCGCCCGCATGGCCGGCCTGAGCACGGCCGAGCATGCCGGCCTCATCCGCGCCTTCAGCGAGCTCGGCGACAGCCTCGACGTGCTGGTGGTGGACACCGCCGCCGGCATCTCGGACAGCGTCATCGCCTTCACCAAGGCGGCACAGGAGGTGATCGTGGTCGTGTGCGACGAACCGGCGTCCATCACGGACGCCTACGCGATGATCAAGGTGCTGAACCGGGAGCATGGTCTGGAGCGCTTCCATGTCCTGGCCAACATGGTCCGCAGCGCCCAGGAGGGCCACGAGCTCTACCGCAAGATCGCGGCCGTGACGGGGCGCTTCCTGGAGGCGACCCTGCACTTCATGGGGGTGGTCCCCTACGACGAGCAGCTGCGCAAGGCCGTGCAGCGGCAGAAGGCCGTGGTGGAGGCCTATCCGCGCAGCCGCGCCGCCCTCGCATTCAAGAATCTGGCCCAGAAGGCCGATAACTGGCCCGTACCGCGGCAGCCGCGCGGCCACCTGGAGTTCTTCGTCGAGCGGCTGCTGGCGGCCGGGACGGCCCCGGACCTGGAGGCGGCGCCGTGAGCGCGGCTCGGGAGCGTGGAGGGCGGGGAGGCGCGCTGCGCGGGACGCGAGGACCGTCCCTGGCGCTCGTCGGCGGCCTTCCCTGGCCGCCGACGCCCGCGCAACCCGCCTCCCCGCCCTCCTTTGGGACGGGGTGGGTGGAAGGAAAGGAGGTGCGTCGAATCGGCGCGCGGCCTCAGGCGGGGTTGGCCGAGACCACCTGCGCCCCCCTCCCTCACCCTCCCCCCGCAAGCGGGGGGAGGGCCGGGGAGGGGGGGACGGCCCCGGCAGGGAGGGCGGCGCGGACGCGGGCGCGCGGAGCGCGCAGG
>JALSJE010000027.1 GCA_026989495.1 Gammaproteobacteria bacterium | reverse complement strand
TGCGCCGGTGGTCCCCCACGCGGATCGAGGCGGCGCTGCCGGCCGCGCTCGCGAAGTCGCCGCTCAGGGGGCGGCTGCACCTCGCCCGCCATTCGAGCCCGGACCGCCCGGTCTCGAACGTGATCCCCGTCGCGCTGCGGCCCGTGCTCCCGGTTCGTGCGGGGGCACCGCCGAAGCCGGACGCCGGGGCCCGCGGCGGCCGGCAGGCTAGCGTCCCGGGCAGAGCTGCGAGCGGCTTCGCCACGGCCCTTCCGCCCGTGTCGGCGCCGGTGCCGGCCGGGCGGCGCATCGTCAGGCCGCCCGGCACACTGACGATGACGGGGCTGGGCGGCGGCCGGACGATCCGGCCCGCCGGCACGCTCACGATGACGGGGTTGGGAGGTGCGCGTACGATCGCTCCGCCCGGGACGCTTACGATGACCGGCCTGGGAGGCGCGCGGACGATCGTCCCCTCGGGCACGCTGACCATGACCGGCCTGGGCGGGACCCGCACGGTCACGCCCTCCGGGACCCTGACCATGACGGGACTGGGCGGTGCGCGGACGATCACCCCGCCCGGCACGCTCACGATGACCGGTCTGGGCGGGCGCTAGGGGCCGGCCATGTGGACCGCGACGCCCGCGTGCGGCGCGGAAGGCTGACCGTAGATAGAGACAGGAGGAGGTGGACCATGAGAGCGACGAAGCGAACGGCCGTCCTCGCGGCGCTGCTCTCGGGGCTCGGCGTGGCGGGCACCGCGAGCGCCGTGGACTATGTGTTCAGGGTCAATGTCAATGTCAGGAATCTGATGCCCGGGGTGCAAGCCAGAGTGGAGTGTAGCCTTTATGGCAATAGGGCAGCCGAGCACTTGGGCAGCGGATCTGCTGAAGTTCCAGTCCGGCCTTCGAGGGTCTGGGGGAACCCTCGGGGGAGCAAATTCAGAGGGACCGTTACGGTCCGTGTCAGGCCCACGGATCCATCGAGAGTCACGAGGTATTTCTGCTATTTGGTGCTGCGGAATGGTGATCGTGAATTTCATCCAGCCACTAACCGTTACAGTCGCTCAATTCCCGAGTGGGCTGCCTCACGGCCAGGAACAGAGCGCGTTCTCGAGCTGCGAGGTACTCTGTGAGATGCCTCCTCCCGTTGCGAATGCTCGCGATTAGAGGATGCTGCGCGAATGCGTCGGGGCCCAACGTGCGCTCCTTTCGGCAAGACCGTTGGATTGGACAGCGTTTGGGCTAGAGGTATCCGGCGGCGGAAGCGGTGCCGCTCATGGCGCCGGTTCACGATGGAGGGTGAGCGATGAGGCAGAGATCCTGTCGGAGGGACCGCCATGTGGCGGCGGGGTGGGCTGTGGGGGCCGCTCTCGGACTGGGCCTTGGCACCGCCTTCGGTGCCGGCGATCCGCCGGGCGCGGGCGACCACCCGGCGCTGGGGCGCGTGCCGGGCTCGGTGATCGTCTCGCACGAGGTGCGCGACTACGACGTGCTGCGCTTCCCCGTCGCGGGCAAGGGCTACCGGATCGCGAAGGTGGGCGAGGCCGCGGGCAGGGCGTGGCGGATCGTCTACCGGCTGCCGGAGCGCGTCAGCCCCGCGGCCGCGCAGGGGATCTACCGGCAGAAGCTCCGCGAGCTCGGATTCCGCGAGCTCTATGCCTGCCGCAACCAGGGCGTGCTCTGGTACGACGCGATGCTGCGCGAGACGGGCGATGCGCGCTGGACGAAGGCGCTCGCGCCCGAGCGCGTCCACTGCCTCGTCGCGCGCGGCGAGCTGGAGGGTCGCCGCGCGGCCGTGGCCGTCTACAGCTACATGGCGAACTACAGGGAAGGCTGGCGGCCCACGGTGCGGCTCTACGTGGTCGAGGCGGCGCCGCTGGACACCCGGCTCGAGGTGGTGAAGGCCGAGGAGATGGCCGAACGGATCTCCACCAGGGGGCGGGTGGCGCTCTACGGCATCCTGTTCGACCACGACAGCGCGGCGATCAAGCCGGAGTCGGCCGAGGCCATCGCCGAGATCGCGAAGTACCTGCGCGCCGATCCCGAAGTGAAGCTCTTCGTGGTTGGCCACACGGACGGCACCGGCACCTACGAGTACAACCTGGACCTCTCGCAGCGGCGGGCGCAGGCCGTGGTGCGCGAGCTCGTCTCCAGGCATGGCATCGCCGCCGGGCGCCTGAAGCCCGTGGGCGTCGGCCCCGTGGCGCCGCTCGCCCCGAACACCACCGAGGAGGGCAGGGCGAAGAACCGGCGCGTGGAGCTGGTGCCACAGTGATCGGATGGGCACAGAAGTTCCGGGGGGAGCGGGCACCGATGAACGTGCCTGGCCTGGGCGTAAGGGCAACGCAGGCAGCTCCGTGCCTGAAGGCACTGGTGGCGACGGCCTTGCTCGCGGTGGCCGCGTGCGGCGGGGTTGAGGAGGGCGGGCTCGCGATCGAGCTTGAGCCCCACGGGGACCGCGGCAGCTTCGGGGTGCTGGAGCTCACGCTCGCGCCCGAGCGCGAACACCGTCTCGCGATCTCGGGCATTCCGCCGGAGACCGGGCGGCTGGACGTCGTCTTCGACCTCACGGGGCTGAAGGGCGCCCTGCTCGCGCTGGTGGAGGGTGCCGAGGGCCGCGACACCCCGGTGCGGGCGGTCGCGTTGCCCGGGCGGCCGGTGATGGTGCGGATGCGGCCGGGAGCGGGAACCATCCGGGTAACGCTGGTCGGGAGGGGCGCGGAGAAGCTCCCGGTGCGGGTGCTGGCCGCGGCCCTGCGCGGCCCGGCCGAGGAGCCGGCGGGAGCCCGGCAGGCGCCCGGCGGGAAGGGCGAGCGGCGCGCGCCGGCCGCGGACGGAAAGGGAAGCGCCGGCGTGGGAGGCGGCGTCGATGACGACAGGCCGGTGGACCTGCTGCGTGAAGAAGGGCCCGGGACGCGATAGGCGTGCGGGGTCGTGCATCGTGCGCGCCGGCGCCTGCCTCGGCCTGGCGCTGGCTGCGGCGGGCACCAGCGGGGCGGATTCCGCGAGCCAGGCCAAGCTGGGTGCGGATGTCGCCGCCGGCCTCTACCACTTCTACGAGAAGACCGCGCGCGTGGTGCCGGCCGATGCGCGCCTGCTGGCGGGCATCGCGAAGGCCTACCAGGTCGCGGACCTGATGATCAACGTCACGAAGGCCCTGCGCGCCACCTACCGCTACCTGCGTACGCGCGAAGATCCCTACCGGAAGTGCCTGCCCGTCGTTCCTGCGCGCTACTGCCCGTCCGGTGACCGCGCCTGCGCGAGATGCGCGCGCGAGGCGGAGCGGGGCTACGAGTATGCTTGGGGCTGGATCCAGCAGGTCGTGGAGAACTGCAAGGAGACGGCAGATTACGTCTCGCGCGCCGTCATCTTCGGCGATTTCGGCTCGTCGCTGCCGCTGTACGGCATGGCGGGCGTGTTCGCGCAGGCAGCGTGGAAGGATCAGCGCAAGCAGATCGGCGCCGCCTACGAGCGCTACGCGGAGATCTACCGGCGAAAGCTCGCCGAGTTCCTCTACGAGCTGGACCGGACCTACTGGCGCTTCAGCAGATGCATCGCCGGCGGCGACCTGGTGGAGCGGTCGCGGTGGTATCTCGAGGTCGGTCAGCCCGCCGTCCTGGGCCTTGGCGACTGCTATGCGGATCTGCCTTACCGGTTGCTGTCGGTGAACCTCGAGTTCCCGCCCGGCACCAGGGGCTGGCGGTTCATGTCGTATCGCGAGTTTCCCATGCCTTCGCTTCCGGAGGCAGCGGATGGGCGCGGGCAGGGTGCCTCGTCGCCCGCGGGTGGCGAGGGGGCACCGGCCGGTGGGGCTCCGATGGATCTGCTCGGTGGCGGCGGCACGGATGCGGGCACGGGTGCGGGACCTGCCGCGGGCGCCGGCGGTCCCGACGCCGGGCCGGGGCGGGCCACGGCGCAGACGCGAGCGGACGGACCGCAGGCCACCCGGCGCACGCGCCGCTGCGAGGAGGAAGAAGGCGCGGCACGCGGGGGCGGCGAGCGGCAGGAATGCCGCGAAGATCCGGCCCGGAGCCGCTAGCGCGGCGAGGGCCGGACCGGTGGTGCCAGGGCCTGGCCGGAATGGTGGACGTTCGATCGGTGGACGGAGGAGAGAGAGGCCATGGAAAGGAGCGGAATGCGAACCCTTACGATGCGGCGTGCCCTGGGTGGTCTCGGGGTCGTGCTCTTCTCGGCGGGGGCCGGCGTGGGTGGGCCGCCCGGCGTGGCCGAGGCGGCCGACTACTGGCCGATGGTGTGCCAGGGTCCGCTGGCCGGCGCGCGCGTGAGCGGCGGGAAGGTCCTGCTGCGGGCGCGTGCCGGCCGGCGGCCGGCCGCGCCGTCGCAGGGCGAGTGCGTCTGGCGGGACCGTGCCGTCGACCGGCCCGGCGAGCACCGCGGGGGCTTCCTCCAGATCGAGATCTCGGTCGCGGGTGGGGTGCAGGTCCGCCGGGAGGGGGAGAGGCGCGAGACGCGCTTCTCCAGCCGCGCGCTGCAGGGGATCTGGGACGGCGCGACCCGCGGCGGGCGCTTCGCCCTGCTCGTCCGCCGCGTCGGCGAAGGGCGCTACGCGGGCAGGGTGCCTTCCAGGGCGGTGGCCGCGCCGGCACGGCGCGAGTATCCGCGCGCGACGGCCGCACCCTCGGGCGGGGCTCGCCCGGGGCCCCGGCCTTCGACGCGGGAGACGGGCGGCGCGGGCCCACGCGTGACGGCGCGTCCCGCCCCGGTTCGGGATCACTGCATCCCCATCGATCCCTTCCGGATGCGGATCGCCTCGGGCCCCTACACCCGCCCGGCCGGTGGCGGCTGGGTCTGGGTCGACCGGAACACGACCGTCTGGCGCGTGGAGGGCGATGCGGCGGCCGGCGGCACGATCGCCGTCTTCCGCGACCGCCGGCTGGCGGAGCAGACGCTGCGCGTGCTCCGCGAGCTTCGCGCGGACCGGTACTGTGGCACGAAGTTTCCGCATCCAGCGATGACCTACCTGCTGATCTCCGGCCGTCCGCCCGCCGCGCCGCCGCCGGGCGTCGATTGCGCGCCGATGAACCGCGCGCGGCTGGCCGTGGATCGCAGGGATGGTCGCTGGCGGGTGATCGAGCACTCGCCGCGCGGGCTGATCAACTGGTTCGTCGCCGAGACGCGCAACGAGGCCCATGCGGCGGTGGAGCTGATCCGCAAGCACCGGTTCAACCGTCATTGCAGGATCGGCCGGGGCGAGGAGGCGTTCAGCTTCCTCACGCGTTGAAGGCGCAGATGTCCTGGCCGCTACGGCGGATGCCGGGGTCTGGTCGCCGGCACCCGCCGTCCCCCGCTCCCGTATCCCCCCAACGGCCGACCGATGCCGTGGGCGTGGGCGGCGACCGCCTCCTCTGCTGAACCGCGCGGCCCTCCCGGGCGACGCACGGGCGAGCATGGATCGTGACGGGAGGGTCGGACCATGAAACGGCGGATCTCCTCGATGGCGCTGGCGGTCTCGCTCGCGCTGGCCGGCGGGGCGTACGCCGCGCCGGCGGGCGGGCAGACGGACAAGCGGGCCTCCTGCGCGGCGGAAAAGCGCGCGGGCGGCGGCAAGGCAGCCGGCACGGCCTATCTCCTGCGCAAGGGCTGCGGCAAGCGGACGGCTTTCGGCCTCGCCGGCAAGGCGGGCGGCCTCTCGCCTGCCGCCCCGCACCCGGCCCGCAAGGGGGCGGGCAGGACGGATGCAAGCCCGGCCCGGCAGCGGGCGCTGACCGACACCAAGCTCGGCCGCCAGAGGCAGGTCGGCCGCGGGGCGTTCGATGCGAAGCGCGTGGGCCCCGGCGGGCGCCTCGCGAAGGAGGCGGGCAGCGCCGCCAGCCTGCTGCGGGCCGGCAAGCGGCAGCGGCACGCGGGACCGTTCGCCTCCGGCGGCCGCGCCGGCGGCTTCCTGTCGGAGACCCGGCGCAAGCTCGCCGGCCGGGGCGGCGGCAACCGCGACAAGCTGAACCGGATGCTCGCCGGCCCGAACCAGGGCCGGAACCGTCGAGCCGGGCTCTTCCGGAGCGGGCCTTCCGTGGGGTAGGCGATCGCGGACCGCACCGGGCAAAGGGGTGGCCGCCGCCCGAGCGGCGCATGGGATTACGCCAAGTCCAGTCCGGGCACCGAGGCTCTCGGCAGGATCTTGTGGGAAGGGGCATGGGGGGCTGGAGCCGGGGCTCTGGCCGGAGCGGAAGGAGGACCTGCGGGCGCAGCCGTCGGTGCCGGAATCGGCGGTGGCGTCGCCCTGCTCAAGGCGGCGGTCGAAGAGCTGCGCTCGGAGCTGGGCTATGGGCCGCAGGTGACCCACGAGGAGCCGCAACGCCCCGGGACGCTCGGGCGTGAATACGAGTACCAGAGGACGGAGACCCGGACCAACGGGAAGGTGCATATCTATCGTGCACCGGACGGCAGTGAGGCCCATGTCGTGGAGGAACGGAACGGGGAGCGGCGAATCGAGTACTCCAAGGACGGGTCCGTATATGCCGTGGAAAAATATGACAGGAGTGGGCGTCTCAAGAGCTATTCCGTGTACGATTCCCGGTCCCGCCGGTGGGTGACGATGGAGGTCGAGGGCACCAGCACCGAATCCGGCGCGACGAGTGGCGGCGAAGCCAGCTCCGGCGGGAGCGGTGGCGATGGCTCTGACGGCAGCGGCGACGACGGCTCCGATGGGAGCGATGAGGATGGTTCCGGTGGGGGCGATGACGACGGCTCGGACGACGACGGCAGCGAAGACGACGACACCGGCACCGACGCCGACGACGGGCAGGCGCAGGCCGGCACACCCCGTCCGGAATGCAGCGGCGATCCGGCCATGTCGACACCCGGGCCCGATGGCGGCTGCGGCGGCTTCAAGGACCCCCGCCAGGAGGAGCATGAGCGCGAGCAGCGCAAGGCGAAGCTGACGCGGGCATGGACCGGCCAGCCGACACCGGAGCGGGGCGGCGGCGGATCCGGGGGCGGCTGCGGCCGGGACGATCCGTACACGGGCGAGTGCGTCGAGCCCCGAGGCGGGCCCGGCTGGGCGGTCGACCCGGGCGATCCCAGCCTGGAGATGGGCCGTCGCCCGGCGGACGGTGGCGGCGCCGCGCTGCTCGAGAAGCTGGACTGGGTGGTGGATCCCGAGGAGGGCTTCTGAAGCGGGAACGCCGCAAGGCCGCCGCGGGCGCCTCCCGCGGCGGCCTCTTTCGTCTGTGCTGGCGCCCCGGAGAGGATTCGAACCTCCGACCTAGCGCTTAGGAGGCGCTTGCTCTATCCGGCTGAGCTACCGGGGCGGGAAAGGGACCGGCTGCGGTTCGTACGCGCATTGTACCCGAAGCCCGGGAGATCGTGCGGGCCATGGCCGCAAGTGGCATCAGGGGCTCCGGGTGCTTGCACCGGGGCAGGGGGTGAGTCGACCCGCTTTCGTGGCCACCCGATGCTTGGGACCGGGAAGGAGGAGTCTACGACGGTGAAGACGACGTATACACCAGGAGTCTCTGATCGATCCGCGCAGCGGATCGATCAGAGACTCCTGCGCCGCTTCACGGGGCGCCACCGTCTCAACGCGGCTGGTCCAGAAGTCGGGTCGTTTCCGGAAAGCAGGCATGGAGCTTTCGGTCCATGGTGATCAGCGGCACGTCAAGCGCATGTGACAATGCGGCGAATTCGCAGTCGTACGGTGAGCATCCGCTTTCCGCGCTGAGTCGAAGGACTTCCGATGAAGGCACGTCGTATTCGTGCTCACGAAAGATTTCTTCGGTCTCTTCCAGTATTTGAAGCGCATGGGCGATGGAAAGGTGCCCCTGGCGGACATAGTGGATCAGGACGCTGCGGAATTCGCTGCGCCAGAGAAGAGGCACGGCCCAGTCGGGATCTCTGGCATAGAGGTCGGTGGCCAGATCGGTGTACGGAGAATCCAGAACGAGATACGCGATGACATTCGTATCGGCGACGATCACGGACGCCCCTCATTGATCGCTTCTTCCAGTGCTTCTGGCGTGATGGCTTCCGGTGGTATCCGGACCCTGATCCGACGCAGCCGTTCGAGACGCTCCGTCGGGTCGATTCGTCTTGGCATAAGCATCGATTCAAGACAGTGGATGATCTCGCCGTTGATGGAGCGGTGATGCGCCTTGGCGGCGGCCTTGAGGCGGGCGTAGAGGTCGTCAGGCAGATTTTTGATCGTGACCGTCGGCATGGGTGGAACTCCTCGGAGCAGGTCCCGGTGGTGGAGATGCAACCATTATGGTTTCAAAAGGCAACCATCGCAATGGACGGGCGTGCGGGGCTCTCCACATCCCTGTGTTTCGTGCTTGGCTGCGGCGGGCCAACCAGGCGTTGCGGCGAGATTCAAGGGGCGCGGCGAGAAAATTCCGAGGGGCAAATGGCTGCGGTGCCAGGTGGGGTACGGAAGCGCGCCCGGGGGATACCGGCAGGCCAGGAAAAGGGGTATCCGGGATCGCGAGCCAGTCCCGCGTCTGTGTAAGCTGTCAGGACAAACGAATCGGAAGCGTTGTAAATGCTCGATCTGGAGGTGGTGGTGGAGCCGAGGGGAGTCGAACCCCTGACCTCAGCAGTGCGATTGCTGCGCTCTCCCAACTGAGCTACGGCCCCGCGACGGCGGGCTATTCTAGCATCCCGATCCCGCCGGGCGAAGCTGGTGGAAACCGGGTGACCGCTCAGGCCTCCCCCTTGGGGCAGCGCCGCGCGTACTCGCGCTCGAGGGCGGCGACGAAGCGTTGCAGCCGGCGCCGGTCGCCCGGCTCCAGCCGCAGGAAGCGCCCGCCCACCCGCAGCCGTCGGCCGCTCGCGATCTCGCCCACGAAACGGACCTCGAGCGGACCCGCCACCGTGCTCCGGTCGGGGAGCCGAAGCTCGCACCGCTCGAGCACCTGCCGGGGCGAGAGGCCGGTGCCGCCCTCGGCCTCGATCTCCATGCCGATGCCCGCGAGCGAGGCGTCGCAGAGGAGCCCCTGCCCTTCCCGGCCGTCCGGGAGGACGAAACGGACGGTGACGCCCAGCCTGCGGGGCACGGGCACGCGGTGATGGCTGCGGCGCTGGCGGTAGATGACCGTCGCGGGGATCGGGATCCGGTAGACGGCGCCGTCGCGTCGGGATTCGATCGCCTCGACGGTCGCCTCGAACTCGGCTTCCACGCCCTGGACCCGCATGCGGGCCCGCAGGCGCCGGGCCCGCCGCAGCTCCTCGTGCCCTTCGCCGGGCACCAGCTCGTCCAGGAGGAAGGTGCCGCTGGCCGGGTCCACGGCGAGGATGGCGCTGACGCAGGCGCGGCCCGACGGGAGCTCGACGGTGACCAGGCTGCGGGTGGCATGGGCCCGCCTGAGCAGGCACAGGACGAGGGCCGGATCGGTCAGGCGCACCGCAACCCCTTCCGACGGTTCCGCGGCCGGGGCCAGGTTGCGCGCGGGGCTGCCCACGGAAGCCGTACCCTCTCAGCCCCTGCCCAGGCTCCGGCCGGTGCCGGGCACCTTGCCTGCCCCGGGCTCCCGGCCGTAGGTGGCCGGCACGGGCTCCTCCCCACGCAGGATCGCCAGCGCCTGGCGGGCCGCGCGCCGGCCGAGCTCGAGGAGCAGGCCGTTGCTCTGGTTGCGCCGGCGCAGGTCCGTGAGCCGGGCCCTGAGCGCCTCCCAGCGGGCGAGCAGCAACTGCCCGTCGGGCTGGCGCGCGAGCCAGGCGCGCACGGTTGCCTCCGAGGCGTCTCCGGCGAGGGTGGCGAGCTCGCCGTGCGCGGCCTCCAGCGCCGCGGCCGCCGTCTCCTTGGCCTGCGCGGCCTCGAGCAGCGCCTCGGGGTCACGCGCGGCCAGCGCCCGGGCCTCGTGCGCCAGGGCCTGCTCGAGCTGGCCGGCCAGCGCCTCGTGGCGTGCGAGCAGCGCGGCCGCTTCCCGGGGCTGCGTAGCCTGGGCTGCGCCGGTCATCGCGAGCGCCCTCAGCGGTCTTTCTCTCCAGGGCCCAGGAGGCGCTCCATCGCCAGCAGGCGCTCGGCGATGCGCTCGGGCCGGATCTCGTAGCGGCCTTCGGCAATCGCGGCGCGCACCGCCTCCACCCGGCCGCGATCGACCACGGGGGTCTCGTCGATGCGCCGGCGTGTCTCGGCGAGCAGGGCGGGGGCGGCCAGCTCCACGCGGTCACCCGCCGCCCCGGCGGCCCCGGGCTGCGAGGATCCGCCACCTTCCCGCCCCTGGGTCCTTCCGTGGCGCCGGGCTTCCGTCACAGGGGGCAGGGTCGGTCCTATCCCTTTGATATCGCTTGACATCTCATCGGCTCCCGGTTGCGCAAGTCGTGCTTGCTGTGGCGGTTAGCGGCCGTGGGCGCCGGAACTTTAGGCCCGATGGCTCAGAGTGTGACCTCGACCACGCCCGGACGGACGGCCACCCCTTCGACCACCCGCCGGCTGCGCAGGTTGCGCACGCGCACCCGCTGGCCGGGCGCCGCGTCGCCCAGGGCCACGGCGGCCGCACGGACCTCCAGCCCGCCGTGCGCGGCGAGCAGCACGACCCGCTGCCCACGCCTCACCACGGGGGTCCGCTCCAGGGCGCCCGGCGCCACGACCGCGCCGGCCGGGATGTGGCGCCGCGTGCGGCGGCCGACCGCCGCGGCGAGACGGGTCAGGTAGCCCAGCGGGAGGCCGGCCGTGTCCCGCTCCGCCAGGCGCAGGTCCTCCGGGGCGAGCACCGTGCCCCGGGGGATCGGCCGGCGCGCCACCACCACCGGGCGGATGAGCGCCACCCGCACCGGTACGTACACCGTCCATGGGCTCGAGCCGGGGCAGCGCACGCCCACCGTCGTGTTGCCGTGCCGGCGTGCGCCCGGCGGGTCGAAGGTCTCCAGCGGGCGATCGCAGGCCCGCAGGCGCAGCCGCGGGTCGAGCCGGCCGGCACGGATCTCGTGGCGCACGTCCCGCTCGGCGGCATAGAGGCGGGCCACGTGCGCGCGGGCGGCCGCGCGCACCGCCTCCAGCGGCTGCAGCCCGGGCTCGCCCCAGGCCGGGGCCGCGGCCGCAGCCATCCCGAACGCGAGAATGGAGACGGGGCTAGCCCTCCGCGGCATCCTCCGCGCCCTCCACCTCGGCGCCGAGCCGGTCGAGGAGGCCGATGAGCTCGGTGCTCAGGCCGTCCATCTGCTGGAGCTTCTCCAGCGCATCCTCGATGCGCTGCGCCTGCGCGAGGCTCCAGATCTCGCGGGCGAGCGCGTGCACGCGCTGGTGCGGGCCCTCCATCTCCCGGAAGGCCGCCAGCGTCCCGTAGCGGCTGCCGCCGGTCCCGTAGTACCAGCGCCCGAGCCGGCACTGGGTGTGATCCTTGAGCTCTCCCTCGGCGATCTCGAGCTCGCCGTGGAGCAGCAGCGCCAGCCGCAGCTTCCACAGCAGGTGGTCGGCCTTGACCACCTCCAGCAGCAGGCGGTCGGGGGCGTCCTCGGCCAGGGCGGCGAACTGGCGCTCCAGCCGGCTCACCAGCCCGCGGGCGCTGCCCACGATGCCATGCACCTGCTGGGCCTCGGCCGTGAGCGAGGCGGTGATCTCGTTGAGCCGCGCGGCCATGTCCCGGGCCACCGAGCGCTGCTCGGCGGCCGCCTGGGCGATCTGCGCCACGCGCTGGCTGACGTCCTGCACGGCGGCGGTGTTCTCGCCGAGCACCGAGGCCACCACCTCGAGCGCGTCCACGCTCTTGCCCAGCCGCTCCAGGCTGCTGGAGACCGACTCGCCCACGCGCTCGGAGAGCTCGTTCATGGTCGCGGTCACGCGCTCGATTTCGGCGGTGGCCTCGGCGGTCTTGTCGGCGAGCTTCTTCACCTCGTCGGCCACCACGGCGAAGCCACGCCCGGCCTCGCCCGCGCGGGCCGCCTCGATGGCGGCGTTGAGGGCGAGCAGGTTGGTCTGGTGGGCGATGTCGCGCACGATGGCGGTGAGCCGGTTGATCTCCCCGGCGAAGCCTACGAACTGATGGACGCCCTCGGCCATGGAACGCACGGCCTGCTCCAGCAGGTCCACGTCGCCCATCAGGCCGGAGATGGCGACGTTGCCTTCCTCGGACTTGCGGCTGTTGACCTCGGCGCGGCCTGCCGCCTCCTGCGCGTGGCTCGCCACCTCGTCGGCGCTCTGCGCCATCTCCTCGACGGCGCTGGCCACGCTGGCGGCGTGGTCCATGATCGAGTTGATCTCCTTGGAGAAGCGGGCGCTGCCCGCGACGATCTCCACGGCCTCGGCCAGACCGAGCACGCCGGCGCCCGCCACCTCCAGGGCGCGCCGGTGCAGCCGCTCGATCTCCTCCATGACGGGCTGCAGGGTCTGGGCGGTGCTCCCGGAACGCCGCTCCAGCGCCGCGAGCCGCCTGCGGTCCCAGGCCACGGCGGCCTGCAGGAGCGGCAGAACCTGGTTCGTCAAAAGGATAGGGCTGCCCATGGTTCGTTTCTCCCCCGATGGCTGGCCTGATGCCGGAATTCCGTCGCGCCCGCGCGGTGAAGACGCATTCCGGCAGCCACGTTGTCGGCCGCCATGGGGTCCAGCTTGAGCAATGCAATGCCCGTGCCATGGATGGGAGCGCTGACCGGGCGCCCTCAAGGGCACCGGGGGAGGGCCGATAAGGGGAGGGTCGCGAAAGGGGACGGCTGGAGTGAGAATGGGCTTGCGGGAGGCGACGTTGGCGGGGCGGTCGGGCGGCAGCGGGATAGCGCCGGAGGATTTCGAGGCGCTGCGGCAGTTCCTGGACGAAGCGGCGGGCATCGTCCTGGGCCCGCACAAGGCCTATCTCGTGCGCAGCCGGCTCGGGCCGCTCGCGCGCGAGCGGGGCTACGCCCGTCTCGGCGATCTGGTGCGCGACCTGGTCGAGCGGCGCGTGCCCGGCCTGCGCGAGCGCGTCATCGAGGCGATGACCACCAACGAGACCTCGTGGTTCCGCGACCGCTACCCTTTCGTTCTGCTCGAGGAGGAGATCCTGCCGGCGCTGGCGCGCGCGCGGCCGGGACGGATCCGCATCTGGTCGGCGGCCTGCTCGACGGGGCAGGAGCCCTATTCCATCAGCATCACGGTGGCGGAGATTGCCCGGCGCCGGCCGGGGCTGCTGCCGCCGGTGGAGATCCTGGGCACCGACATCTCGCCCGCCGTGCTGGAGGTGGCGCGCCGGGGGATCTACGACGAGCTCGCTGTGGCGCGCGGGCTCGGCCCGGAGCGGCTCGCGCGGCATTTCCGGCGCGTGCCGGAGGGCTGGGAGGTGCGGCCGCACGTGCGCGGGCCGGTCCGTTTCCGTCAGCTCAACCTGCTCGACAGCTATGCCCTGCTCGGGCGCTTCCATGTCATCTTCTGCCGCAACGTGCTGATCTATTTCGATCCCGCGCGGCGTGCCGACATACTCGCGCGCATGGCGGACACGCTCGAGCCGGATGGGGCGCTGCTGCTCGGCTCCTCCGAGACCGTCCCGGCCGAGCTCCAGCGGCGCTTCCGGACCGTGCGCGGCCACGGCGGGGTGTACTACCGCTTGCTGGGCTGAGGCGAACGCCACCCTGCCGCCGGCTTGCCGCCCGTGGGCGAGCCTTTGCCGCCCGTGCGGCGGCCGATGCCGGGCCGACCCGTACGCGATCGCCCTATCCACGGCCTGCGCGTGCCGCGCCGGGCTTGGCACGGCCCTTGCTCCGTTCCGGGTGCAGGCAGACGACGGAGCGCAGCGATGAACCTCGACGAGGCCCTGGGAATCCATGCCCAAGCGCTCGTGTGGCGGGCGCGCCGGATGGAGGTGCTGGCCTCCAACCTCGCCAACGCCGAGACCCCGGGCTACAAGGCCCGCGACCTCGATTTCCGCGCCGCCCTCGCGGCCGCGCGCGGTGCAGGAGGTGTGCAGCTGGCGGTGAGGCATCCGCGGCATCTGCGGCCGGCCGGCTCCCTGGCGCCCGTGCTGCGCTATCGCATCCCGGCGCAGCCCGCCCTCGACGGCAACACGGTGGATCCCGACCTCGAGAAGGCGGCCTTCGCCGAGAACGTGGTGCGCTACCAGGCCTCGCTGCGCTTTGTCAGCGGCAAGATCAAGGGCCTGCTGCGGGCGATCAAGGGGGAGTGAGGGATGAGCCTGTTTCGCGTCTTCGACATCGCCGGCTCCGGCATGGTCGCCGAGTCGGTGCGCCTCAACACCGTGGCGAGCAACCTCGCCAACGCCGGCACCGTGGCCGCCTCCGAGCGCGAGGCCTATCGGGCCCGCATGCCGGTCTTCCGCGCCGTGCTGGAGGAGGCGCAGGCTGTCGCCCGCGTACGTGTGGCGGGGATCGTCGAGGACCGGCGGCCTGTGGAGCGCGAGTACCGGCCCGGCCATCCGCTGGCCGACGCCGACGGCTACGTCTGGCGCACCAACGTGAACGTGATCGAGCAGATGGCGGAGATGATCGCGGCCTCGCGCGCCTACCAGACGAACGTGGATGTGCTGGGCACGGTGCGCCAGCTCCTCGCCGCCACCCTCAGGATCGGAGAGTGAGATGAGCGTGCAGGTCGAGACGGCGCTGCTGGACGAGCTCGGGCTGCGGCGCGGGACCACTCCCCGGCGCGACCGCGAGCGCCTCGGCCAGGAGGACTTCCTGCGCCTGATGGTGGCGCAGCTTCGGAACCAGAACCCGCTGCAGCCCATGGAGAACGGCGAGTTCCTGACCCAGATCGCCCAGTTCGGGACGGTCTCGGGGGTGCGGCAGCTCAACGCCGCCTTCGAGGCGCTGACCGAGTCCCTCTACTCCAGCCAGGCCCTCCAGGCCGCCGCGCTGGTCGGCCGCACCGTGCTCGTGCCGGGGGGCGAGGTGAGCCTGGAGGCGGGCGGCAGCGCCAGGTTCGCTGCCGACCTGCCGTCCTCCAGCCCGCGGGTGCGTGCCGTGATCCGCAGCGCCGCCGGCGAGGTCGTGCGCACGCTGGACCTGGGCAGCCGTGCCGCGGGGCTCGTGGAGCTCGAGTGGGACGGCCTGACGGACAGCGGCGCACCGGCCCCCCCCGGGCGCTATGCCGTCTCGGTGGAGGCGCTGCTCGACGGACGCGCCGAGGCGCTGGAGACCCTGGTCGCGGCGCGGGTGCAGAGCGTCACGCTCCAGCGGGGTGGGGGCGGACTGGCACTGAACCTGCATGGTCTTGGCAGCGTGGACCTCTCCGAGGTCCGCCGCATCGGCTAGGAGGTGTGAGCCATGCCTTTTCGCATCGCCCTGAGCGGCCTCAACGCCGCATCGGCCGACCTCAAGGTCACCGGCAACAACGTCGCCAACGCCGGCACGGTCGGATTCAAGCAGTCACGCGCCGAGTTCGCGGACGTCTACGCCGTGGCCTTCCAGGGGCTGGGCGACACCGCCATCGGCGGCGGCGTGCGGCTCGCCAAGGTCGCCCAGCAGTTCACGCAGGGCAACATCGACTTCACGCAGAACGCCCTGGATCTGGCCATCAACGGCGAGGGCTTCTTCGTCCTCAGCGACGCCGGCACGCGCCTCTACACGCGCGCCGGCGCCTTCTCGGTGGACCGGGAGGGCTACGTGGTCAACGCCATGGGCCAGCGCCTGCAGGTCTTTCCCGCCAACTCCGGCGGCGGCTTCAACACCGGTGCCCTGAGCGACCTGCGGCTGGACACCTCCGAGGGCCCGCCCAACGCGACCACCAAGGTCACGGCGGCGCTCAACCTGAAGGCGTCCGAGTCCGCCCTGGGCGGTTCCGCCTCGGACATCGACATCACCGACCCCGGCACCTACAACTATTCCACCTCGCTCACCGTCTATGACTCGCTCGGCCAGGCCCATACCGCCACCATGTATTTCAGGAAGGTGGCGAACAACGAGTGGGCCTCGGC
This sequence comes from Gammaproteobacteria bacterium, assembly GCA_026989495.1. Taxonomy (GTDB): domain Bacteria; phylum Pseudomonadota; class Gammaproteobacteria; order S144-34; family S144-34; genus S144-34. Next base: position 9,730 of record JALSJE010000027.1, on the reverse strand, counting down.
GCTCGCCATCGACGGCACCCGGGTGGGCGACGGCACACCCAATCTCCAGTTCGACTCCACGGGCGCCATCAGCTCGGGCGGCTCGGTGAGCTACGGAACCTTCACGCCCGGAAACGGCGCCGCCACCATGAGCATCAGCTTCGACTACGGAAAGACCACCCAGTACGGCACCAGCTATGCCGTCAACGGCCTGAGCCAGGACGGCTACACCACGGGGAGGCTCTCCGGCATCGACATCGACAGCTCGGGCGTGGTCTTCGCCCGCTACACCAACGGCCAGTCCAAGCAGCTCGGCAAGGTGGCGCTGGCGCGCTTCCCCAACCCGCAGGGGCTGGAGCAGCGCGGCGACACCGTGTGGGCCGAGACCTACACCTCGGGCGACGTCCTGCTGGGCGAGGCCGGCACGGGCACCTTCGGCGCCATCCAGTCGGGCGCCCTGGAGGCATCGAACGTGGACATCGCCGAGCAGCTCGTCAACCTGATCACGGCCCAGCGCAACTTCCAGGCCAACGCCCAGGTGATCACCACGGCCGACACCGTCACCCAGACCATCATCAACATTCGCTGAGGTGCGGGTGAGAGGCGTGGTCTGAAGGGGAAGGGCCGATGGACCGGATGCTGTACGTGGCGATGTCGGGGGCGAACGGCCTCCTCAGGGGACAGGAGGCGCTGGCCCACAGCCTGGCCAACCTCTCCACCGTGGGCTTCAAGGGCGTGCTGCAGGCGGCCCGGAGCGTGCCGGTCACGGGCGACGTCTATCCGAGCCGGGTGTATGCCCGGGTCGGGCTGGCCGGACCGGACTTCTCCCAGGGGCCCATCGTGCGGACGGGACGCGATCTCGACGTGGCCGTGGACGGCGAGGGCTGGATCGCCGTGCAGGCCCCGGACGGGAGCGAGGCCTACACGCGCGCCGGCGACCTGCGCATCGGCCCCGGCGGCGTGCTGACGAACGGCGCGGGCTTCCCCGTGCTGGGCGGCGGCGGCCCCATCGCCATCCCCCCCTACGAGAGCCTGCAGATCGGCGCCGACGGCACCGTCACCATCCGGCCGCTGGGGCAGGGTGCGAACGCGCTCACCGTGCTCGACCGCATCCGGCTGGTGCGGCCCCCGCGCTCGGAGCTGGTGCGCGGCCCCGACGGGCTCTTCCGGCTGCGCAGCGGCGAGGCCGCGCCGCCGGACGCCTCGGTGCGCCTGCTGACCGGGAGCCTGGAGCGGAGCAACGTCAGCGCCGTGGAGGCGCTGACGGAGATGATCGATGCCGCGCGCCGCTACGAGCTGCATGTGCGTCTGATGCAGACGGCGCGCGACAACGACCAGGCCGCCTCCCAGCTCCTGCGGCTTGGCTGAGGCTGACCGGGGAAAGCCAAGAGGGTACCGAGCAATGAGCAGAGCACTGTGGATCGCCAAGACCGGGCTCGAGGCCCAGCAGACCCGCATGGCCGTCATCTCCAACAACCTGGCCAACGTCAACACCATGGGCTACAAGCGGGCGCGGGCCGTCTTCGCCGAGCTCCTCTATCAGGTCAGGGAGCAGTCGGGCGCCCAGTCCACGCAGAGCACCCTGCTGCCCACGGGCCTCGCCCTGGGCACGGGCGTGCGCACGGTGGCCACCGAGAAGCTCTTCACCCAGGGCAACCTGGTGCAGACGGGAAACAGCCTGGACGTGGCCATCGAGGGGCGCGGCTTCTTCCAGGTGCTGATGCCCGACGGCACCATCGCCTACACCCGCGACGGCTCCTTCAAGCTGGACGCCCAGGGACAGCTCGTCACGGCCCAGGGCTATCCCATCCAGCCCGCGATCACCATCCCGACGGGCGCCCAGTCGATCACCATCGGATCCGACGGGACGGTGAGCGTGGTGGTGGCCGGCTCCACCACGCCCACCCAGGTCGGCACGCTGCAGCTCGCCGACTTCGTCAATCCGGCCGGGCTCCAGCCCATCGGCAACAACCTCTACTTGGAGACCGCCTCCAGCGGCACGGCCCAGACCGGCACCCCCGGCGTCTCCGGGCTGGGCCGCGTCATCCAGGGCTCGCTCGAGACCTCGAACGTGAACGTGGTCGAGGAGCTCGTGAACATGATCGAGACCCAGCGCGCCTACGAGATGAACTCGCGCCTGATCGCCGCCATGGACGAGATGCTGCGCTACGCGAGCAGCAAGCTCTGAGGCTGCCATGAAGCACGGGATCGCCATCCGGGTCGCTCTCCTCGCCGCGGCGCTGGCCGCGGGCGGCTGCGCCGCGACGGCGGTGCGGCACGACCTGCCGCCGCCGCCGGCGCGGCCGCCCGCCCCCGCGCCGGCGCCCGCCACCGGCGCCATCTACCAGCCGGGCCATGCCCTGGCCCTCTTCGAGGACCTCAAGGCCCGCCGGGTGGGCGACATCCTCACCGTGGTGCTCACCGAGCAGACCGATGCCACCAAGAAGGCCAGCACCGCGACCGAGCGCGAGACCGCGATCGATCTGGCGGGCCCCACCGTCCTCGGGAGAAAGGTCACCCGCGGGGGCAGCGAGCTGCTCGCCACGAAGGTGGACGGCACGCACGCCTTCAGCGGCGAGGGCGAGACCAGCCAGAGCAACAGCCTCAGCGGCTCGATCGCGGTCACGGTGGTGGCGGTCCTGCCCAGCGGCAACCTCCTGGTGCGCGGCGAGAAGCGGCTGCGCATCAACCACGAGGACGAGCATATCCGCCTCGAGGGCATCGTGCGGCCGGCCGACATCGGGCCCGACAACACCGTGCCGTCCACCAAGGTGGCCGAGGCCCGCATCAGCTACGTGGGCAAGGGCCAGGTGGCGGACGCCAACCGTATGGGCTGGCTGGCACGCTTCTTCCTGAGCGTGGTGTGGCCGTTCTGAGAGAGGCAGGAGAGGTGAGACGGGAGATGGTGGCTCGTGGCAAGCGACGGCGTCTGCTGCTGGCGGCGGGGCTGGCGGGGCTGGTCGCCTGCGGGGCGGCCATGGCCGAGCGGGTGAAGGACCTCGCCGCCGTGGCGGGCGTGCGCGCGAACCAGCTCGTCGGATACGGCCTCGTGGTGGGCCTCGACGGCACCGGCGACCAGACCACCCAGGCGCCCTTCACCGTGCAGAGCCTGATCGGTATGCTCAACCGCTTCGGCGTGACGGTGCCGAAGAATCTCCTCTCGCAGCTCCAGCTCAAGAACGTGGCCGCCGTCGCGGTGCATGCCGAGCTCCCCCCCTTCGCCAAGCCGGGCCAGCGCATCGACGTGACGGTCTCGGCCATCGGCAACGCCAAGAGCCTGCGCGGCGGCACCCTGCTCATGACGCCGCTCAAGGGCGCCGACGGGCAGGTCTACGCCATCGCCCAGGGCAACCTCGTCGTCGGCGGGCTCTCGGCCGGCGGCGAGGACGGCTCGCGCATCACCGTGAACATCCCGAGCGTGGGGCGCATCCCCGGGGGCGCGACGGTGGAGCGGACCGTGCCCACCCCCTTCGCCGCCGGCGACCACCTCATGCTCAACCTGCACACGCCCGACTTCACCACCGCGGCCCGCCTCGCGCAGGCCATCAACCGGGCCATCGGCCCCGGCACGGCCGAGCCCGTGGACGCCGCCTCCGTGCGGGTGGCCGCGCCGCGCGCCCCCGCGCAGCGGGTGGCCTTCGTGTCCGTGCTGGAGAACCTGGAGGTGGAGCCGGGCGAGGCGCCGGCACGCGTGATCGTCAACTCGCGCACGGGCACCGTGGTGATCGGCCGCCACGTGCGGGTGCTGCCCGCGGCCGTCTCCCACGGCAGCCTCACCGTCACCATCACCGAGCGGCCGCAGGTGAGCCAGCCGCCGCCGCTGTCGGGCGGCTCCACCGCCGTGGTGGCGCGCACCGAGGTGGAGGTGGCCGAGGAAGGCAGGCGCATGTTCCTCTTCCGCGCGGGCGTGACGCTCGACCAGATCGTGCGTGCGGTGAACGAGGTGGGCGCCGCGCCCAGCGACCTCGTCGCCATCCTCGAGGCCCTCAAGGAGGCGGGCGCCCTGCGGGCGCAGCTCATCGTGATCTGAGCATGGTCGGGGCGGAGGTCGGCTTCTACGCGGACTTTGCGGCGCTGGCCGGGCTGCGCGCACGCGCGGGCCGCGAGGGGCGGGCCGCGCTGCGGGAGGTGGCGCGCGAGTTCGAGGCGCTGTTTCTGCAGACGCTGCTCGAGCGCATGCGCGCCGCGGGCGGCGGCGATCCCCTCTTCGACGGAGCCGGGACACGGCTCTACCGTGAGATCCACGACCGCCAGCTCGCCCGCGAGCTCGCGCGCGGCGGCAGCCTCGGGTTCGCCGACCTGATCGTCCGACAGCTCGGCGGCGGGTACGCCGGCGCGGCCGGGACGGAAGCGCCGGGGCGCGAGAGGGCGGCACGGGTGCCGGCCGAGGGCCCGGCGCCGGCTGCTGTGGATCGGGGAGCCGACTTCGCCGGCCGGCGCGACTTCGTCGCCCGGCTGTGGCCGCACGCGCGCGCGGCCGCGCGCGCGCTCGGCACCCGGCCCGAGGTCCTGCTCGCCCAGGCGGCGCTCGAGACCGGCTGGGGCCAGGCCATGCCCCGGCAGGCCGACGGCACGAGCAGCCGCAACCTCTTCGGCATCAAGGCGGGAGAGGGGTGGCAGGGGCCGGTGGCCGTGGTGCGCACCCTGGAGCACCGTGGCGGGACGCTGCGGGTGGAGACCGCCCGCTTCCGGGCCTACGGCAGCCACCGCGAGAGCTTCGAGGACTACGTGCGCCTGCTGCGAGGGAGCCCGCGCTACCGGACCGCGCTGGCGCGGGCAGCCGATCCGGAGGGCTTCCTCACGGCGCTCGCGCAGGCGGGCTATGCCACCGATCCCGCCTACGCCCGCAAGGTGCTGGCCGTTCTGCGCAGCCCCGCCCTGCGGGAGGCGCTCGCGGTCCTCAAGGCCGGACCCGATGGGCCGATAGCCTGAGGCGGCCGGGAAGGAGGCGCTGAGCCGTGGCCGGGATCCTCTCCACCACCATCTCGGGGCTGCTGGCCTACCAGAAGGGGCTGGCCACGGCGAGCCACAACGTGGCCAACGCCAACACCCCGGGCTACAGCCGCCAGCGCGTCGAGCTCGCCACGCGCACCCCCCAGCTCTACGGCAGCGGCTTCATCGGCAGCGGCGTGCAGGTCACCACCGTGCGCCGCCAGTACGACGAGTTCCTGGCCGTGTCGCTGCGCGAGAGCACCTCGGGCTACGAGCGCCTGAGCGCCTACACGGAGCTCGCTCGCCAGGTGGACGACCTGCTGGCCGACCCCGAAGCCGGAGTGAGCCCGGCGCTCGCGCGCTTCTTCGGCGCGCTGGAGGACGTGGCCGGGGACCCCTCCTCGGTCCCCGCGCGCCAGGTGCTGCTGGGCGAGGCGGAGAACCTGACGGCGCGGATGCGCGATCTCGACACGCGCGTCGCGGAGCTGGAGGCGCAGGTCAACCGGCGCCTGGAGACCGTGGTCACCGAGGTGAACACGCTCGCCGAGTCCATCGCGCGCCTCAACACCGAGATCATCCGCCTCGAGGGGGCGGCCGGCGGCCAGCCGCCCAACGACCTCCTCGACCGGCGCGACGAGCTCGTGCGCCAGCTCGCCGAGCGGGTGGCGGTCACGGTGGCCAGGCAGGACGACGGGGCCTACAACGTCTTCATCGGCAAGGGGCAGGCGCTGGTGGTGGGCGGCCAGGCCGCCACCCTGAAGGCCACCCCCAACGCCTACGACGCATCGCGCCTCGAGATCTCCATCGCCGCGGGCGCCTCCACGGTGGAGGTCTCCCCGCTCATCTCCGGCGGCGAGCTGGGAGGCCTCCTCGACGTGCGCCGCGACATCCTCGACCCCGCCCGCGCGGCCCTCGGGCGTGTGGCGGTGGCGCTCGCCGAGCGCTTCAACGCCCAGCACAGGGAAGGCATGGATCTCGACGGCGGACTGGGCGGCGATTTCTTCAAGGACTACGGCACACGCACCGCCGCCGCGCACGGGGACAACACCGGCAGCGGGGTCGTGCGCTACGAGGTGAAGGACGTAGCCGCGCTCACCACCTCGGACTACCTGCTGAGCTATGACGGCAGCACCTACACCCTCAAGCGGCTGAGCGACGGCCAGACCACCACCCTGACCGGCTTCCCGGCCTCCTCGGTCACGGTCGACGGCGTCGAGATCAGCCTCGCGAGCGGGAGCATCGCCTCGGGCGACCGCTTCCTGATCCGCCCCACGCGGGGCGAGGCCGCCGCCTTCGAGGTCGCGCTCTCGGACCCGCGCAAGGTGGCGGCGGCGGCCCCCGTGCGCACCGAGGCCGCGCTGGCCAACCTGGGCGACGTGCGCGCCGGCCTGGTCGAGGTGCAGGACCCGACCGACACGGCCCTGCTCGACACCGTACGCATCCAGTTCGATGCCACGGGGGCCGCCTTCGACGTGATCGACGACACCACCAGCACGGTGCTGGCGAGCGGCGTGAGCTACAGCGATGGCATGACGCTCACGTACAACGGCTGGACCGTGAAGCTGACCGGAACGCCGCAGGGCGGCGACAGGCTTTATGTCCGCAGCAACACGGGCGGTGTGGGCGACAACTTCAACGCCCTGGCGCTCAACGACCTGCGGACCGCGGGCGTGCTGGACTCGGGCGCTTCCACCTTCGAGGCCGCCTACGGGGCCATGGTGGCCGACGCCGGGACGCGCACCCGCCAGGCCGAGCTCGACCGCGACGCGCGCGAGACCATGCTGCGCCAGGCCGAGGCGGCGGTGTCGGCCGTCTCCGGCGTGAACCTGGACGAGGAGGCCGGCCGCATCCTGCAGCTACAGCAGGCCTACCAGGCCGCGGCCAAGGTGGTCACGGTGGCGGACGCCATGTTCCAGACCCTGCTCGATGCGGTGAGGCGCTGAGCGATGGCGGTGCGCGTCTCCACCTCGCAGCTCTTCGCCCAGGGGGTGGACCTCCTGCGCGACCGCTTCGCCGAGCTCGCCCGCACCCAGCGCCAGCTCGCCACCGGCCGGCGCATCGCCACGCCCTCCGAGGATCCGGCCGGCATGGCGAGCGTGCTGCGCGCGGCGGAGGCGATCGCCCGCACCGAGCAGCACCAGCGCAACATCACCGTGCTGCGCGCGCGCCTGGGCGCCGAGGAGGCCGCGCTCGCGGGCGCTGCCTCCATCCTGCAGCGTGCGCGGGAGCTCGCCGTGCGCGGCGCCAACGACACCCTCTCGGCCTCCGACCGTGAGGCGGTGGCCCGCGAGGTGGACGGGCTGGTCGATGACCTGCTCGCCGCGGCCAACGCCACCGACGGAGCCGGCAACTATCTCTTCGCGGGCAACCGCGTGCGCACCGAGCCTTTCGCCCGCGCCGCCTCCGGCGGCGGATTCTCCTACCGCGGCGACCAGGGGCAGGCGCGGCTCGAGGCGGGGCCGGGCCAGCGCCTCGCCCTCGGCGATCCCGGCAGCCGCGTGTTCATGGACGTGCCCGCAGGCAACGGCACCTTCGTGACCGGCTACGGGGCGGGCAACGCCGGCACCGGCATCATCGACCTCGGCACGGTGGTGGACCCCGCCGCCTGGGTGGCCGACACCTACACCATCCGCTTCACCAGCGCCACGGCCTGGGAGGTGCGCGACAGCGGCGGCGCGCTGGTCGCCAGCGGCACCTACGCGAGCGGCGCCGCCATCGCCTTCCGCGGTGTCGAGGTCGCCATCACCGGTGCGCCCGCCGCGGGCGACACCTTCACCGTCGCGCCCGACACCGGCGCCGACACCTTCTCCGCCCTCGAGGCGCTGGCCCGGGCCCTGCGCGCGCCGGGCGGCACGCCGGCCGAGCGCGCCCGGCGCCGCATGGACCTCGACCGGGCGCTCGCCCGCATCGACCAGGGCCTCGCCCGGCTGCTCGAGGTGCGCGCCGAGGTCGGCGCGCGCCTCAACGCCGCCGACCTCCAGGAGCAGGTCAACGAGGAGCTCCTGCTCGCCATGCGCCGCGCCCGCTCGCGCACCGAGGACCTCGACTACGCCGAGGCCGCAAGCCGCATGCAGCGCCAGCTCCTCGCCCTCGAGGCGGCGCAGCGGTCCTTCGCCCGTGTGGCCGGGCTCTCCCTCTTCCAGTACCTCTGAGCGCGCCGCCGGCGCCCGCATCTCATTGATTGTGCGGCGATCTGGCGCGCCGCATGGCTGGGCCTAAAGTCCCGCCGCCCCCTGCCGATACGCTGCCCGGAGGCGGTGAACGCCCGCGACGGGCGTATCCGCCATGGGTGCAACGCCCGCGCCGGGCGCGCAGCGCGCCGGCGGGGCAGGCAGACATCGGGGGTAGACCATGCCTCAGATCATCAACACCAACATCATGTCGCTGAACGCGCAGCGGAACCTCAACCGCACGCAGTCCAGCCTGCAGGTGACGCTGCAGCGGCTCTCGTCCGGCCTGCGCATCAACAGCGCCAAGGACGACGCCGCGGGGCTGGCCATCACCGAGCGTATGACCGCCCAGATCCGCGGCCTCAACCAGGCCATCCGCAACGCCAACGACGGCATCTCGCTGGCGCAGACGGCCGAGGGCGCGATGGCGGAGGCCACCAACATCCTGCAGCGCGTGCGCGAGCTGGCCATCCAGTCGGCCAACGCGACCAACAGCGCCTCCGACCGCAAGGCGCTGCAGGAGGAGGTGAGCCAGCTCCTCGCCGAGCTCGACCGCATCGCGACCACGACCGAGTTCAACGGCCTGAAGCTGCTCGACGGCACCTTCACCACGCAGCAGTTCCAGGTCGGCGCCAACGCCAACCAGACCATCGGCGTGGACGTCAGCGGCATCCGCCTGAACGCGATCGGCGGCTACGTCGACGAGACCGGCACCGCGACCCAGACGGACGACAGCCCGAACGATTTCGTCCAGGTTACTGGGACAGGGAACAGCGCCGTCAAGAATACCTCCGTCGGCATCCGCGGCGGGTCGACGGGCAGCAACATCGAGATCAACGGCATCAAGGTCGTCGACTCCTCCAGCTATGCCGTGAGCGGCGACACTTACCGTGGCAAGGACTCGGCCTACGCCCTGGCCCAGGCCATCAACGCCTCGCGCATCGACGGGCTGACCGCTACGGCGAAGAACGAGCAGACCGTCGATGCCCGCAGCACCGGCAACTTCATCGACGTCGGTGGCACCATCGATAGTGGTGACTCGATCGCCTACGCCCTCAAGGTCAACGGCAAGCAGGTCTACGCGACGACCTTCACCACTGGTGGCGCGACGGTGTCTGTCGACGACATCGTCAATGCGATCAACGCCTACAAGGACGATACCGGTGTGAGTGCCGTCAAGGATGGCAGCGGCAATCTCAAGCTGACCGCCGTCGATGGCCGCGACATCGTCCTGCAAGAGGAGGTCGATTTCACCAACGCCAACACCACGACCAACGAGTCGATCCAGACCGCACTGGCGAACTACGGGTCTGCGAACGACGGCACCTACAAGGGCACGCTGCGGGGGCAGGTGCAGCTCCAGGCCACCGTCAACGTGAGCATCACCCAGGGCGGCCTGCAGCTCGGCTTCAGCGGCGATGCCGTGAACTTCGCCGTCGACGGCTCGCTCGAGGACGTGGATATCTCCACGGTCTCCGGGGCCAACGCGGCGATCTTCCGCGTCGACGCTGCGCTGAACGTGATCAACTCCTCGCGGGCGAAGCTGGGCGCGATCCAGAGCCGCTTCGAGTCCACGGTCTCGAACCTGAGCGCGACCTCGGAGAACCTCTCCGCCGCGCGCTCGCGGATCCGGGACGCGGACTTCGCGG
>JALSJE010000026.1 GCA_026989495.1 Gammaproteobacteria bacterium | reverse complement strand
CTGCCTTAAACCACTCGGCCACCTCTCCGGTTCGCGAAGCCGCGCGGCTTCGATCAGGGCGCCTCGGGCCGCGGGAACCTTCCCGGGCGGCACGGTCTAATGGAGGATAGCGCATCCGGCAGGGCCAGTGTGCCGCAGCGCCGGCTCTCGCGTAGAATTAGGCACGGTTACAGCGACGGAGGAGCTGACGCACGATGCGACCCTATCCGACGACCGCCGAGCGAGTCGGGACCCTCGCGACCAACCGGGTCCTGCGCAACACCTATCTCCTGCTCTCCCTGACGCTGCTCTTCAGCGCGGGCACGGCGGTGCTCGCCATGGTGACGGGCGCGAGCCCGATGGGTGCGATGCTCGCCACCTTCGGCGCCATCGCGCTGATCTGGCTCGTCCTCCCGCGGGTGGAGAACTCGGCCGCCGGCCTGGGGGTGGTGTTCGCCTTCGCTGGCCTGATGGGCTACGGGCTAGGGCCGACACTCGCCTACTATCTGGCGCTGCCCGGCGGGCCGCAGCTCGTGGCCACGGCCCTGGGCGGCACGGGCGCGGTGTTCCTGGGCCTTTCGGCCTACGCGACCATGAGCCGCCGCGACTTCAGCTTCATGGGCGGCTTCCTGTTCGTGGGGCTGATCGTGGTGCTGATCGCGAGCATCGCCAACATCTTCCTGGCCATCCCGGCGATGTCGCTCGCCATCTCGGCGGCGGTGGTGCTGCTGATGAGCGGGCTGATCCTGTTCGACACCAGCCGCATCGTCAACGGCGGCGAGACCAACTACATCCGCGCCACCGTGGCGCTCTACCTGGATATCTACAACCTTTTCGTCCATCTCCTCCACCTGCTCGCCGTCCTGCGCGGCGAGGACTGACCGCGGGCCGGGGTCGGCCACGGCCGGCCCCGGCCTCCCACTCCTCCCATGGAAGACATGCCGCTCTGGCTCAAGGTGTCCACGGCCCTGTTCCTGGGCTTCATGGTCTGGCGGCTCTGGCCTGTCGCCCGTCACTGGAGCAAGGAGGGTCCCAAGGGCGGCGCGGACGACTGGCGGGCAGCGCTCATCCCGCTCGCGCTGGTGGTGCTGTTCGTGGCACTGCTGGTGGCCTGGCTGCGCAGCGGCTGATCGCGTTCTCGTGGGGCCCCGATGGATGCGGCCGACATCCCTGCTTTTCCGCAGGCGTGCACCATGCTGCGCCGGGACCGGGCTTGCCGCTCGCCGCTTGCTACTCGTCACGCGTTCCGTCGTCGGCCGCGGCACCTCCGCGCAACGCGCGGCGCGCGTCCAGCAGCCGCCCGGAGACGCGCCGGCGGTAGTCCGCCCGCGCCCCGCGCAGGCCGATGAGGAGCCAGACCGCGAGCGCGGGGGCCAGCAGCCAGCCGAGGGCATGGCCCGAGGCCAGCGCCGCGCCGGCGGCGACGAACAACGGCAGCGCGAGGAGCGCGCCCCGCAGCCCGTGGCGCAGCACGAGCACCCCGAAGGCGGCCGCCCGCAGGCCGCGCTGGCGGCGCGAGCGGTAGCTCGCCTCGAAGACGGCGCGCCTCAGGGCCTCGGCGGGATCCTCGGGCCGCCGCGCCTCGGCCATGGAAGCGCCCTCCCCCATCGGCGTCCTCAGTGCGTGCGCTCCAGCACGCCCACCTGCGGCATGCGCGCGAGCCCCACGGCCCGGGCGTGATCCTGGAAGCCGGGATTCTTCCAGAAGAAGGCGCCCGGCATGGTGGTGGGGATCACCAGCACGTAGAACAGCGCCCGCCCGACGAGCTCAGCCGCACCGGCCAGGAACAGCGCCGCCGTCCATCCGGCCGCCGCGGCGGCTCCGGTCGGCGCCATCCAGGCCAGGGTGGCCACCAGCCCCGCCGCCAGGACGAGCGCGCCGTTGCGCGCCAGATAGGTCCAGCCGAAACGTGTGGTCTGCTCGAGGTGCGCGGCGGTGCCGAGGCCGCCCTCGCGGCGCATGGCGCGGGCATGGCGCCAGAGCCCGAATCCCTCGAGGCCGAGCCCCGCGAGCGCGGCCAGGCCCAGCATGGACTGGGCCGGTCCCGGCACGGACGGCGCGAGCCCCGCCGCGGCGGCGAGCGCCCAGGCGGCGAGCACGGCGAGCGGCCCGAGCACCAGCGCGCTGCCGTAGAAGGCGGTCAGCACCTGCCAGTGGTTCCAGAAGGGCCGCGCCGGGATGCGGTAGATGCGGTGCATGAACCAGAGCGTGGCAGGGCCTGCCAGTGTTGCCGCCCAGCCCAGCCCCTCACGCAGGGCGGCACCCCATCCGGCTGGCAGCCAGGCCGCCACCGCCGGGAAGAGCTCCAGCACCATGTAGCCGCCCATGAGGTTGTAGAACACGGCCAGGCTCGCCACCTCGCGGCTCACGGGCGACCAGCGCAGGTTGTTGAAGGCCCGGTAGAAGCGGTGGGGCCGGCCGAGGTGCAGGGTCGAGAGCGCGATGGCGAGCGTCTGCAGGGCGAAGAGCCCCGCGAGCAGTCCGTGGCGCAGCGCCTCGGCGGCGCCGAGGCCGGGCAGCCCCAGCCGCTCGCCCAGAAAGAGCGCGAGGAAGGCGCCGACCACGAGCTGGGTGGCCAGCGTGAAAACGACCAGCGGGTCCTCGCGCGAGCGCAGCCGGCCGAGCCCCCAGCCCCGCCGCCTGGAAAGCTTGAGCGGGTCGGGCCGTGGACGGTGCTCGCCCTGTCCCGGGGTCTCCCGCACGTAGCGCACGGGCACGCTGTCGGGCCGCGCGAGCTCGTCGGGCGTCGAGGCCGCCTGCTGGAAACGGATGTTCGGGCGCGTGATCGCGGGATCGGGGAAGCCCGGGATCGCCGCCTCGCACTGAACGCGGTTCTCCGGGACGGTCTCGATCACGCCGAAGTCGAGCGCCCCGCCGAGGCAGGCGGCCACGCAGGCCGGCTTGAGGCCTGCCTCGAGGCGGTCGATGCACATGTTGCACTTGTGCACGTGGCCGCGCTCGAGGTCGAGCTGCGGCGCGTTGTAGGGGCAGACCCAGGTGCAGTAGCCGCAGCCGAAGCAGATGTCGGGATCCTGCAGGACGGCACCGTACTCGGCGTACTTGGTGTAGGCGCGGGTGGGGCAGCCCTTGAGGCAGACCGGGTTCTCGCAGTGGTTGCAGGCCATGGAGATGTTGATGCGCCGGTAGGCGGGCCAGGTGCCGCCCTCGACGTAGCCCACCGAGCGGTAGGCCAGGTAGGGCGGCAGGCCGTTCTTCTCGGCACAGGCCGTCTCGCAGGCGTGGCAGCCGATGCAGTTGTCGGCGTTGAAGTAGAAGCCGTGCTGCCTGTAACGGTCGGGATTGTCGCTGCGGGACTCGCGGCCGTTGATGCGCAGCGGCTCGCGCGCCACCGGGTCCTCGGGGCGGGCGAGCTCGATGGGCGTGCCCCAGCGGCTGCGCTCGGGCGCGGGCCGCCGCGGGAGGAAGGCGTAGTCGGGCTCGTCGGGCCGGGGCTGCTGCATGGCCGTCACCTCAGTAGGCGCGCGCGGCTGCGTTGCGGCGGGCGGCCGCCTCCTGGTCCGGTGCCGGCTCGACACGCACCGCGCACTGCTTGTAGGCGGGCTGACGCGAATGCGGGTCGAGCAGCCCCAGGGTGAGGCGGTTGACGCAGTCGTGGAAGTGGAAGGGGATGAAGACCATGTCGCGCGGCACGCGGTGCGTGAGCTGCACCAGCACCACCGCGTCGCCCCGCCGCGAGGTCACCCGCGCGTAGCTCATGTGCTCGATGCCGAGCTCGCGCGCGGCGTCGGGGTTCATCTCCATGTAGGGCGTGGGGCTGAAGCGGTTGAGGTTGCCGATCTTGCCCGTGCGGGTGCGGGTGTGGAAGTGCTCCACCACCCGGCCCGTGTTGAGCCAGAAAGGGTACTCCTCGTCCGGGCGCTCGTTGTCGTCCTCCCACGGCAGCGGGATCAGCTTCGCCTTCCCGTCCGGGTGCTGGAAGCGCCCGTCCGTGTACAGGCGCGGGCTGCCCTTCTCCTGGCCCTCGGGGCAGGGCCACTGGATGCCGCGCTGGGCCTCGATCCGCTCGTAGCTCATGCCGGAGATGTCCACCAGCCGCCCCCTGGAGAGCTGCTTCATCTCCTCGAAGACCTGGCGCGGGGTCTCAGGGAAGCGCATGCGCCGGCCCTGCTCGAAGCGCCGGGCGATCTGGTTGAAGATCCAGAGATCCGGCTTGGACTCGCCATAGGGCGGGCAGACGTTTCGGATCAGGTTCACGCGCCGCTCGGTGTTGGTGAACACGCCTTCCTTCTCCGCCCACAGCGCCGCCGGCAGGTAGACGTGGCTGTACTGGTTGGTCTCCACGTCCTCATAGGCGTCCTGCACGACGAGGAACTCGAGCTTCTCGAGGGTGCGGCGGATGCGCTCGGTGTTGGGCATGGAGGTCATGGGGTTGGTGGCGATGAGCCAGAGCCCCTTGACGCGACCGGTCTCTATGGCGGGGAAGATGTCGGTCATGAACATGCCCCGCCTCTTGGGGAAGAACTCCGGGTCCACGCCCCAGAAGCGCGCGATCTCCTCGCGGTGCGCGGGATTCTCGAGCAGGCGGTAGCCCGGCAGCCCCGAGCAGGAGGACCACTCGCGTGTGCCCATGGCGTTGCACTGCCCCGTGATGGACAGCGGGCTGCCGCCGGGCTTGCCCACATTGCCCGTGATCAGGCACAGGTTGTTGATCGCCACCACGCCGTCGGAGCCGTGCGTGGACTGGTTGATGCCCATGGTCCAGATGACCATGGCCGCCGGCGCCTGGCCGAAGGTGCGCGCCACGTGGCGGATGGTGTCGGCGTCGATGCCGGTGACGCGGGCGGCCCGGTCCGGGTCCCAGCGCTCGATCTCCGCGGCGAACTCGTCGAAGCCCGTGGTGTGCCGGCGCACGTAGTCCATGTCCGCCAGCCCTTCCTTCAGCACCACATGCGCGAGGGCGTTGAAGAGGACGACATCGGTGCCGGGCCGGATGGCGAGGTGCAGGTCCGCCTGCTGGGCGAGCATGGTCACGCGCGGATCGATCACGATCAGAGGGAAGCCGCGCCGCTCGCGCGCCTCCCGCATGCGCCAGTAGATCACGGGGTGCTGCTCGGGCAGGTTGGAACCCACGGCGATCAGGCAGCCCGTGTGCTCGAAGTCCTCGTAGCAGCCCGGCGGGCCGTCGGAGCCGAAGGAGCGCTTGTAGCCCGAGACGGCCGAGGACATGCAGAGCGTCGTGTTGCCGTCGTAGTTGTTGGTGCCGATGACGCCGCGCGCGAGCTTGCCCAGGGTGTAGAACTCCTCGGTCATGATCTGGCCGGTGGAGACGATGGCGAAGGCGTCGCGCCCGTACCGGGCCTGGATGCGCTTGATCTCCTCGGCCACGCGGTCCAGGGCCTCGTCCCAGGAAACGCGCCTGAAGGGCTCGGTGCGGTGGGCGCGCATCAGCGGATGCGCGCCGCGGCCGGGGGTGCGGAAGAGCTCGTACTCGAGGATGCCCTTCAGGCAGAGCTTGCCGCGGTTGACGTCGGCTCCGCCCACGCCGCGGGCCGATACGGGCCGCCCCTCGCGGTCCAGCCCCACCTCGATGGAGCAGCCGGTGGAACAGTAGCCGCAGGTCGTGTAGCGCCACTCCACCACGCCCTTGTCGTGGAGCCGGATGGGGTTCTTGTTGCGTCTGCCGAACAGCATCGTGCCCGTTCCCTTCAGCCTGTGCCCCGCCGCGTGCCCGCCTCACCCTTCCTCGCAGCCGTGCGGCTCGAGCCGGAGATAGATCACTCCGTCCTTCACCCGAACGGGGTAGGTCGCCGTGCAGCCCTCGTCGGGCGCCACCGCCTCGCCGCTGTCGAGGTGAATCTTCCAGTCGTGCAGGGGGCAGGCCACCTTGCGGTCGTGGACGATGCCCTGGGAGAGCGGTCCGCCCTTGTGGGGGCAGCTGTCGCGCAGCGCAAAGACCTCGTCGTCCACCGTGCGGAAGACGGCGATGTCGCCGCCGGGAGCCTTCACCACGCGGGCGCCACGCCGGGGGATGTCCTCCAGGCGCCCCACTTCGATCCAGGTCTCGGTCGTCTCGCGCATTGCCTCCGCGGTGCTCATGCCGTGGCCTCCTCGGTCAGCCGCTTGAGCGGGGTGAACTCATGCGCCGCCTCACCGCGCGCGCGCTCCGCCCAGGGATCGACCTGCGCGTGGCGCTGGGATTCGCGGAAGCGGGCGGCGAGCGCCTTGCGCCCCTCCTCGTCCTCGACCAGGCGCTGGCGCACGTAGGCGAGCCCGACACGCTCGATCCAGGGCGCCGTGCGCTCGAGATAGTGCGCCTCCTCGCGGTAGAGCTGCAGGAAGGCGGCGCAGTATTCCTCCACTTCCTCCATCGTCTTCACGTGCACGAGGAAGTCGGTGGCGCGCACCTTCACACCGCCGTTGCCGCCCACGTGGATCTCCCATCCGGATTCCACCGCCACCACGCCGAAGTCCTTGATGGTGGCCTCGGCACAGTTGCGGGGGCAGCCCGAGACGCCGAGCTTGACCTTGTGCGGCGTCCACGCCCCCCAGGCGAGCTTCTCGAGGCGTATGCCCATGGTGGTGGAGTCCTGCGTGCCGAAGCGGCACCACTGGGATCCCACGCAGGTCTTGACCGTGCGCACGGCCTTGCCATAGGCGTGGCCCGAGACGAAGCCCGCCGCCGCCAGGTCCGCCCAGATGGCTGGCAGCCTCTCCTTGGGCACGCCCAGCAGGTCGATGCGCTGGCCGCCGGTGATCTTGACCGTGGGCACGCCGTGGCGCTCGGCCACCTCGGCGATGGCCCTGAGCTGGGCCGGCGTGGTCTCGCCGCCCCAGATGCGGGGGACCACCGAGTAGGTCCCGTCCTTCTGGATGTTGGCGTGGGCGCGCTCGTTGATGAAGCGCGACTGGGGATCGTCGCGGTACTCGCCCGGCCACTGGCAGACCAGGTAGTAGTTGAGCGCCGGGCGGCACTTGCTGCAGCCGTCCGGGGTCTTCCACTCGAGGAAGCGCATGACCTCCGGGATGCTCTTGAGGCCGTGCTCGCGGATGGCCTGGCGCACCTCGTCGTGGGTGTAGTCGGTGCAGGGGCACATGGGCTTCTTCGCCGGGGCCTGTTCGTAGTCGCCGCCCAGCGTGTGGGCGAGCAGCGCCTCCACCAGGGCGGTGCAGGAGCCGCAGGAGCTCGAGGCCTTGGTGTGCGCCCGCACCTCCTCCAGCGTGAAGAGTCCCTTCTCCGTGATGGCACGAACGATCTCGCCCTTGCACACGCCGTTGCAGCCGCAGATCTCGGCGTCGTCGGGCAGCGCGGCCACGCGCTCGGCCTCGCCGTGGCCTGCGTCGCCGAGGTGGGCCTGGCCGAACAGGAGCTGCGCGCGCATCTGCGAGACGTCGGTGCCGTCGCGCATGAGCTGGAAGTACCAGGCGCCGTCGAGCGTGTCGCCATAGAGCACGCAGCCGACGATGCGCTCGTCGCGCAGCACGAGCTTCTTGTAGATGCCGCGGCCCGGATCCTGGAGCAGGAGCGACTCGGTGCCCTCCCCGCCGAGGAAGTCTCCGGCGGAGAAGAGGTCGATGCCGGTCACCTTGAGCTTGGTGGAGACCAGCGATCCTTCGTAGCGGGCGATGCCGATGCGGGCCAGGTGGTTGGCCGCCACCTTGGCCTGCTCGAACAGCGGTGCCACCAGCCCGTAGGTGACACCGCGGTGCTGCACGCACTCGCCCACGGCGTAGATGCGCGGGTCGTAGGTCTGCATGGTGTCGCCGACGACGATCCCGCGCTCGCAGTGAAGGCCGGCCCGCCTGGCCAGCTCGACGTTGGGGCGGATGCCGACGGCCATCACCACCAGGTCGGCTGGGACCTCGAGGCCGTTGGCGAAGCGCACGCCCTCGACACGTCGCTCACCGAGGATGGCCTCGGTCTGGTGCTCCATGAGGAACTTGAGCCCCTTCTCCTCCAGTGCGCGCTTGAGCATGCCGGCGGCGGTGGTGTCGAGCTGCTTTTCCATGAGCGTGTCGAGCAGGTGGACCACCGTCACGTCCATCCCGCGCTTGAGGAGCCCGTAGGCGGCCTCGAGGCCGAGGAGCCCGCCGCCGATCACCACCGCGCGGCGGCCCTCCCCCGCCGCGGCCACCATGCGCTCGACGTCCGCCACGTCACGGAAGGTGACCACCCCCTCGAGCTCATTGCCGGGGACCGGGATCACGATCGGAACAGACCCCGTCGCGAGCAGCAGCCGGTCATAGGAGGCCTCGGTGCCGTCGGCCGCGCGCACGATGCGCCGGGCGCGGTCGATCTCGACGACGGGCTTGCCCTTGTGGAGCGTGATGCCGCGCTCGGCGTACCACGCCTCGTCGTTGAGCATGATCTCGTCGAGCGTCTTCTCGCCGGCGAGCACCGGCGAGAGCAGGATGCGGTTGTAGTTGCCGTGGGGCTCGGCCCCAAACACGGTGATCTCGTAGAGGTCGGGCGCGAGCTTCAGCAGCTCCTCCAGCGCGCGCATACCCGCCATGCCGTTGCCGACCAGCACCAGACGCTCTCTGCTCGTCGTCATGTCCATCCTCGCTCCCACGCGGTATCTGCCTGCCCGCGCAAGGGCAAGTCGCGTGCCAGCTCGCACCCAGGGCGCAAGTCCTTGTCCCAGGGCAATTTCGCGCACGCCCCGTCCCGACGGCGGCGCCCGCGCGCACCTCGCTGGTGCCTGCGCGGCCGCTCCTGCCTCATCCTGGCGCACGCTCCTGCAGGCGGACGCCGCCGGCCATGCCCGCGCCCGCGCGCACCGCCGCGGGGCACCTGGGCTTGTCCTGCCCCGCCTGCGTGCATCGCCATTCCCGCTCCCGCGCGCCAAACCCCTGAATCCGCACGGCCCGTGCGGATGGCACGCCGCTTGCTGAAGCGTCGGGCGACCGGACACGACGACCACGGAGGCCGAGACGATGGCGGAACGCTTCAACCTGCTCTCCTTCACGGGGCGCATGAAGGTGCTCCACATGACGTGGTTCGCCTTCTTCATCAGCTTCTTCGTGTGGTTCAACCACGCGCCCCTGATGGCCTCCATCCGCGAGGCGCTCGACCTCACGGACCAGCAGGTCAAGGCGCTGCTCATCCTCAACGTGGCGCTCACCATCCCGGCGCGCATCGTGGTCGGCATGCTGGTGGACCGCTTCGGGCCGCGCATCATGTACGCCCTGCTGCTGTCCATATCGGGCGTGATCTGCATCGGTTTCGCGCTGGCCGACAGCTATGGGCAGATCGCCCTCATGCGCTTCCTGCTCGGCTTCGTGGGGGCCGGCTTCGTCATCGGCATCCGCATGATCGCGGAGTGGTTCCCGGCCCGGCAGGTGGGGCTCGCCGAGGGCATCTACGGCGGCTGGGGCAACTTCGGCTCGGCGGCGGCGGCCATGACGCTGCCCTCGCTCGCCCTTGTCTTCGGTGGCGAGGACGGCTGGCGCTGGGCCATAGGCACGACGGGTGTGGTGGCCATCGTCTACTCGTTCGTCTACTACCTCTCTGTGCGCAACACTCCGAAGGGCTCGACCTATTTCCGCCCCAAGCGGACCGGGGCCATGGAGGTGACCAGCCGGGGCGATTTCTTCCTCTATCTCCTGATGAACGTGCCGCTGTACGCGGCGCTGGCCCTGCTCGTCTGGAAGCTCGGCCCGGGCAATCTCGAGCTGCTCCCAGCGGCCGTGGCGGACACGGTCTACGGCGTGCTGGTGGTGGTCTACCTCTACCAGACGCTGAACGTCTGGCGCGTCAACCGGCATGTCTTCGAGCGCCCCGTGCCGGAGATCGAGCGCTACAAGTTCAAGCAGGTGGCGGTGCTCGACATCGCCTATCTGGTCACCTTCGGCTCCGAGCTCGCGGTGGTGTCCATGCTGCCGCTCTTCTTCAAGGACACCTTCGGCCTGAGCCAGGTGCTCGCGGGGCTGCTCGCCTCGGGCTACGCCTTCATGAATCTGGTGGCGCGCCCGAGCGGCGGGCTGTTCTCGGACCGCTTCGGCCGCAAGCGCTCCCTCATGATCCTGCTCTGCGGGCTGATGGTGGGCTATTTCCTGATGTCGCAGATCGGTCCCTCGTGGCCCGTGCTGCTGGCGGTGGCGGTGACCATGCTCTGCTCCTTCTTCGTGCAGGCGGGCGAGGGTGCGGTCTTCGCCATGGTGCCGCTGGTCAAGCGGCGCCTCACGGGCCAGGTGGCGGGCATGGCCGGGGCCTACGGCAACGTCGGTGCGGTGCTGTTCCTCACGGTGCTGTCCTTCGTGAGCCCGCAACTGTTCTTCCTCTTCATCGCGGGTGCCGCCCTGCTCGCATTCGCCGCGGTGGCGCTGTTCCTGGAGGAGCCCTCCGGCCAGATGGCCGAGGTGCTGCCCGACGGGACCGTGCAGATGATCGACGTGAGCTGAGCCTGCCGCGATGCGGCCCGCCTCCGGCTCGGGCACAATGGCGGCCATGCCGCAGAGGGAGGATGCGCCGGGCCTGGTGCCCGCGGCGGCCGCGGGCATGCGCGTGCGCGCGGGCCAGCACAGTGCCGCGGGTCCCAAGCCCGTGAACGAGGACGCCTGCGGCATCCGCATCCCCGCCGGCGGCGCGGCCGCCCTCAAGGGCATCGCCGCTGTCGTCGCCGACGGGGTATCGGCGGCCGAGGCGGGCAAGGAGGCGGCTGAGGCCTGCGTGCAGGGCTTCCTCGCCGACTACTACGCCACCCCCGAGAGCTGGACCGTCAAGCACGCGGCCGGCCGTGTCATCACGGCCCTCAACCGCTGGCTCTACGGGCAGTCCAGCAGCGGGACGCGCATGGCGAGCACCTTCACCGCCCTGGTGCTCAAGTCGGGGATGGCGCACGTCTTCCACGTGGGCGACTCGCGCGCCTGGCGCCTGCGCGGGGGGGACCTGGAGCAGCTCACGCGCGACCACGAGACGCGCGTGGGCGAACGCACCTTTCTGGGGCGGGCCATGGGCGTCGATCCCGGCGTGGAGATCGACTACCGGAAGGTGGATCTGGAAGCGGGCGACGTGCTGGCTCTCACCACCGACGGCGTGCACCGGGCCCTGGCGTCGGCCCGCCTGCGCGGGCTGCTCGAAGGAGCGGTCGCGGATCCCGAAGGCACCGCACGGGCAATCGTGGAGGCGGCGCTGGCGGCAGGAGGCGAGGACAACGCCACCTGCCAGGTGCTGGTGGTGGACGCCACGGGCGAGGCGGACGAGGAGTCGCTCTATGCCCGCCTCACCGAGCTCCCCTTCCCGCCGCCCCTGGAGCCGGGCATGGTGCTCGACGGCTACCGGATCCTGCGCGAGCTGCACGCGAGCAGCCGCACGCAGGTCTACCTCGCCGAGGAGCCCGGCACGGGCCGCCGCGTGGTGCTCAAGACGCCCTCGGTGAACTACCATGACGACCCCGCCTACATCGAGCGCTTCCTTCAGGAGGAGTGGATCGGGCGGCGCGTGCGCAGCCCGCACCTGCTGCGCGTGCTGGAGCCGGCAGGCCCCCGGCGCTTCCTCTACTACGTGACCGAGCACGTGGAAGGGCGCTCCCTGCGGCAGTGGATGGACGACCGCGGCCCGGCCGACCTGGACACCGCGCGCGACTTCCTCGACCAGATCGGCGCGGGGCTCCAGGCGCTGCACCGCCTCGACACCGTGCACCAGGACCTCAAGCCCGAGAACGTCCTCGTGGACGCCGACGGGCGGCTGCGCATCATCGACTACGGCTCGGCGCGCGTGGCGGGGCTGGAGGAGATCCGTGTGCCCTGGCGGCGCGACGCCCAGGTGGGCACCTTCGGCTATCTGGCCCCGGAGGTGATGCAGGGCTACCCGGGCACGCCCGCCTCCGACGTCTACGCCCTCGGCGTGATCGCCTACGAGCTGCTGAGCGGGCGCCTGCCCTACGGCCGCGCGCTGACGCCCCGCACCGTGGCGAAGGCCCGCTACCGTCCCCTGCCCCGCCTGAGCCCGGAAGTGCCCGCCTGGATGGACGGGGCCATCCGCAAGGCGGTGAGCCTGGACCCGCGCCGGCGCTACCAGGAGGTCTCCGAGTTCCTGCACGACCTGCGCCGCCCCAACCCCGCCCTCGTGCCGGCCGACGGCCTTCCGCTCATCGAGCGCGACCCGGTCGCCTTCTGGCGCGCCCTGGCGCTCGGCCTCGGCGCCCTCTGCCTGGTCCTCCTGTACCTGCTCGCGCGCGGCTGAGCGCGCCCCGCGCAGCTTCCATCCCCGGCTCACGGCTCCCGTCTCTCCGCTACAATGTGGCGGCTGGCGGGCCCGTCCTTGCGGGGAGGGGTCCGCGCATCCGCGTGCCCGACCCATGAGCGAGACCATCCCAGAGGCGGCCCTGTCCAGCGTGCTCGAGCCCCCGGTGCCCGAGGGTCCGGGCGCCCCTTTGCGCTGGGGGCAGCTCTACGGGGCCGCCCTGCCGCTCGCGCTGGCGTGCGCCGGCAGGCGGCGTCTCGTCGTCGCGGTGGCGCCAGACGCCCGCGAGGCCGAGCGGCTCGCACGCACGGCGCAGGCGCTGGCGCCGGCGGGCGTGGCCGTGCTGGATTTCCCGGACTGGGAGACCCTCCCCTACGACCCCTTCCCGCCCCACCCCGACAGCGTCTCCCGCCGGCTGGAGACGCTGGCGCGCCTGCCGCGCCAGGCGGCCGGCGTGCTGGTGGTGCCGGCCACGACCCTGCTCCAGCGCCTCGCGCCCCCGGAGTACGTGGAGGCGCGTACCCTGACGCTCGCCGTGGGCGAGCGGCTGGACGTGGCGGCCTTCCGCCGGCGCCTGGAGGCGGCCGGCTACCGGGCCGTGCCCGAGGTGACCGAGCCGGGCGAGTTCGCCGTGCGCGGCGCGGTGCTGGATCTCTTCCCCGCCGGAGCGCCGCACCCGTACCGGCTGGACCTCTTCGACGACGAGATCGAGTCCATCCGCACCTTCGACCCCGAGACCCAGCGCTCGGTGGAGCGCGTGGAGGCCGTGCGGCTGCTGCCGGCGCGCGAGTTCCCGCTGGACGAGGCGGGCATCGCCTTCTTCCGGCGCCGCTTCCGCGAGCGCTTCGAGGGCGACCCGCGCCAGAGCGTGATCTACCGCGACGTGAGCCGCGGGCTCGCGCCGGGGGGGGTCGAGTACTACCTGCCGCTCTTCTTCGAGCGCACGGTGACGCTGTTCGACTACCTCCCGCCGGAGGCGGCCTTCGTGACGCTGGAGGGCGCGGCCGAGGCCATCCAGCGCTTCTGGGCCGAGCTCGCCGAGCGTCACGAGACGCGCCGGCGCGACCCCGAGCGGCCGCCCCTCGCCCCCGAGGAGCTCTACCTCCCGCCGGAGGAGGCCGCGGCGCGCATGGCGGCCTGCCCCCGCGTCGAGGCCCGGCGCGCCGAGCCCCAAGAGCCGGATGCGGTGGCCTTCGCCACCACCGCCCCGCCCGCGCTGCGCCTGCGCGCGCGCGCGAAGGAGCCGGCTGCGGCCCTGCACCGCTTCCTGGCGGATTTCCCGGGCCGGGTGCTGTTCGCGGCCGAGACTCCGGGCAGGCGCGAGGTGCTGCGGGGGCTGCTTGCCGACCACGGCATCCAGGCCGAGCCCGTGACGGGCTGGCAGGACTTCCTCGGGCGCGGGGCGCGCGTGGCGTTGGGGGTGGTGCCCGTGGACGAGGGGCTGGTGCTGGAGCGCCCGGCGCTCGCCGTGGTCACCGAGGACCAGCTCCTCGGCGAGCGCGCCCGCCCCCGCCGTCGGCGAGCCGCCCGCGATCCCGAGGCCCTGATCCGTGACCTCACGGACCTGCGTCCGGGCGCGCCCGTGGTGCACGTGGACCACGGCGTGGGCCGCTACCGCGGCCTGGAGCGGCTCACGCTCGACGGCGTGGCGCAGGAGTTCCTCGTCATCGAGTATGCGGGCGGCGATCGCATCTACGTGCCGGTCGCCTCCCTGCACCTGGTCAGCCGCTACACGGGCGGGCCCGACGAGGCCGCCCCCCTCCACCGCCTGGGCGGCGAGCAGTGGCGGCGCGCGCGCCGCCGCGCGGCGAAGCGCGCCCGGGACGTGGCGGCCGAGCTGCTGGAGATCCACGCCCGGCGTGCGGCGCGCCCGGGGCGCAGCTTCCGCGTGGACGCGGCAGCCTACGCCGCCTTCGCCGAGGCCTTCCCCTTCGAGGAGACGCCGGACCAGCAATCCGCCATCGAGGCGGTGCTCGCCGACCTCGCGGCCCCGCGCCCCATGGACCGCGTCGTGTGTGGCGACGTGGGCTTCGGCAAGACCGAGGTGGCCCTGCGCGCGGCCTTCGTGGTGGCCATGAGCGGGGCGCAGGTGGCGGTGCTGGTGCCGACCACGCTGCTCGCCCAGCAGCACTACCAGAACTTCCTCGACCGCTTCGCCGACTGGCCGGTGCGGGTGGCGGTGCTCTCGCGCCTGCGCTCGCGCAAGGAGCAGGCGCGCGTGCTGGAGGACCTGGCCGCCGGGCGCGTGGACGTGGTCATCGGCACCCACCGCCTGCTCCAGCCCAACGTGCGCTTCAAGGACCTGGGGCTCGTGATCGTCGACGAGGAGCACCGCTTCGGGGTGCGCCACAAGGAGCGGCTCAAGGCCCTGCGCGCGGAGGTGGACGTGCTCACGCTCACCGCCACCCCCATCCCGCGCACCCTCAACATGGCGCTCGCCGGGCTGCGCGAGCTCAGCATCATCGCCACCCCGCCCCCGGGGCGCATGGCGGTCAAGACGCTGGTCTGCGGCTGGGAGCCGGGACTCATCCGCGAGGCCTGCCTGCGCGAGATCCGCCGCGGCGGGCAGGTCTACTACGTGCACTACGAGGTGGAGAGCATCGAGCGCGTGGCACGCGAGCTGCACGAGCTGGTGCCGGAGGCGAGCGTGCGCGTCGCCCACGGCCGGATGCGCGAGCGCGAGCTCGAGCAGGTGATGCTCGACTTCTACCACCAGCGCTTCAACGTGCTGGTGTGCACCACCATCATCGAGAGCGGCATCGATGTACCGAGCGCCAACACCATGATCATCCATCGTGCCGACCGCTTCGGGCTCGCCCAGCTCCACCAGCTGCGCGGGCGTGTGGGCCGCTCGCACCACCGCGCCTACTGCTACCTGGTGCTGCCGCCGCGGGAGGTGATGACCGCGGACGCGGTCAAGCGCATCGAAGCCATCGAGTCGCTGGACGAGCTGGGGGCGGGCTTCACCCTCGCCTCCCACGACCTCGAGATACGTGGCGCGGGCGAGCTCCTCGGCGAGGCCCAGAGCGGGCACATCCAGGAGGTGGGCTTCACCCTCTACCTGGAGATGCTCGAGCGCGCGGTGGCGGCGCTCAAGGCAGGCCGTATCCCCGAGGACCTCGAGACCGGCCCGGGCGAGGCCGTGGAGGTGGACCTGGCGGTACCGGCCCTCATACCCGACGACTATCTCCCGGACGTGGACGCGCGCCTCGTGCTCTACAAGCGCATCGCCGGCGCCCCCGACGAGGCCGCCCTGCGCGAGCTGGAGGCCGAGATGGTGGACCGCTTCGGCCCTCTCCCCGGCCCGACCCGCAACCTGTTCGCCCTGGCAGCCCTGCGCCAGCGTGCCCGCGCCCTGGGGCTCGCGCGGGTGGAGGCGGGCCCCCGGGGCGGGCGCATCGTCTTCGGCGAGCGGCCCGGCATCGACCCGGTCCGCCTCATCGCTCTGGTGCAGTCCGATCCCGGGCGCTTCCGCCTCGACGGCCAGACCGAGC
Source organism: Gammaproteobacteria bacterium (assembly GCA_026989495.1). Taxonomy (GTDB): domain Bacteria; phylum Pseudomonadota; class Gammaproteobacteria; order S144-34; family S144-34; genus S144-34. Next base: position 9,998 of record JALSJE010000026.1, on the reverse strand, counting down.
TGCGCTTCGAGGCCGAGCTCGAGGACGAGGCCGAGCGCATCGTCCACGTGCGTGGCCTGCTGGGGGCCATCGCCCCGGCGGAATCCACGGCGTCGACGGCGGAGGCGGCCGAGGCGTGAGCCGAAGGGTCCGGCACATCCTCCTCCTCACCCTGGCCCTGCTGCTCGCCGGGCCTGCGGCGGCGCGAGCGCCGAAGGGCTGGTACGCGGTGGAGGTGATCGTCTTCGCCTGGACCGATCCGGCCGGAAGGCTCTCCGAACGCTGGCCCGATGACCCGGGCCTGCCCCCGACCGCGGACGCGGTCGAGCCCGAGGGGCTCGGGCCCGTGCCCGCCGGTCGGCCGGTGGCGGCGCTCGCGCCCGAGGACGCCACCCTCGCTGCCGAGGCCTGGCAGCGTCTGGAGCGTGCGGGTGCGGTGCGCCCCCTCGTGCGGGCCGCCTGGGCGCAGGCCCCGCTCGCGCCCGACGCGGCCATGGCGGTGCGCATCCACGGAGGCCTGCCCGAGGCGCCCTGGCTCACGCCGCAGGCGCCTGCGGGCGCCATGCCCGCGTTCCCCCCGGACGGCCTGGCCGCGCCGACGCCCCTGGACGAGCAGGCCGCAGGCGCCGGGGCACCGGGCGCCGCGCAGGTGGCCGGGGACGCCGGGCCCTACGTGCCGCCGGAGGCGGTGGACGGGACCGTGCGCGTGACGCTGAGCCGCTACCTGCACGTGGCGGTGGACCTGGTCTACCGGGGTGCCCTGCCCGAACGGCTGACGGACCCGGTCACGGGCACGGAGGTGACACGCGAACGGCGGCAGACCTTCCGGCTCAGCGAGCGCCGGCGTGTGCGCGTGGGCGAGGTGCACTACTTCGACCATCCCGCCTTCGGCGTGCTGGTGCAGGTGCGGCGCGCGCCCTGCCCGCCGGGCGCGCGCTGTGGAGAAGGCGCATCGGCACGGCAGGAGGAGACGCGGTGAGCGGCATCGCCATCATCGGAGGTAGCGGGCTCACCCAGCTCGAAGGGCTGGACATCGTGCGGCGCGAGGTGGTGCACACCCCCTACGGCGAGCCCTCGGGTCCGGTGACGCACGGCATCCTGCACGGGCGCGAGGTGGTCTTCCTCGCCCGGCACGGCTACGGCCACACCATCCCGCCCCACAAGGTCAACTACCGCGCCAACATCTGGGCGCTGAAGAGCCTCGGCGTGGAGCGGGTGGTGGCCGTGAACTCCGTCGGCGGGATCAGCGAAGACATGGCGCCAGGGACGCTCGCCATCCCCGACCAGATCGTCGACTACACCTGGGGCCGGGCGCACACCTTCTTCGACGGCGACGGTGCCCCCGTCACCCACGTGGAGTTCACCTACCCCTATTGCGGGGACCTGCGCCGGGCGCTGATCGAGGCCGGCCGCGAGGCGGGCGTGCCGCTGCGGGAGCGCGGCACCTATGCCGCCACCCAGGGCCCGCGCCTGGAGACCGCGGCCGAGATCGAGCGGCTCGCGCGCGACGGCTGCGACATGGTGGGCATGACGGGCATGCCCGAGGCCGCGCTCGCGCGGGAGCTCGACCTCTGCTACGCCTGCTGCGCCGTCGTGGTCAACTGGGCCGCCGGGCGCGGCCCTGGCGACGGGCGCATCCCCATGACGGAGATAGAACGCTGGCTGCGGGAAGGGATGGCCCGTGTGAGGAGGCTTCTGGAGCGGCTTTTCGGCTCTTTCGGGGATTGAGGGGAGGCCCGGCGCGGGGCCGGCCGCCGGCACGGACGGGAACCGCGATCACGGCAGGGATGGGTGAACCCCAGCGGGGCCGGCTTCAAGCCGGCCCGCCGACCCCCGTGGCCCGGGCACGCCGAGGCACGCGCCGTGCGGCAGTCCCGGCGTGCTCAGAGCAGGGCGTTCATGGCCTCCGCCGTCGCCCTGTCCACCTCGCCGGTGGGCCTCAGCCCACGCGCGCGCTGGAACGAGGAGACGGCCCGGCGGGTGTACCGGCCGAAGTACTGCTTCTTCCTCTCCGAGGTGAGCCCCTTCGTGAGGTGCTTCCTCGTCGCCTCGTCATCGGCCAGGATCAGTCCCCGCTTCAGGAAAGTCAGGAGCGCCTCCTGGAGGTCGGCGACCTTCCGGCCGCGCATGCGAAGCTTGAGCGGGTAGGCGACGCGGATGGCCGGCCGCTTCGGGGGCATCACCAAAGGTCTCGGCTGGTCCAGGGGCGCAGGCACGGCAGCAGCTCCAAGCCGATCCTGCTTCGCCTGCTGGCCGAGGCCCGGATCCGGGCCGAGCAGCAGCAGGAAGGCCCCGGCGATCACGGTCGGTAGCCTGGTCCTCATGGTCTGCCTCCGCTTTTGCAGATGGTCCACCACGCTGGCCGCTTCCCGGGAAACGGGCGTGCTTCTTGGAAGGGCCTCAACTTCGTCTGGAAACTCTGATCGATCCGCTGCGCGGATTGATCAGCGCTGAGGTGCTTCGCGGTCCATTTCGATTTTTCGTCCCATTGTCATGCACTTCCCTGTGCATGGGCCGTCCCGCGGCCTTCCCTGGCCGCGGGAAAGGTCTGAAAAACCGGATTTTTCAGACCTTTCGACAGAAGGGCCTCATTTTCCGAGCATCGCTCGCTTGAGGCCTTCGTCCGGGGGCTTCGGGCCGAGCCATACACCCAGCAGCGCCGCGAAGAGCCCACGCCCCGGGATCACATCCGCCACCTCGCCGTTCACGGCGACCTCCGTGCCCACGCCGGGGCGGTAGGTGAGCGTGACCACGTCGCCGCGGCGCACGGGCCGGAGCGTGGCGTAGTAGCGCTCGATCGCGGGCCGCAGGCCCGCGAGGCGCTCCGGCGGATGGTTGCGGCGCAGGCCCTCCTCCCAGGACTCGCGCAGCTTCCGCACGCCGATCTTCCGGTAGAGGATCCGCATCTCCACCCGCTGCGGCTCGTCGGCGGCGACGATGGCCGCCGGGTCCGAGCGCGGCCGCGGCAGGTAGAGCGCGCCCACGTAGACCTTCACGAAGAGCTTGCGCCGGACGCCCGCGCCGTTAAGCCGCAGCGTGACACCGTCGGCGAGGGTCACCGCATCCGGCACCTCGACCCCGGCCACCTCCATGGCCCGGGCCGCGCCCCACGCTCCCGCCAGCAGCATGAGGAGCAGGAGGAGCGGCGAAAGCCTGCGGGTGGCCGGCCGTGCCATCGCTACCCGTCGCTTCCGTCCAGGGCATAGATGCCGGGGACGTTGCGCAGGTAGCCGCGGTAGTCCATGCCGTAGCCGAAGACGTAGCGGTCGGGCACGGTGAGGCCGGTGAAGTCGGCCCGCGCGAGCGCGCGGGGGCGGCCGATGCGCTTGTCCACCAGCACGGCGCTGTGCACCGAGACGGCGCCCTGGGCGCGGCAGTCCTCGAGGATGGCAGCCAGCGTCACACCCTCGTCGAGGATGTCGTCCACCACCAGCACCGCGCGCCCGGCGAGCGGCGTGCGCGGGCGCGCGATCCACTCGAGCTCGTGCCCCTTGGTGCCGCCGCGGTAGCGGGTGGCGTGGACGTAGTCGAGGGTGAGCGGGAAATCGAGACGCGTGACCAGGCGGCCCGCCGGCACGAGGCCGCCCAGCATCACGCACAGCACGACGGGGTCGCTCTCGCCGAGGCGCTCGGTGATGGCCTCGGCCATGCGGTCGAGGGCCGCTTCCACCTCGGCCTGGGTGTAGAGGCGCTCGGCCCGCCTCCAGGCCTCCAGCACGTCTGGGGGTGGGGTGCTCACGGTGCGCGGGACGGCGGGCCGGGGCACGGAACCTCTGTCAGTAGGTGAAGGTCACCGTGTCCTCGTCCATGGCTTCGCTGATCACGTAGGCCCCGCCGACGGTCTCCTCGATCTCCGGTATGAGGTCGTTGCCCCACAGGTCGAGGGTCGGCGTGCACACCTTGAACTTCACGCCGGCCTCGTGCGCGTCCTTGATGAAATCGTAGACCGTCTTGTTGCTGCCCTCCTGCACGTAGAGCTTCTCGGCCACGCCCTTGATGGCGAGCTGGCCGGCGCGTCCTGTGAGGATCACCTCCACCTCGTACTCCATGGCCGCGGCGACCGTGGCCTGGAAGAAAGGCGCGCCCAGCTCGGAGCCGTTGGTGGGATCGGTGTTGACCATCACGATCATGAGCTTGTCAGGCATGGCGTCGTCTCCTGCAGAACGCGCGGCGCGGGCAAGGCCACGCCGCTGATCTGGCGTTGTCCGGTGTATGGATGCGTCCGCGTCAGGTGGAATTGCAACATATTGGAAACTCTGATCAATCCGCTGCGCGGATTGATCAGCGCGATGGCGCTTCGCGGTCCATTCCGGTTCTTCGTCGTATCGTCATGCACTTCCCTGTGCATGGGCCCTCCCGCGGCCGTCCCTGGCCGCGGGGAAGCTCTGAAAAATCGGATTTTTCAGAGCTTCCCATTCTAATACGCATCCCAGGCGAGACCGCATCCATTGCCACACACAGGATAAACGATTCCAGAAATACGGAAACTCTGATCGATCCGCTGCGCGGATCGATCAGCGCGATGGCGCTTCGCGGTCCATTCCGGTTCTTCGTCGTATCGTCATGCACTTCCCTGTGCATGGGCCCTCCCGCGGCCGTCCCTGGCCGCGGGGAAGGGCTGGAAAATCGCGATTTTTCAGCCCTTCCATGCGGTTGTAGGGCCGCCCACGCCGCGCGGCGCATCATTCCTGGGCAGGGCCTTCACCATCGTTCGGCCGGCCGGGCTCGGCAGGGCTCATGCCGTGGATGCGCAGACCCTCGGGCACGTGCACCGTGGTGGTCGGATAGGCGATCTCGGCCCCGTGCGCGGCGATGATGCGGCTGATGCGCAGCAGCACGTCCTCCTTCACCCGGTGGTACTCGGCCCACTTCGTGGTCTTCGTGAAGGTGTAGACGAAGAAGTCGAGCGACGAGGGGCCGAAGGCATTGAAGTAGACCATGGTGATCCGGTCGTGGTCGATCTCCGGGTGCTCGGCGAGCATGCGGCGCACGTCCTCGAGGATGGCCTCCAGGCGGTCCACGTCGTCGTAGCGGATGCCGATGGTCTCGTAGATGCGCCGGTTGGTCATGCGCGAAGGGTTCTCCACCGCGATCTGGGTGAAGGTGGCGTTGGGCACGTAGAGCGGGCGCTTGTCGAAGGTGCGGATGGTGGTGAGCCGCCAGCCGATGCGCTCCACCACCCCCTCGATGTCGCGGTCGGGCGAGCGGATCCAGTCGCCCACGGCGAAGGGCCGGTCGAGGTAGATCATGAGGCCGCCGAAGAAGTTGGCGAGCAGGTCCTTGGCCGCGAAGCCCACCGCGAGCCCGCCGATGCCGCCGAAGGCGAGCACGCCCGAGACGCTGTAGCCGAGGGTCTGGAGGGCCACGAGGGCGCCGGTGATGATGACCGAGGCCTTGAGGAGCTTTCCGATGGCGTCGGCCGTGGTGCGATCGATCCCTTCGCCTCGGGCCTCGGCGGCCGCCACCAGATTGCGTTCGGCGCGCTGGATGAGCCGCAGCAGGAACCAGACCGTGATGGCGACGACGGCGACGTCGCGCACCGGACCCACCGCCTCGAAGATGGCCGCCCCCGTGGCGCGATGGACGATGGTGGCGGCGAAGGCGATCCCTACCACCCAGATGAGCCACGTGAGGGGCGGGCCGATCGCCTCGACCACGGCGTCATCCCACGGGGTGCGTGTGCGTTCCAGGCGCCGCTGCAGGCGAAGGCGCAGGCGACGCTGCACGTAGCTGGCAAGCAGGGTCCCCAGCACCACCAGGAAGACCTGGGTGATCCATGAGCCCTTGCCGCGGAAGACGTCGAGCCAGGCGGTGAGGTCCGATAGCTCCATGGCAGAGTGAGCTAAATTTCAATTATATTCATTACGTTATAATTATTTCTTGATGTTGGTCATCAATGGCGTGTCCCGATTTCGCTCATTGCTCCATGTCGAGCTCCGGGGGCTCGGCCTCGCACAGCCGGGCCGCCAGCTCCGAGGCCTCGCGCCAGCGCGGGTCGCGGCGGAGCGCCTCGAGCGGCGCCGCCCGGGCTGCGCCATGGAAGCGCGCGAGCCGCAGGCCCGCGGCCGGGTCCGGCTCCCAGCGCAGCCCGGCCAGCACTTCGCCCGCGAGCTCTGGCGTGCAGGCCAGCACCATGTCGCAGCCCGATTCCAGGGCCGCCCGGGCGCGCTCCGCAGGCACGCCCGCCACCGCGGCGGCGGCCATGCCCAGGTCGTCGCTGAAGACCGCCCCCTGGAAGCCGAGCTCGCCGCGCAGGATGCCCGTGATCCAGCGCCGCGAGAAGGTCGCGGGCCGTTGATCGACGGCGGAATATAGCACATGGGCCGTCATCACCCCGGGCAGGCCCGCGTGGATGAGGCGCTCGAAGGGCACCAGATCCTCCAGCATCAGGTCGGCCAGCGGACGCGGGTCCTCGGGCAGCGTCAGGTGGCTGTCCTCGCGCACGCCGCCATGGCCCGGGAAGTGCTTGCCCACGGCGGCCATGCCCGCCGCGCGCGCGCCCCGGATCCAGGCGCGGCCCAGGAGAGCGACCGCCTCGGGGCTGCGGCCGAAGGCACGATCGCCGATGACCGGGGCGCGGCCCCGGTCCAGATCCAGCACCGGAGCGAAGGAGAGGTCCACGCCCAGGGCGCGCAGCTCCGCCGCCATGAGCCAGCCGATTCGCTCGGCAGCGGCGAGCCCTCGGCGGGGGTCGCCACTATGCAGGGCCCCGAGCACGGCCGGCGGCGGCAGCGCCGTGAGCCCCGCGCGGAAGCGCTGCACCCGCCCGCCCTCCTGGTCCACCGCCACCAGCAGCGGCGGGCGGCGCAGGCCGTGGATCTCGCGCACGAGGGCGGCGAGCTGGGCCGGCCCCTCGTAGTTGCGGCGGAAGAGGATCACGCCCCCCACGAGAGGGTGGCGCAGCAGCTCGCGCGCCGCGCCGTCCAGGGCCGTACCCTCGATCCCGACCATCACCGGCCCCAGCATCCTTCAGCGCTCCCGCAGGCGGACGTCCAGCCGGTCGCGCAGGGAATCGCCCAGCAGGTTCACGGCGAGCACCACCACGGCAAGCGCCACCCCCGGGACCAGCACCGCGTGCGGTGCCACCAGCAGGTAGCGCACCCCGTCGCGGATCATGGCCCCCCACGAGGCTTGCGGCGGCTGCACGCCCAGGCCCAGGAAGGAGAGCCCGGCCTCGGCCACGACCGCGGCGGCGATGCCGAAGGTGACCTCCACCAGGAGCGGGGCCAGGGCCAGCGGCAGCACGTGGCGCAGCACGATGCGCACCGGCCCCGCGCCCAGGGCCGTGGCGGCCAGCACGTGCCCGCGCGCGCGCAGGGCCAGCGCCTGGGCACGGGCGAGGCGCGCATAGCCGGTCCAGCCCACGGCGGCGAGGGCGATGATGACATTGTCCACGCCCGGCCCCAGCACCGCCGCGAGCGCGATGGCGAGCAGGATCCCCGGGAAGGCGAGGAAGACATCCACCACGCGCATGGCGAGCGCGTCCCAGAGCCCGCCGGCGTAGCCCGCCGTGAGCCCGATGGCCGTACCGAAGACGGCCGAGACCGCCACGCTCGCGAGCGCCACCTCCAGCGAGACCCGCGCGCCGGCCAGCACGCGGTCGAGGAGCGGGCGGCCGAGGTCGTCGCAGCCCAGCGGGCAGCCGGGGGCGCCCGGCGCGGCCAGGATGCGCTCCAGCGCGATGGCGTTCGGGTCGCCGGCGAGCCAGGGCCCGGCGAGCGCGAGCAGCACCCAGAGCCCCACGACAGCGGCCGCGAGACGCACCCCCGCGCTCACGGCGCCGCCCTCCGTGCCATCCCCTCCCCTTCGAGGGGGGCGGGGAACGGGATGTGCGGGCGTCGGCGGCAAGCGTTGGCCGCCGACGAGCGCCAGGGACGGTCCTCGCGTCCCGTGCAGACCGTTCCCCGTCCCCCGCCCCAGTCCACGCTCACGGCGCTACCCCCCCTGCCGGGGCCTGTCCTGCCCTTTCGGCCGACAGCCATCCGCCGCTCATCCTCCGCTCCGCACACGCGGATCGGCCCACAGGTAGACCAGGTCCGTGAGCAGGTTCACCGCCACGTACACCAGGCTGATGAGCAGCACGCAGCCTTGCACCACGGGAAAGTCGCGCCGCTGGATGGCATCCACCAGCAGCAGCCCCACCCCGGGCCAGGCGAAGACCGTCTCCGTGATGACGGCGCCGGCCAGCAGCCCCCCGAGCTGCAGTCCCATGACCGTGGTGACCGGGATCAGGGCGTTGCGCAGGGCGTGCGCCCACAACACCCGCGCCTCGGAGAGCCCCTTGGCGCGTGCCGCGCGCACGTAGTCCTCGCCCAGCACCTCGAGCAGGCTCGCGCGCACCATGCGCGCGAGCACTGCCGCGAGCGCTGTGCCCAGCGTGAGCGCCGGCAGCACGAGCGCGCCCGGGGCCTCGCGCCCGCTCACGGGGAACCAGCCGAGGCCGATGGAGAAGGCGAGGATCAGGAGCGGACCGAGCCAGAAGTTGGGGACGGAGATGCCGCAGGCGGCGAAGCCGGTGGCGAGGCGATCCCAGGCGCTCCCGCGGCGCAGCGCCGCCGCCATGCCCAGCGGGAAGGCGAGCGCCACGGCGACGAGCCAACCGGCGAGCGCGAGCTCGGCCGTCGCCGGCAGGCGCTCGGCGAGCAGCTCGGCCACCGGACGGCCGCCGTGGAGGCTGCGCCCGAGGTCGAGCCGCGCCAGCCCGGCGAGGTAGGCCGCGAGCTGGACCGCCGCCGGCCGGTCGAGGCCGAGCGCCTGCCGCAGGGCCGCGCGGTCGGCGGCCGTTGCTCCCTCGCCCAGCATGGCCTCCACGGGGTCGCCCGGCACGAGCCTGAGCAGCAGCGCCACCAGGCACACCACGGCCAGCGCCGTGCCGGCTGCGTCGAGCAGCCGCCGCCCGAGCGCGCCGGTCATGGCGCGATGCGCTCGGCGAGCGCCTGGAGACGTGCCTCGCCGCCCTCGTCCATGAGGTGGCTCTCGGCCGCGGCAACCAGGGCGTCGAGGTTGGTGGCGCTGGCATCGTCCATGTCGTCGTAGGCGCGCTCGAGGCGCGTCTGGAAACGGAAGTGGCATTCCTCCGGCAGGACCTGGCGCACGATGTAGTCCACCGCGTCGCCCGCGCCGTCGAAGAGCACGTCGATGAGCGCGCCGCTCACCACCCACTCCGCCATGCCCCACTCGCGCGCAGCCTCGGCGTCGATGGGGCGCGTGGACTGGCCGGTGCCGAAAGAAGCGAGCACGAAGCCCTCCAGCGGCACGCGCCGCCGCGGCGGACGCTCGCGCTGGATGCGCATGGCCTCGGCCAGGGCGCAGGCGGCCGGGTTGTTCGCCACCACGCCGCCGTCGATGAGGGGGACGCGCGCGCGGCCGATGCGCAGCACGTGGGCCGGGAAGTAGGTGGGCGCCGAGGCCGAGGCCTTGCACACCTGCCACACGGGCAGCCGCGCGTAACGCGCGCGGTCGTTCTTGAGCACGCGCGCCTCGCGGTTGAGGGTGTCGTAGGCGGTGACCAGCACCGGCTTGACCTTGAGCGCGCCGAAGGTGGTGGTGCCGAAGACGCCCTTGAGCACCCGCTCCAGCCCGGAGTCGTCGTACTTGGGCATCGAGAGCCCCTCGTCCCAGATACGGCCGAGCCGGCTCCACAGGCGCCGGGCGGTGCCGGGGAAGACCTCGCGCCCGCGCGTGAGGTACATGTCCACGATCTCGCTCGCGGGCACGCCCTTGGCGATGCCGCAGGCGAGGATGCTGCCGGTGGAGGTGCCGGCGATCAGGTCGAAGCACCGGGCGAGCGGGCGCCCCACCATGTCCTCCAGGCGCGCGAGCCACACCGCCGTGATCACCCCGCGCACGCCCCCGCCGTCCAGAGACAGGATCCGGTAGCGTCTTTCGCTCAAGGGCTCTCCTCCCTTCCCCTCCGCAGGCCCGCTCAAGGCTCGATCAGCACGCGCGTGCCCGCCGCCACCTGCTCGAACAGGCTCGCCACGTCCGCGTTGCGCATGCGGATGCAGCCGTGCGAGCGC
>JALSJE010000025.1 GCA_026989495.1 Gammaproteobacteria bacterium | reverse complement strand
CCTGGGTGCCTGCGGTGTGGCACCTGGAGGTCGGCAATGCCCTGCTCGTGGCGGTGCGGTCGGGGCGCATCGACGAAGCTGTTGCGCGAGAGGCGCTGGATCTGCTGTCGGCGCTCCCCGTGGAAGTGGCGGGCGGGTCGCCCTGGGCGGCGCTGCGGGCGGCCTGGTCTCTCGCGCGGACCCATGGGCTCACGACCTATGACGCGGCCTATCTGGCCCTTGCGATGGAGCGGGGCGTGCCGCTCGCGACGCTCGACCGCCGCCTCCGCCGGGCCGCCCGGGCGGCGGGCGTCCCGCTCCTGTGAGGCCGCGCCCCGGGGTCAGGTCTCCACGGGGGTGTCGGTGCGGTTGCCCCATTCGGACCAGGAGCCCGGGTAGCCGCGCACGCGCGGGTAGCCGAGCCAGGTGAGCACGAGCCAGGTGTGCGCCGAGCGGTGGTGCGTCTGGCAGTAGGTCACCACCTCCTTGTCCGGCGTCACCCCCAGCCCCTCGAGGCGCTCGCGCAGCCAGCCCGCCGGCCGCAGCCGCAGGTGGCGGTCGCGGTCCATGGCCTCGGTCCACTCGAAGTTCACCGCCCCCGGGATGTGCCCGCCACGGTCGGCGAAGCGCTTCTCGCCCCGGTACTCGGCGGGGGTGCGGCAGTCGACCAGCACCACGTGGGGATCGTCCAGGTGCGCGAGGATCCAGTCCGTGTCGGCCACGAGTTCGGTCCGGACGACGCGCGCCTCGTAGCGGGCCGGCGTGGGCCGCTCGGCGCCGCGGGCCAGCGGATGCCCCTCGTGGGCCCAGGCGTGGAGCCCGCCGTCCAGCAGGCTGAGGCGCTCGTGGCCGAGGGCGGCGAGGGTCCAGAGCAGGCGCGAGGCCCGTCCGCCGCCCTCGTCGTCGTAGGCCACCACATGGCGCTCGGGCGTGAGCCCGATCTCGGACAGCGCCGCCGAGAGCTCGCCGGGACCGGGCAGCAGGCCCGCGGTGGCCGGCGGCCGCTTGGCCACGATACGGGCGTAGTCCAGGTAGACCGCCCCGGGCACGTGGCCCGCGAGGTAGGTCTCGGGCTTGATGCAGAGGTCCACGATCAGCAGCCCGGGGTCGTCGAGGCGGGCCTCCAGGGCCTCGGGAGCGACCACCAGGGGCAGGGTCTCGTCCTCGTCCGTCATCGCGCGTCCTTCCTCCTCCGTCTCCGTCGCGGAAAAAGCGGACCCCTTCCCGCCCTGCGCGGCGGGCCGGGAGGCTCCGGGGGAACGCGGCGCGGCGGGCGGGGCCGTGGGCGCGGGCGCGTGGCGGAGGTGCGGCCCATCGGCGCGCGCCCGCAGGAGGCCGGGCTGATCCGCGGCACCGTCTCCGGTCCCCTGCGGAGAGCGGTCGGCCTCGGTACGGCGGGCGCCGCGGCGCCAAGGATGCGGGCGCCCCGTCCCCGATGCAACCCTCGGGCGGGTGAGGCCGTTCAGCCCGCCGAGACCAGCTCCAGCCAGTGGCGCACGGGCACGGGCGCGGCAGCAGCGAGATGCAGCAGGCAGCCGATGTTGGCGGTGGCGATGGCCTCGGGGGTGCCGGCCGTGAGGCGCTCGAGCTTGCGCGCACGCAGCCGGCCCGCCAGGCGCGGGTGGAGCAGGGACCAGGCGCCCGCCGAGCCGCAGCACAGGTGCGGCTCCGGCACCGGCACGGTCTCGAAGCCCACGCGCGCGAGCAGCGCCTCGAGCCGTCCGGCGAGCCCCAGGGCGTGGCGCTGGGTGCAGGGCTCGTGGCAGGCGATGCGCCGCGGCGCGCCGGCGGCGGGGCGCAGCCGCGCGGCGTGGGGCTCGAGGAGCTCGACGGGATCGCGCACGGCGGCGGCCACTTGCCGGGCGCCGTCCGCGAGCGCGGGGTCGTCGGCGAGGAGCTCGCCGTAGGCGCGGACGTGGGCGGCGCAGCCGCTCGCGGTGAGCACGAGCGGCGCCCCGGCCTCGACGTACGGCAGCCAGGCGCGCACGTTGCGGCGGGCGAGCGCGCGCGCCTCCCCGGTCGCGCCGAGGTGGTGGCTGAGGGCGCCGCAGCAGCCCCCGTCGCCCTCGGGGCGCACGGCGCTCAGGCCGAGGCCGTCCAGCAGCCGGGCCGTCGCGGTGTCGATGGCCGGCGCCGCCGCGGATTGCACGCAGCCGGCGGGCAGCAGCACGCGCCGGCGGTGGCGGGGCCCGGGCCAGGGAGGCACGGGCCCGGGGCGCGGCGGCAGGGTGCGCCGCAGGGCCGGCGGCAGGAGCGGGCGCAGGAGGCGGCCGGCGGCGAGGGCCGCCGCGGCGCGGCCGCGGCGCGCGAAGGCGCGCCGGACCAGCCAGCGCAGCAGCCGCTGCGGCGCCGGCGTCGGCGCCAGGGTCTCGATACGCGGCCGGGCGAGCTCGAGGAGCCGCCCGTAGCGCACGCCGGAAGGGCAGGTCGCCTCGCAGGCGAGGCAGCCCAGGCAGCGGTCGAGGTGGCGGCGGGTGGCCGGGCCCGCGCGGCCGGCCTCCAGCGCGGCCTTCATCAGGTAGATGCGCCCGCGTGGCCCGTCGGTCTCGTCGCCCAGGAGCTGGTAGGTGGGGCAGGCGGCGTTGCAGAAGCCGCAGTGCACGCAGGCGCGCAGCACGCGCTCCATCTCGCGGCCCTCCGGCGTGGCACGCAGGGCCTCGGGCAGATGCGTCTCCAAGTCAGGGGCCCTCCGGTCCGTAGAGCCGGCCGGGATTGAGGATGCCGGCGGGGTCGAAGGCGGCCTTGATGCGCCGGTGGAGGGCGCGCGCGGCCGGTGGCAGGGGATGGAAGACTGACGCCTCGCCTCCTCCGCGGAAGCGGGTGGCGTGGCCGCCCAGGGCCTCGGCGGCGGCGCGCACCGTGCCCGCCGGCACTTCGCTGCGCAGCCAGCGCTGGGCGCCGCCCCAGTCGAGGAGCCAGTCCCCGGGCAGGGCGGGCTGCGGCGCGGCGGGCGGCACCGACAGCCGCCAGAGGGGCCGCGGGTCGTCCGCCGCGAAGAAGGGCAGCGTGTGGTCGCGCATCCCCGTCCAGAAGGCCTCGGCATCGTCCAGCGCCGTGCCGCCGAGGCGCGCGGCGGCCGCGTCCACCGCGGCCTCGTTGCCCTCGAGCCGCAGGTGGAGGCGTCCTTCGAGATGGCAGGCCCCCGTGAGCGGCAGCGGCAGGCGGCCCCAGGCGGCGAGGCGCTCCAGGGCCTCGTCGGCCGTGCACGCCAGCACGAGGGTGCGCATGGCCGCCGGCGCCGGGCCTACCCGCAGCGTCACCTCCAGCAGCAAGGCGAGCGTGCCGAGGCTGCCCGCCATGAGGCGCGCGGCATCGAAGCCGGCCACATTCTTGATCACCTGCCCGCCGAAGCGCAGCGTCTCGCCGCGGCCGTTGACGCAGCGCACCCCCAGCACCAGGTCGCGTACGGCACCGCCCCACGGCCGTCGAGGCCCCGAGAGGCCCGCAGCCACCATGCCGCCCACGGTGCCGCGGCCGCCGAAGCGCGGCGGCTCGCAGCCGAGGCGCTGCCCGTGCGCGGCGAGCAGGGCCTCCAGGTCCGCGAGGGGCGTGCCCGCGCGGGCGGTCACGTAGAGCTCGCTCGGCTCGTAGGCCACCACGCCGCGGTGGACGGTGGCATCGAGGGGCACGCCCTTCACGGGGTGGCCGTAGAAGGCCTTGGAGCCGCTGCCCTCGATGCGCAGCGCCTCGCCGCGGGCTGCGGCCTCGGCCACACGCGCTGCCAGCGCCTCGGCGTGGTCCGCGTCGGCGCCCATCAGAACCGCTCCAGCTCCGGGAAGGGCAGCCGGCCCGCGCGGACGTGCATGGCGTTGTACTCGGCGCAGCGCGCGAGCGTGGGCACCGCCTTGCCCGGGTTGAGGAGGCGCTCCGGGTCGAAGGCCTCGCGCAAGGCGTGGAACTGGCGCAGGGTGGCCTCGTCGAACTGGCGGCACATGGGGTCGAGCTTCTCGACCCCGACGCCGTGCTCGCCCGTGACCGTCCCCCCCACCTCCACGCACAGCTCCAGGATGCGCCGGCCGAGGGCTTCGGTGCGCTCGAGCTCGCCCGGGGCGTTGGCGTCGTAGAGGATGAGGGGATGGAGGTTTCCGTCGCCGGCGTGGAAGACGTTCACCACCCGGAGCCCGTGCTCGCGGGCGAGCCCGGCGATGCGCGCGAGCACGCGCCCCACCTCGCGCCGGGGGATGGTGCCGTCCATGCAGTAGTAGTCGGGGCTGATGCGCCCGACGGCCGGGAAGGCGGCCTTGCGCCCCTTCCAGAAGCGCTGGCGCTCGGCCTCGTCGCGCGCCACGCGCACCTCGGTGGCGCCGTGGCGCTCGAGGACGGCGCGCACGCGCGCGAGCTCCGCCTCCACCTCGGCCACGGCGCCGTCGAGCTCGCACAGGAGGATGGCGGCCGCCTCCACCGGGTAGCCGGCGTGCACGAAGTCCTCGGCCGCGCGGATGGCGGGGTTGTCCATCATCTCGAGGCCCGCGGGCACGATGCCCTCGGCGATGATGGCCGCGACGGCGTCGGCGGCCGCCTCGACCGTGGCGAAGGCGGCGAGCAGCACGCGCGCGCTCTCGGGCAGGGGCAGCAGCCGCACGGTGGCCTCGACCACCACCGCCAGCAGCCCCTCGGAGCCCGTGAGCAGGGCGGCGAGGTCGTAGCCGGGTCCGTCGAGGCCCGCGCCGCCGGCGACGAGGGTCTCGCCCGAGAGGGTGATGGCCTCGATCCGCAGCACGTTGTGCACCGTGAGCCCGTGCTTGAGGCAGTGCACGCCGCCGGCGTTCTCGGCGATGTTGCCGCCGATGGTGCAGGCGATCTGGGAGGAGGGGTCGGGCGCGTAGTGCAGCCCGTAGGGCCGGGCGGCCTCGCTGATGGCGAGGTTGCGCACGCCGGGCTCCACGCGCGCGGTGCGGTTGCGCGGATCGATCTCGAGGATGCGGTCGAGGCGCGCGAGCGAGAGCACGATGCCCTGCGGGTGGGGCAGCGCGCCGCCCGACAGCCCCGTGCCGGCGCCGCGCGCCACCACGGGCACCGCATGCTCGCGGGCGATGCGCAGCACGGCGCGCACCTGCGCGCGGTCGTGGGGCAGGGCGACGGCGAGGGGCAGGGCGCGGTAGGCGCTGAGCGCGTCGCACTCGTAGGCGCGCAGCGCCTCGGCCTCGGTGAGGAGCGCGTCGTCGGGCAGGGCCTTGCGGAGGGCGGCGAGGCAGGCCCGGGCATCGGTAGAGGGAGCTTTCTGGTTGACCACGTAGTCCACGGTTCGCGCTTTACTGTGTGCGGATTGCGGGCAACGGGGACCGGAACCCGGCATGGGCCGCAGGGTGCAGGACTCGGGCCGTGGACCGTAGGCCGCTCACGGCACGCTGACGACCTTCGTCACATTGGGCGCCTTCGCGCGCACCAGGCGCTCGACCACGTTACGCAGGTCCAGCGCCGAGCGCGGGCAGCCGACGCAGGCGCCCTTGAGGCGCACCTGCACCTCGGAGCCGGCCACCCCCACGAGCTCGATGTCGCCGCCGTCGCGCATGAGGATGCGGCGGGCCTCTGCCAGCGCTTCGGCCACCGCCTCGGGATCCACCGGCCCGCCGCGCGCAGGCGCCGTCGCGCGTTCGCGCGCGGCAAGCGCCTGCGCGCGGGCGATGCGCAGGGCGAGCTCGACGTCCACGGCCTCGATGGCGTCGAGCTCCTCCTCGGTGTAGACGTGGTCGGGGTCAGGGCTCAGCAGCCCGGCGAGGCGCTTTTCCTTGTCCACGGCTTGCTACCGGCGGGATCCACACGTGCGGGCCCCGGGATTCTCTGCGTACGGTCCCCGGCCGACGGCGCTTCTGGCTCAGCCCGCCAGATCCGACGGCCCCTATACCGTACACCGTCGGCCGCGAGCCGTTAACTCGCGATTATGTGTGCTTTTCGGCCTCGAGCACGACCGGCAGCATGGGCAGGAGGCTGTCCGGGTTGAGGGAGATGGAGCCGATGCCGCGCTCGACCAGCCAGCGGGTGATCTCCGGGAAGTCCGAAGGGGCCTGGCCGCAGATGCCGACGTACTTGCCGTGGCGGCGGCAGGCCTCGATGGCCATCTCCATGAGGCGCAGCACCGCCGGATCGCGCTCGTCGAAGCCCCCCAGCAGGCTGGAGTCGCGGTCGGCGCCGAGGGTGAGCTGGGTGAGGTCGTTGGAGCCGATGGAGAAGCCGTCGAAGTGCTCCAGGAAGGCGTCGGCCAGCAGCGCGTTGGAGGGGATCTCGCACATCTGATAGACCTTGAGGCCGCCTGCGCCGCGCGCGAGCCCGCTGCGGGCCATGAGCTCGAGCACCCGCCGGCCCTCCTCGACGGTGCGCACGAAGGGGATCATGACCGCCACGTTGTCGAGCCCCATGACCTCGCGCACGTGCCGCAGGGCCTCACACTCCAGCGCGAAGCACTCGGCGAACTGCGGCGAGAAGTAACGGAAGGCGCCACGGAAGCCGAGCATGGGATTCTCCTCGCGCGGCTCGTAGCGCTCGCCGCCGACGAGGCGCGCGTACTCGTTGGACTTGAAGTCCGAGGTGCGCACGATGACCGGGCGCGGGTAGAAGGCGGCGGCGATGGTGCCGATGCCCTCGGCCAGCCTCAGCACATAGAAGCTGCGGCGGTCGGGGTAGCCGGCGGCAAGCGTGTCGATGCGCGTGCGCGTGGCCTCGTCGAGCTCGTCGTACTCGAGCAGCGCGCGCGGGTGGACGCCGATGCTGTTGTTGATGATGAACTCGAGCCGCGCGAGCCCGACCCCCTCGGCGGGAAGGCGCGCGAGCTCGAAGGCGCGGTCGGGATTTCCCACGTTGAGCATGAGCTTGGTGCGCGGGCGCGGAAGGGTGGAGAGGTCCACGCGCTCGACTTGGAAGGGCAGGCGCCCGTCGTAGACGTAGCCGGTATCGCCCTCGGCGCAGCTCACGGTGATCTCGCGGCCGGTGGCGATGGCCTGGGTGGCCTCGCCCGTGCCCACCACGGCGGGGATGCCGAGCTCGCGCGCGACGATGGCGGCGTGGCAGGTGCGCCCGCCACGGTTGGTGACGATGGCCGCGGCACGCTTCATGACCGGCTCCCAGTCGGGGTCGGTGATGTCTGTCACCAGCACCTCGCCCTCCTGGAGCTCGTCCATGTGGGCGGCTTCGAGAATGACGCGCGCGCGCCCGGCGGCGATGCGCTGGCCGACGCTGCGCCCGGTGACGAGCACGGGGCCGCGCCGCTCCAGGCGGTAGACCTCGTGCACGCGCGGGTCGGCGCGCGACTGCACGGTCTCGGGGCGCGCCTGGACCACGTACAGCCGCCCGTCGCGACCGTCCTTGGCCCATTCCACGTCCATGGGGGTGGGGCGGCCGTTGCGCTCGCTGTAGTGGCGCTCGATGAGCACGCCCCAGCGGGCGAGCTCCAGCACCTCCTCGTCGCCGATGCAGAAGCGGCGCCGTTCCTCGGGCCGCACCCGCACGTTGCGGGTGGACATGCCGGCGGCGGGGTCGGCGGTGCAGATCAGCTTGAGCTGCTTGCCCCCGAGCTGGCGCTTGAGGATGGGGCGGAAGCCCTTCTCCAGAGCAGGCTTGAAGACGTAGAACTCGTCCGGGTCCACCTTGCCCTGGACGATGTTCTCGCCCAGGCCGTAGGCGGCGGTGACGAGGACCACGTCGCGGAAGCCGGACTCGGTGTCGAGGGTGAAGAGGACGCCGCTCGCGGCGAGGTCCGAGCGCACCATCTTCTGCACGCCGATGGAGAGCGCCACCGCCAGGTGGTCGAAGCCGTGGTGGGCGCGGTAGGCGATGGCCCGGTCGGTGAAGAGCGAGGCGAACACGCGCCGGCAGGTCTCGAGGAGGTTTCGGGTGCCGCGAATGTTGAGGTAGGTATCCTGCTGGCCGGCGAAGGAGGCGGTGGGCAGGTCCTCGGCGGTGGCCGAGCTGCGCACGGCCACGTCCACGTCCGGCCCGAACTCGGCCTCGAGCTCGGCGTAGGCGCGCGCGATCTCGTCGGCCAGCTCCGGCGGCAGCTCGCCGTGGGCGATCCAGTGGCGGATGCGCGCGCCGGCCTCGGCCAGGGCCTCGACGTCGGCGACGTCGAGCCCGTCCAGGGTCGCGCGGATGCGCTCCACGAGGCCGTTGTGGGCGAGGTGCAGACGGTAGCCCTCGGCGGTGATGGCGAAGCCGTCGGGCACGCGCACGCCCAGCGGCGTCAGCGCCCGGTACATTTCGCCCAGGGAGGCGTTCTTGCCGCCCACCAGGGCGACGTCGTCCATGCCGATCTCGGCGAAGCGACGGACGTAGCGGTAGCTCATGGGCGTGCGCTCCGGATGGTGGCTGGTGGTGGGGCCGGTGCCCGGCGCCGGGCACCGGCCGCGTCCCGGCACCTGCGCCTACCGTACACCGTGCAACGTCGGCCGTACACTAGCGCCGATCAATCCGCGCAGCGGATTGATCAGAGTCTCCACTCATGTCACCACGTCCGGCCGGTCGCGCCCGAGGCGCTCGCGCAGGCCCGCGATGGCGTCCACGGCGGCGGCGACCGGGGCCAGGACCTGGGCCGGGTCGAGGCCGTGGCGCGCAGGGTCGGGCTCGTAGCGCTCCAGGTAGACGCGCAGCGTCGCGCCGGCGGTGCCGGTGCCTGACAGGCGCAGCACTGCGCGCGCCGCCTCGCCGAACAGGATCCGGATGCCCTGGTGCTCGCTACGCTCGCCGCTCACGGGGTCGGTGTAGGCGAAGTCGTCGGCGGCGCTGACCTCGAGCTCGCCGAAGCGCCGGCCGGGGAGCCCGGGCAGCGCCCGGCGCAACGCCTCCATGAGCTCGCCGGCGGGGTCGGGATCGAGGCCCTCGTAGTCGTGGCGCCGGTAGTAGTGGCGCCCATGGGCGCGCCAGTGGGCACGCACGATGGCCTCCACGGGTTCGCGCCGCACTGCGAGCAGGTTGAGCCAGAAGAGCACGGCCCACAGCCCATCCTTCTCGCGCACGTGGTCGGAACCCGTGCCGAAGCTTTCCTCGCCGCAGAGGGTGATGAGACCGGCGTCGAGCAGGGTGCCGAAGTATTTCCAGCCCGTGGGGGTCTCGTGGCAGTGGATGCCGAGGCGCTCGGCCACGCGGTCCACCGCGCGGCTGGTGGGCATGGAGCGCGCCACGCCCGCGAGCCCCTTGGCGTAGCCCGGCACGAGGTGGGCGTTGGCCGCGAGCACGGCGAGGCTGTCGCTGGGGGTCACGAAGAAACGCCGGCCGAGGATCATGTTGCGGTCGCCGTCGCCGTCGGAGGCGGCCCCGAAGTCGGGCGCGTCGCGTCCGCTCATCGCCTCCACCAGGGCATGGGCGTGGACCAGGTTGGGATCGGGGTGGCCGCCGCCGAAGTCCGGCAGGGGCTCGGCGTTGACCACCGTGCCCGGGGGCGCGCCCAGGCGGTGCTCGAGGATCTCGCGCGCGTAGGGGCCGGTGATGGCGTGCATGGCGTCGTAGCGCATGCGGAACAGGCCCGAATCGAACAGGGCGCGGATGCGGCCGAAGTCGAACAGCCGCTCCATGAGGGCGGCATAGTCCGTGACCGGATCCACCACCTCCACGACCATCGGGCCCAGGCGCAGCTCTCCCACACGCCCCAGCGGCAGGTCTGCGGCTTCGAGGATGCGGTAGGCCTCGATCTCGCGGCTGATCTGCCAGATCCGTTCGGTCACGGACTCCGGTGCGGGGCCGCCATTGCCCACGTTGTACTTGACGCCGAAGTCGCCCTCGGGTCCGCCGGGGTTGTGGCTGGCCGAGAGGATGATCCCGCCGAAGGCCCGGCGGCTGCGGATGAGGTGGGAGGCGGCGGGGGTGGAGAGGAAGCCGTGCCGGCCGACCACCACGCGCTCGAAGCCGTTGGCCGCGGCCATGCGCAGGATGACCTGGATGGCGGCGGCGTTGTGGTAGCGCCCGTCGCCGCCCAGCACCAGCGTGCCCCCTGCGCGCTCGGGAAAGGCGTCGAAGACGGCCTGGATGAAGTTCTCCAGGTAGTGGGGCTGCTGGAAGACCCGCACGCGCTTGCGCAGGCCCGAGGTGCCCGGACGCTGGTCGGGATAGGGGGTGGTAGGGACGGTGCGGATGCTGCTCATCGGGCTCCCTTCGCGGCAGTCGGGCCGGCCGGGCGCGGGCCGGGCGTGGAATCAGTCTATTCGCTCAAGGGGGCCAAGGCTAAGGCCGACACAGGGAAGGGGTCGTGTCAAGCTGGCAGGGTGGCCCCGGGCCGCCTAAGATTCGCGCGATGCACGCAAGCGGCTACAGGCTGTGGCACGGCGAGGCGCCGCGGAGCTTCGCGGGGCTGATGGCCGTCTACGAGTCCAATTACCGGCGGCTGATGCTGCTCGCCCCGGGGCTGGATGCGCTCGAGCAGGCGGTTTCGCGGGTGCCGGGCTGCCTGGACCTGCACCTGCGGGTGCTGGAGCGCCACCGCTACACGACCTTCCTGCACCTCACCTACTGGTTCGAGCAGCCGGACGGGGGAGTCAGACCCGATCCGGACCTCCATATCCGGGTGTACCACGACGCCCGGCTCGCCGAGGTCCATTCCTGCCTCCGGCCCCAGCGGCGGGGCGGGGGAGCGGATGGCTGCAGCCTGGCACGGCGGTGGCAGATGAACCGCTTCCTGGAGAAGTGGCTCGCCTACTGCCTGGCTCAGGGGCACGGATTCCCTCCTGCAGGCCGGACGCTTGCGGGCGAGACCGCCTTCGGGCGGGCGGCCGATCCGGCCGTGCCCTGAGACCACGGGGCGCAACCGCCGCGGCAGACCCGGCCTTCCCGACCATTCCCCGTTTCCGTCTGAGGGAAAAATCTTGACTGGTTTAGTCAAGTAACGTAGGATTCTTGAGCAAATCGCTAGGCTATGCGGGCGGCCGGGCCGCCCCGACACGAAGGCGGGTATGTCATGAAGCTCTCGACCAAAGGCCGCTACGCGGTGACCGCGATGCTGGAGCTGGCGCTCCACGAGAACGAGCGCCCCGTGACCCTGGCCGAGATCTCCCAGTGTCAGGGGATCTCGCTGTCCTATCTGGAGCAGCTCTTCGCCAAGCTGCGCCGCCGCGGGCTGGTCGAAGGCGTGCGCGGGCCCGGGGGAGGCTACCGTCTGGCGCGTCCGGCCGCCGAGATCACCGTCGCCGAGATCATCACGGCCGTGGACGAGAAGATGGATGCCACCCGCTGCGGGGGCGAGGAGAACTGCCACGAGGGCGAGCGCTGCCTCACCCACGAGCTCTGGACGGAGCTCAGCCGGCAGATCTACGAGTTCCTGGACGGGATCACGCTGGCGGGCTTCCTCTCGCGGCCGAGCGTGAAGGCCGTGGTGGAGCGTCAGCGCGCCGAGACGGCCTCTGGCCTGCGGGTCCGCAACGCCCGGAGCGCAGCCTGAGGCGCTTCTCGCGCTCATCCATCGTCAGTTTTTGACCATATCCTAATATTCGGATAGTATTGCAGCGCGCCGGCCGCCAGGGGCCGGCGCGCGGCTTTTCGCGCCAGCCTTTCCACCGGAGACGGAGACGATGCACAACGGGACCTCCCTCACCCAGTTCATCATCGAGGAGCAGCGCCGGATCCCGAGCGCCACCGGCGACTTCACCTCCCTGCTCAACGACGTCGTCACCGCCTGCAAGGTCATCGCCAACGCCGTGAGCAAGGGGGGCCTGATCGGCATCCTGGGCACCGCCGGCAGCGAGAACGTGCAGGGGGAGACCCAGAAGAAGCTGGACGTGATCGCCAACGACGTGCTGGTGCGCTCCATGGAGTGGACCGGGCACCTGGCGGCCATGGCCTCCGAGGAGATGGAGGACATCTACCGCATCCCGGGCCGCTATCCGCGCGGCAAGTACCTGCTGCTGTTCGATCCCCTCGACGGCTCCTCCAACATCGACGTCAACGTCTCCGTCGGCACCATCTTTTCCGTGCTGCGCTGCCCCGAGGGCGTGGACGAGCCCACGGTGGAGCACTTCCTGCAGCCGGGCACGCGGCAGGTGTGCGCGGGCTACGCCATCTACGGGCCCTCCACCATGCTGGTGCTGACCACCGGCCACGGTGTCAACGGCTTCACGCTCGACCGCGAGATCGGCGAGTTCGTGCTCACCCACCCGGACATGCAGATCCCGGCCGAGACCGGCGAGTTCGCCATCAACGTCTCCAACCGGCGCTTCTGGGAGCCGCCGGTGCAGCGCTACGTGGACGAGTGCCTGCAGGGGGCCGAGGGTCCGCGCGGGCGCAACTTCAACATGCGCTGGGTGGCCTCCATGGTGGCCGAGGTGCACCGCATACTCACCCGTGGCGGCATCTTCATGTATCCCTGGGATCGGCGCGATCCGGCCAGGCCGGGACGGCTCCGTCTCATGTACGAGGCCAATCCCATGGCCATGATCGTGGAGCAGGCGGGCGGGGCGGCCTCCACCGGGCGCACGCGTATCCTCGACATCCAGCCCACCGCCCTGCACCAGCGGGTGCCCGTGGTGCTCGGCTCGCGCAGCGAGGTGGAGCGGGTGGTGGCCTACCATGCCGAGCACGACGCCGCCTGCGCACGCGAAGGGAGGGCCGTGGAGGCGGCCCCTCTCTGAGCCCTCGCTTATCGGCTTTTGCGCATCTGCTGATACGCTGATATCGGCGGCGCCTGCACGGGCGCGGCCTTTCCGGCAGCGCCCGCCTTGTTTTATCATCCTGCCCGGTCCCCGAAGAGAGGCATCATCACAAGGAGAAGTCCCGGCTCGGGACCAAGTCCCCACAACAACCACACGGGCAGGACTGGGAGGAAGCATGAAGATCAAGACCCTCATCGGCACCAGCCTCGTCGCGCTCTCGATGGCGCTGGGCGCCGCGGGCTGCGCAGGCACGGGTGGCCAGCAGGCGGCCGCCAAGTCGCAGGCGCAGTCCGCCAAGGCGGCGGAGTTCGACCGGATCTACAAGGAGGCCGTG
This sequence comes from Gammaproteobacteria bacterium, assembly GCA_026989495.1. Classification (GTDB taxonomy): domain Bacteria; phylum Pseudomonadota; class Gammaproteobacteria; order S144-34; family S144-34; genus S144-34. The sequence continues at coordinate 13,188 of JALSJE010000025.1, read as the reverse complement.
GCCGCGCGCAAGAAGGCCGCTTCGGTGGGCTTCGAGTGGCGCGACATCGGCAAGTTCCTCAAGAAGGCCAAGGCGGCCGCCAAGAAGGGCGATTACGACAAGGCCATCAAGCTCGCCAAGAAGGCCAAGGCCCAGGGCGAGCTCGGCTACCAGCAGTACCTGAGCCAGCGCAACGCCGGGCCGCACAACTACGGCCTCTGAGGCGGGCACGCATCGGTTCTCCGACGGGCGCCTGCGGGCGCCCGATTTTTTGGAAAACTCCGATCAATCCGATACGCGGATCGATCAGCGCGATAGCGCTTCGCGGTCCATTTCGATTTTTCGTTTATCGTCATGCACTTCCCTGTGCATGGGCTCTCCCGCGGCCTCGCTTGCCCCGGGGATGCCCTGAAAAATCGCGATTTTTCAGGGCATCCATTTGTGTCTCCGCTCCCCGCTGGAGGCGCGGCATCCAGCCGCGCCATGCACGGCCCGGCTCTGCCTTGTAGACTGTCGATTGGCTGGCTGTCGGAGGCGGAGGGCGGAGGCGACATGGGCCGTTTCCTCATGTGGATCCTCGTCCTGCTCGTGCTGGGGGCGGGGCTGAGCTTCGGGGTGCTCAACGCCCAGGCGGTGCCCTTGCGCTACTACCTGGGCAGCACCGAGGTGCCGCTTTCGCTGGCGCTGGCCGTGGCCTTCGCGGGTGGCGTGCTGCTTGGGATCGTCGCCTGCATGGGGGGCATGATCCGCCAGCGCCGCGAGATCGCGCGCCTGCGCAAGGCGGTGCGCGTGGCCGAGCAGGAGGTGGAGAATCTCCGTACCCTGCCCATCAAGGACGTGCGCTGAGATGCTGGAGCTCCTGTGGCTGCTGCTGCCGGTGGCGGCCGCTTCCGGGTGGTACGCGGGACGCCGGCGCCGTGAGCCTGCAGGCGTGCCCGCGCGCGCGGTGCCCACGGAATACTTCAAGGGCCTCAACTACCTCCTCAACGAGCAGCCGGACAAGGCGATCGAGGTCTTCATCCGCATGGTCGAGGTGGACAGCGAGACGGTGGAGACCCATTTCGCCCTCGGGCACCTCTTCCGCCGCCGCGGCGAGGTGGACCGCGCCATCCGCATCCACCAGAACCTCATCGCCCGACCCACCCTCACCCCGGAGCAGCGGGCTCAGGCGCTGCTGGCCCTCGGCGAGGACTACATGCGCGCCGGTCTCTTCGACCGTGCCGAGAACCTGTTCGCCGAGCTGGTGGAGACGGGCGCGCACACGGTCCCGGCACTGCGCCATCTCATTGACATCTACCAGCAGGAGAAGGACTGGGAGAAGGCCATCGATGCCTGCCGCCGGCTGCAGGCCGCCACCGGCCGCTCCATGGCCCCCGTGATCGCCCAGTACCACTGCGAGATGGCCGAGCAGGCGCGGCGCGCGGGCGATCCCGCACGCGCGCGCCAGCTCCTCAAGCGGGCGCTGTCCCAGGATCCCGGCTGCGTGCGCGCGAGCATCCTGCTCGGTGATCTGGAAGCGGCCGGCGGCAACGTGCGCGCCGCCCTCAAGGCGTGGCGGCGCGTGGTGGACCAGGACGTGGAGTACCTGCCGGAGATCGTCGAGCGCATCGCCTCCGCGCACCGGCGCCTCGAGGACCCGGATGGCTATGAGCGCTGGCTGCGCGAGGTCATGGCGCGCTACGAGGGCATCTCGCCCATGCTGGCGCTCGCCGAGCACCTGCGCCAGCGCGAGGGCGATGCCGCCGCCATCCGCTTCCTCACCGATCAGCTGCGGCGCCGTCCTTCCGTGCGCGGGCTCGCGCGTCTCATCGACCTGCGGCTCGACGAGGCGCGCGGCCCCGCGCGCGAGCAGATGATCATCCTGCGCGACCTGGTGGGCAAGCTGCTCGCCGGAAGGCCCGTGTACAAGTGCCGCGTGTGCGGCTTCGAGGGCAAGCAGCTCCACTGGCAGTGCCCGAGCTGCAAGGAATGGAGCGTGGTCAAGCCCATCCGGGGCGTGGAGGGCGAATGAGGGCACTATGATGAAAGGTCTGAAAAATCCTGATTTTTCAGACCTTTCCCGCGGCCATGGACGGCCGCGGGAGGGCCCATGCACAGGGAAGTGCATGACAATCGCGCTGATCGATCCGCGCAGCGGATTGATCAGAGCTTCCTGATGATAGGCTTCCCAAGGCAGAACGCGAAGGGAGACGCTCCGTGAGCAGCCGGGCACGGGACTGGTTCGCGCAGGCCGAGCGGGACCTGGAGCAGGCCGAGGCCTCGCGCCGGGACGGGCGGCACGAGTGGGCCTGCTTCGCCGCCCAGCAGGCAGCGGAGAAGGCCGTCAAGGCGTTGCACCTGCACGAGGGGCGCGACGTTTGGGGCCACGTGGTGGCGCGGCTGCTCGAGGAGCTGCCGGAGCGGCCTTCCGAGCTGGTGGAGAAGGCCCGCGTCCTGGACAACTTCTACGTGCCGACACGCCATGCCAATGGCCATGCCGAGGGGGCGCCCTTCGAGCACTACGGCCCCCTGCAGAGCGAGCAGGCGATCGCCTATGCCCGGGAGATCCTTGAGTTCGCCCGTGCTCGAATGGCCTGACCACGAGACGGTGGGCCAGGCGGCGCGTGCCTGGGCGGCCGAGGAGGCGCGAAGGCACCCCGAGCTCGTGCGCCTCGGCGTCTTCGGTTCGTGGGCGCGGGGCGACTGGGGCGTGGGCAGCGACCTCGACCTGGTCGCCGTCGTGCGTGAGTCGGCCCTGCCCTTCCACGAGCGTGCGCGTGACTGGGCCTACGAGAAGCTGCCGGTGCCGGCCGACCTCCTGATCTACACGGAGGCGGAGTGGCGGCGCCTCGCCGCCGGGGACACGCGGTTCGCCCGCGTGCTGCGCGAGGAGGTGCGCTGGATCTGGCCCGGCGCGGGTGGCGGTGCGGACACGGGGCCGCGGCGCGGCCAGTCGCAGGGCGCGGCCGCGGGAGGCGGGGCATGAGCGCGGGACCGCGCCTCATCGTCGCGCTCGACTACCCCGACCGGGCCGGCGCCCTCGAGATGGCCGCGCGCCTCGATCCGGCCCGCTGCGCGGTCAAGGTGGGCAAGGAGCTCTTCACGGCGGCGGGCCCGGCCGTGGTCGAGGCGCTGCAGGCGCGCGGCTTCCGGGTGTTCCTCGATCTCAAGTTCCACGACATCCCCAACACCGTGGCCGGCGCCTGCCGCGCCGCCGCCGCGCTCGGGGTGTGGATGCTCAACGTGCATGCGCTCGGCGGACGGCGCATGATGGAGGCCGCGCGCGAGGCGGTGGCGCACGCCGCCGAGCCCCCGGTGCTGCTCGCGGTGACGGTGCTGACCAGCATGGGGCCCGGGGATCTGGCCGAGGTGGGGCTCGAGGGACCGCCGGAGGCGGCCGTGCTGCGGCTCGCGCGGCTCGCGCGCGCGAGCGGCATGGACGGGGTGGTGTGCTCTCCCCGGGAGCTGAGCGCCCTGCGCACGGCCCTGGGGCCGGAATTCCGCCTCGTCACCCCGGGCGTGCGCCCCGCCGGCGCCGCCCGCGGCGACCAGCGCCGCACCGCCACACCGGCCGAGGCCGTGGCCGCCGGTGCCGACCACCTGGTCATCGGCAGGCCCGTGACCCGGTCGGACGATCCTGTAGGCATTTTGCTGACAATCGAATCGGAAATCGGCGCATTGACGCCATCGGACGGCCCCCTACCATAGGGGCGTGCGGCGCGGGCCCGACGGCAGGTGGGAGTGCCGCAAGTCCATAGGCTTGGAGAGCGGGTCCGAACAGGGAGGAGGCAAGGATGGGCAAGATCCGGACGGGAACGGCCAAGAGGGCGCTGGGGCTGATGGCGGGCCTGCTGCTCGCGGCCTCAGGCGGATGGGCGGCCGCCGAGCGGGTGGACATCAACCGCGCCGATGCCGCCACGCTGGCGCGGGTGCTCGAGGGCGTGGGCCCCAACAAGGCCAAGGCGATCGTCGAGTACCGCAGGCGGCACGGTCCCTTTCGCCGGCCCGAGGACCTGGCCCGGGTGAGGGGCATCGGCAGGAAGACGGTGGAGCGCAACCGCGATCGCATCCTGGTCGGCAAGGGCACGGGCCGCGCGGAGGACGGCAAGGGCGGAGGCCCCTGAGGCCTGCGCCCCTCGCTGAGGGGGCACGATGAGCGGGGACCAGTCGAGCACGAACGTGGTCTGGCACGAGGGCACCGTCGACCGGTCCCGGCGCGAGGCCCTCAACGGCCACCACAGCGTGTGCCTGTGGTTCACGGGCCTGTCCGGCGCGGGCAAGTCCACCGTCGCCCACGCGGTCGAGGAGCGGCTCCACGGACTCGGCTGCCGCACCTACGTCTTCGACGGCGACAACGTGCGCCACGGCCTGTGCGGCGACCTCGGCTTCTCGCGCGAGGACCGCGCCGAGAACCTGCGGCGCATCGCCGAGATGGTGAAGCTCTTCCTCGACGCCGGCGTCATCGCGCTGACGGCCTTCATCTCGCCCTTCCGCGCCGACCGCGAGCGGGTGCGCGCCATCGTCGGGCCCGAGGATTTCATAGAGATCTACTGCCGCTGCCCGCTGGAAGTGTGCGAGCAGCGCGATGTCAAGGGGCTCTACGCTCGTGCCCGCCGCGGCGAGATTCCGGAGTTCACCGGCATCTCCTCGCCCTACGAGCCGCCGGAATCCCCGGACCTGGTGCTCGACACCGCCGCGCAGCCGCTGGAGGAGTGCGTGGAGGCCGTGCTGGGGGTGCTCGAGGCGCGCGGCGTGATCGCCCGCGCCAGGCCCCGCATCGTACGCACCCGCCGGATGGGGGCATGATGGACGCCTCGGTGCGGCACTGGTATCTCGTCTTCAGCAAGCCACGCCAGGAGCGCCTCGCCCTGGAGAACCTGGCGCGCCAGGGCTACGAGGCCTACCTGCCCCTGATGCGCCACCGCCGGCGGCGGGGGCGGCGCTGGGTGCCCACGGTGGAGCCCATGTTCCCACGCTACCTCTTCATCCACCTCGATACGCTCCATGACAACTGGGCGCCCATCCGCTCCACCATCGGCGTGTCGACGCTGGTGCGCTTCGGCCATGAGCCCGCGCGCGTGCCGGACGCGCTCATCGCCTGCTTCCGCGAGCGCGAGGATGAGAACGGCATCCAGCGCATCCCTCCGCCCGACTTCCGGCCGGGCGACCGCGTGCGCATCGTGGACGGCCCCTTCGCAGGCTACGAGGCCATCTACCAGGCCCGCACCGGCAAGGAGCGCGTCGAGATCCTGCTCCGCATCGCCGGCAGCGCCACCCGCATCCAGCTCGCCCCCGGCGCCCTCGAGCCCGTCGCCTGAGCCGGCTTCCGCACCGCTTCCCGCAGCACCGCTGGAAGGTCCATCTTCCTGCGGGTCCTGCCGTCCCCCTCCCGCACCCTCCCCCCGCCTTGCGGGGGGAGGGCCGGGGAGGGGGGTGAGCACACCGGCCGCGATGCGTCTCGACGAATGGGGAGCGCCCGCGAGAACTGCAGAAGAGCCACTTTTCTCTCCATGCCCGGGAAGCCCATGATCCTGTGTCAGGACAGCCCGGCGGGTTCCCAGGGATCCTTCCGGAAGCTCGGAGTTTCATCCATGAAAGGGCCGTAGCGGATTGTGGGTGGATTCGTGGTAGATTTGTCTTGCCCGGCCGGTAGGGGAAGTGAAGCGGTGGCGACGAACATATCCATCAAGGGTGCCCCCGAGGATCTCGTACGCCGGCTGAAGGCGCGAGCCGCCCGGCATCATCGTTCGCTCCAGGGCGAAATCCTCGCCATCCTCGAGGAGGACGTGCGCGAAGATCAGGCGCTGGACCCGAAAGACGCCGCTGTGCTCGTGCGGAAAATGGGGTTGAGCACGCCGGCGGAGTCGGCTGGATGGATCCGGGACGACCGTGACCGCCGCTAAGGTCGTCGATGCATCCGCCGCAGGTGGTAGCCGTTCGGCGGGCCGGTGTGCGGATGCATGCCGACACTCCCTGTGCTCCTGGGCGCGTGTGTCCGTCCTTGACCCCGGTTTAGTCAGGGAATAGGCTGTTCATCCCATGAACGAAGACCTCGGCCGCGACGAGCGGCTGACGCTCGCCCTGCTCGAGGCGGTGGCGGAGGCGGACGGCCCCGTCGGCCAGCGCCGGCTCGCCCGGCGCATGGGCGTGGCGCTGGGGCTGGCCAACGCCTACGTGCGACGCTGCGCCCGCAAGGGGTGGATCAAGATCCGCCAGGCCCCCGCCAACCGGTACCTCTATTACCTCACCCCCGAGGGTTTCGCCGAGAAGTCGCGCCTCACCGTCCGTTTCCTGCGCCATTCCCTGGCCTTCTATCGTGAGGCCTCCGCGGCCTGGGCGGCCGTATGGCGCCGGTGCGAGCGCGAAGGCTGGCGGCGGGCGCTCCTCGTGGGCGCGGGCGAGCTTGCGGAGATCGCAGTGGTGCGCGCCTCGGACCATGCCGTGACGCTCGTCGGGACCCTGGATCCCGGCGCACGCCGGCGACAGTTCCTCGGCCGGCCGCTCTGGCGCCGGCTGGCCGACTGCGCCCCGCACGACGTGCGGGTGCTGACCGCGGTGGATGGCCGGGACGTGCTCCCGGAAGGGCTGGGAAGGGACGACGACCCCGTGCCGGTCCTGGCGCCCGTGCTGCTGGCGGGCGCGCTGCCTGCCGGCACGCGGGCGCTTGTCGTACACTGAGCCGCCGCCCCGGCGGCCCTTGCCATGCGGCGCGTGCGCCGCAGGGCGGTAGCGTGCCCGGAGCCCGCTGGGGCGGATCCGCCGGGCCGTGCGGCCCGCATGTTGGGCCTTTGCAGCCGCGCGACGGCCGTTCTTCCGTCCGCTTCCGCCTTGGTGCAACATGCGGGCTGACATGCCTGCCGGACGATGCCAGGAGGGGTGCACATGGTGCCGGCCCGGGAGCCGGATGCGAAGGAGCGTGCCCGTGTGGCCGAGGTGGCGCAGGCCGTGGCAACGCTCGCGCGCGAGCGGCTGGGTTCGGGCACGCGGGTGTGGTGGTTCGGCTCCTGGCCCGAAGGGCGCGCCCGACCGCGCTCCGACATCGACATCGCCGTCCTGCCGCCACCTGAGGTGCCCCCCGAGCGGGTGGCAGCCTTCCGGGCCGCCGTGGACGAGCTGCCCACCCTCTACCGCATCGACCTGGTGGACCTGCGCGAGGTGTCGGAAGAATTCCGTGCGCGCATCCTCCAGCGGGGCCGCCCGCTGTGAGCGGCCAGCGGGTCGCCGCCCTGCGCAAGGCGCTCGCGCGGCTGCGCGAAGCCTTGGCGGTGAGAGGCAGCTCGGATATCGCGCGCGATGCCGCCATCCAGCGCTTCGGGTTCTGCGCCGAGCTCTCCTGGAAGGCGGTCCAGGCCAAGGCCCGTGCCCTCGGACGCGACTGCCGTTTCCCGAAGGAATGCCTGCGGCTGGCGTTCGAGGCGGGCTGGATCGACGACGAGGCCGGCTGGCTGCGGCTCTGGGAGGACCGCAACCTCACGAGCCACACCTACGACGAGACGCTCGCGGGGCAGATCCACGCAAGGCTCCCCACCCATCTCGAGCGCATGGAGCGGCTGCTGGCCGCCCTGGAACGCGAAGGGGGCTAGCTCGCATGCCGCACCAAGGCGGGGGCGGGCGGCGACCCGGGCTTTCCTCAGGCGCGGGCCTGGCGAGGATCCCGGACAGCTCTGTCCTGGCACGTCCAGCTTCCGCCCGCCCCCTGCTCCGGCCCTTGGGCCTTTTCGCTCACGTCCGCTCGGTCTTCGCGCACGCCGTAGTCCCCGCTACGGCCTGCGCTCCAGACCTTCGCGGACGCGGCTGCAAAGGCCCGATCATCCGGAGCCCTTGGCGCGCCATGCGGGCCGGGGAGCAGGCCTCATGCGGCTGAGCGAGGCGCACCGGCGGATCATCCGCGAGGAGGTGGCCCGGCTCTTCGGGTCCGAGGCAGAGGTGCTCCTGTTCGGCTCGCGGCTGGACGACACGGCCCGCGGCGGCGACGTGGACCTGCTGGTCAGGGTGCCCCATTCGGTGGAGGATCCGCTCATGGCGGCAGCGCGTCTCGCGACGCGGCTCGAGCGCCGCTTCGACGGCCGCCGCGTGGACGTGCTCCTGCTCACGCCCGACACCCCCCGCCAGCCCATCCACGACATCGCCGAGCGCACCGGAGTGCCGCTGTGACGGAGGCCGAAGATCCCGAGCTCCTGCGCGTGGCCGATCTCCTGCGCATCGCCGCGCGGGAGCTGGTCCACCTGCGGACCACGGACCGGCGGCTCTTCGCCGGCGGGCCGGTCGGGCCCGAGCTGGCGGATCGCCTGGAAACCGATCAGGCGCTGGCCGAGCGTCTCGACGCCTTCGTCGCCCGCTTCGGCCGTCTGCAGGACACGCTCGGCGCGAGGCTGCTGCCGGCGACGATGCGCCTGCTAGGGGATGCGCCGGGCGCCATGCTGGAGAACCTGGACTGGGCCGAGCGCCTGGGTCTGGTCCGCTCGGCCGACGCCTGGGCGGAGATCCGCCGGCTGCGCAACCGGATGATCCACGAGTACGTGTCGGACCCGGCGGCGCTCGCGGACGCGCTCAACCGGGCGCATGCCTTCATCCCCGACCTGGAGCGCTTCCTGGAAGCGGTACGAGAACGGCTGCTGGCCCGGTTCCCCATGCTCAGGGAGCGCCTGGGGCCTGAGCAGCCCTCGGGAAGGGACGAGCGAGGGAAGGAATCGCAGTGAACGGCTTCGAAACGATCGCGGTGGTGGGCCTGGGCTACGTGGGGCTGCCCCTGGCGGTGGCCTTCGGCAAGCGCCGGCGCACCATCGGCTTCGACCTCGACGAGCGCAAGATCGCCGCCTACCGCGCAGGCCACGACCCCACGGGCGAGGTGCCCGACGAGGACCTCGCGGCGGCCACGCGGCTCGAGCTCACCAGCGATGCCGCGGCGCTGCGCGAGGCCGACTGCGTCATCGTCGCCGTGCCCACCCCCATCGACGCCGCCCGCCAGCCCGATCTCCGCCCCCTGCGCGGCGCGAGCGAAACCGTCGGCCGCAACCTGAAGCCCGGCGCCACCGTGGTCTACGAGTCCACGGTCTTCCCCGGCTGCACCGAGGAGGAGTGCGTCCCCATCCTCGAGCGGGCCTCCGGCCTGAAATGGAAAGAGGGCTTCTTCGTCGGCTATTCGCCCGAGCGCATCAACCCCGGTGACCGCGAGCACCGGCTGGAGACCATCGTCAAGGTGGTCGCGGGCGACACGCCCGAGACGCTGGCGCGCGTGGCCGCCCTCTACGAGGAGGTGGTCGAGGCCGGCGTGCACCGCGCCTCCAGCATCCAGGTGGCCGAGGCCGCCAAGGTCATCGAGAACACCCAGCGCGACCTCAACATCGCGCTCATGAACGAGCTCGCCATCATCTTCGGCCGTCTCGGCATCGACACGGCCGAGGTCCTGGAGGCCGCGGGCACCAAATGGAACTTCCTGCCTTTCCGGCCCGGCCTCGTGGGCGGCCACTGCATCGGCGTCGATCCCTACTACCTCACCTACAAGGCCGAGCAGCTCGGCTACCACCCGCAGGTGATCCTCGCGGGCCGCCGCATCAACGACGGCATGGGCAAGCACGTGGCCGAGCAGACCGTCAAGCAGATGATCGCCAACGGCTCCTGCGTCAAGGGCGCGAAGGTCGACGTGCTCGGCCTCACCTTCAAGGAGGACTGCCCGGATCTGCGCAACTCGCGCGTGATCGACATCATCCGCGAGCTCGAGAGCTTCGGCATCGAGGTCCACGTGCACGACCCCATCGCCGACCCGGACGAGGCCCGCGCTGAGTACGGCGTCGATCTCGAGAAGTGGGAGGCGCTGCCGCGGGCCGAGGCCCTCGTGGTCGCGGTCGCCCACCGCCAGTACCGCGAGATGCCCGCCGGGGCCTTCCGGGATAAGCTCCACAACCCCGGCTGCATCGCCGACGTCAAGAGCGTCCTCGACCGCGCCGCCCTCGAGGACGCGGGCATCCGCGTCTGGCGCCTGTGATTTGGCCGTCCAACTTCAAGGGAGGCGCGGAGAGCGGCGAACGGCTGGCAAATGAGGGCGGTCTCGCTATTCGTTTCGTGGGCGCGGCTTCCAGCCGCGACCGGTGGCCGGCGGGGCGCCGGCGCAGGCCCAGGCAGGGTGACCACGGCGGCCCGGATCACGTATCCTGCCTGTGCCGGGCGTCGGGTCGAGCAGGTTGACGTTCGCGTCTCCGGGCCGAGGCGGGAGGAGTGAGGCGATGATCATGGACGGGCACCACGACGACGAGCGCATGGTGGACGAGGCGCTCGAGGGCACGATCCGGCTGCTCGAGCACGTCGTGCCGCCGCTCGTCGAGACCGAGGATCCCTCCGTGCTGCAGGAGATGCTCGGCGAGCCCGGCGTGGTCGAGGCCATGACGGGGCAGATCCTGCTTTCCGAGGAGGACCGCCGGCGCCTGGTATTCTGGCTCGCCCGGCTCCTCTGGAACGCCTTCCCGCTGCCCTCGCAGGGCTTCCGACCGCACCCGCTCCCCAGGCCCCGGCCGAACGAGCCCTGCCCCTGCGGCTCCGGCGTCAAGCACAAGCGCTGCTGCCGGCCCTTCCTCGCGGAGGCGGAGACCGTCACGCGGACGATGACCGACGCGATCTGGCTCGCCCTCGCACCCGCGCTTCCGGCCGGCCGCCTCACCGAGGCGCTCCGTCGCCGCCGGCTGGATCCGGAGATGGCCGCAGCGGCCGCGCAGCGCCTCTGGACCGTCCATGAAAGGCCGCGCAAGGCGGCCGCCCTGGCCGAGACGGTGGTGGAGGCCGTGGGTCTCGACGACCCCCGCGTCGAGCTCGCCCTCGATCTCCTCTGGGACCTCTACGGCGATCTCGGCTGGAGCGCAAAGAAGGAGAGGCTCCTCCAGCAGGCCATGGCGGCGGGCGCGCCCCGTGTGCGGGCCGCCGCCCACCAGCGCATGGCCACCATCGCCGCCGACCAGGGCCGCTTCGAGGCGGCCTGGGAGCATCACGAGCAGGCCCGCCGCCTGGCCCCGGACCATCCCGCCCTCGGGCTGCTGGAGGTCACGTTGCTCGTCTCGCAGAAGCGCCTCGACGACGCGGCCGACCGCGCCCGCTACTGGCTGCGGCGCCTCGAGCGCGATGGCGGGCTCGACGAGGGCATGCGCGCCTTCCTCGAGACGGTGGCCCGCGACCCCGGCGGGATGCGGCTCGCGGTGCTGGCCGAGGACGACCCGCTGCGTCGGCTGGACGCCCTGCTGCGCGAGGCCGCCGGGCGGGCGCGCGCCTGGCCCCTGCTCGCCCCGCCCGGCCCTCCGGAGGAGGCTGACGGCTCGACGGGAGGCGACGAAGCCGAGGAGCTGCGTGCGGTCCTCGAGTCCATGGGGCTCGAGATGCCCGAGGGCCTCGATCTCGAGGGGACGCTCGAAGGGATGGAAGATCTGGAAGAGAAACTGGCGGCCGAAGAAGCGCGCGCGCTCGCCGCCCATTATCCCGACCGAGAGCCGCCTCCCGAGCGGGTGCTCGCCGAGCCGGAGACCGTCGCCGCGTGCGTGCGCGAGTGGCGGCAGGTCTTCCCCGCTCCCAAGCCCTTCGGCACCGCGCGTGAACCCTTCTCGGGCACGGACGAGATATGGCGGCCCGATCTCGCCGCCCGCTGGCTCGCCTGGCTCGAGCGGCACCCGGAGGCGCTCGACAGCCTGGATGTCCTGGACGACCTCGCGCTGGCGGTGGAGGCCCACCCCATGGGCCCCCGAGTCGGCGTGCCGGAGTCGGTCTACGACCCTCTGCTGGAGCGCGCGGCCGAGGCGGTGGAGCATGCGCTGCGCAGCCATGAGGGGCCCGCGCGCCTTCCCTGGGGCTGGCACGAGAACCGCCCCGCGCTGCGTCTGCTCATGCGCCTGGCGGAACGGCGCCGCGAGCAGGACCGCCGCGAGGAGACCCGCGCGATCTACCGGCGTCTGCTCGAGCTGGACCCGCTGGACGGCCTGGGCGCACGGCTCCCGCTCATGAACGAGCACCTGCGCGAAGGGGAGGACGCCGAGGCCCTCGCCCTCGCAGGGTGCTATGCCGACGACATGATGGTCGAGACCCGCTTCGGCGAGGCTCTCGCCCTCTGGCGCCTGGGCCGCCTCGACGAGGCACGCGCGGCGCTCGCCCGCGCCCACGCCGAGAGCAACCGCCACGTCATTCCCATGCTGTGCGCGCGCCGCCGGCGCCGCCCGCGCGAGCTGGACGAGCCCTTCGGCGTCACCCTCGGCGGCAGGGGCCAGGCCTGGCTCTACTCCGAGGACATGGCCGACGTCTGGCAGGCCACCCCCGGCATCCTCGACGCCGCCCGCGAGATCGCCGGCCGCTCGGGCAGCCGTTAGACCGGACCCGGCAAGTTCATGAGTCGCCGTGTTCCAGGATCACCTGCGAGGAGATCTGTGGAGATCGCTGTGGATCGGATTCCCATGGATGGGCCGCGAGCCGCCGAACGGATGATCCATCCGCCCGGCGGATGGATTGTGGCCGTTCCCCAGGCCTGAAGGAGCCGTGTCATGTTCGATCGCATCACTTTCGATCCGAACATCATGGGCGGGCGTGCCTGCATTCGTGGCCTGCGCATACCCGTATCGGTGATCGTGCGCCAAATCGCCCATGGGGCGATCTTCGAGGAGATTCTCGAGGGCTATCCGGACCTGACCCCGGAGGATATCCGACAGGCGGTCGAGTATGCTGCATGGCTCACGGAAGAGCAGGTGCATGTCCCCTGAGCCGCGGCTGCGTTTCCTCGTCGATGCGTGCGTGGACGTCCGGATCGCCGGATGGCTCCGCGGCCAGGGCCATGATGCCTTGCATCTGCGCGAGCTGGGCCTGCAGGACATCCCCGATATGCAGGTCTTCGCTAAGGCGATGTCCGAGGGGCGAATCGTCGGACCCATGATCTCGATTTCGGAGAGATCAGCGCTTTTACACAGCGTCGAGCCGCGAGCGTCGTCGTTTTCAGTTTGCGCGATCCACGCTTCGATCAGCTGATCGACAGATTGTCGACGGTGCTTGCCGATTGCCTTCCGGCACTGCGTGCAGGCGCGGTCGTGATCGTCGTGGAGGCCCGGCATCGCATCCGGCGCCTCCCCGCAGGGGCGGACCGTTGATGTCCCGTCGAGGCAACGCCATCGTTCGGGCTGTCGGAAAGTCGGAGAAGAGAGGACGGACGATCCAGTTTCCCCCACGGGCTCGGCTATCAGGGGCGTGGACGGCCTGCCCGCCTCAAGCCCT
>JALSJE010000024.1 GCA_026989495.1 Gammaproteobacteria bacterium | reverse complement strand
TGCGGGCCGGCGCGCCGCCGGCGGGGCTGCTGGCCCGCGTGCGCGCCGCCGTGGTGGACGACGCCCACGGCTTCCTGGTGGTGGACAAGCCGCCCGGGCTCGCCGTCCACGGCGGCACGGGCGTGCGCTGGGGGCTGATCGAGGCCCTGCGCGCAGCCTTCCCGGAGCGCCAGTGCCTGGAGCTCGTCCACCGGCTCGACCGCGAGACCAGCGGCGTGCTGCTGGTGGCCACCGACCCGGCCTCCCTGCGCTGGGGGCACCGCATGCTGCGCGCCGGAAGCGCGCGCAAGCGCTACCTCGCCCTGCTGGCGGGCCGGCTTCCTGGAGGCGAGACCGTGGTGGACGCGCCCCTGGCCCGGGGGCAGGCGCGCGGGGGCGAGCGCCTGAGCGCGGTGAGCGCGGCGGGGCGGGCCGCACACACCGTCTTCCGGCCGCTCGCACGCCACGGCGACCTGACGCTGGTCGAGGTGTCCATCGGGACCGGCCGCACCCACCAGATCCGCGTCCATGCCGCCCACATCGGCCATCCGGTGGCGGGCGATACGCGCTATGGCGACCGCACGCTCAACCGCCGCCTGCGTGCGCTCGGCCTGCGGCGTCTGTTCCTCCACGCCAGCGACCTGGCGCTGCCCCTGCCGGACGGGGGCGAGCTGGTGGCCTCATGCCCGCTGGCCGAGGACCTGCGGGCGGTGCTGGCGGCGCTGGAGGGGGCGGTCGCATGAGCGCACGGGCCTTCGACCTGGTGGTCTTCGACTGGGACGGCACGCTGATGGACTCGGCGGGCCACATCGTGCGCAGCGTGCGGGCCGCCATCGCCGCGCTGGACCTGCCGCCGCGCAGCGACGAGGCCATCCGCAACATCATCGGCCTCGGGCTGGAGGAGGCGGTGGCGACCCTCTACCCGGAGGCGGACGCGCGTCTGCGCCGGCGCATCATGGACGTCTACCGCGAGCACTATCTCAACGCCGGACCCGAGGCCGAGCGCCTCTTCCCAGGGGCCGAGGCGGTGCTGGCCGAGCTCGCGGGCCGCGGCTACCGCCTGGCCGTGGCCACGGGCAAGAGCCGCCGGGGGCTCGAGCGGGCGCTCACGGTCACCGGCCTGTGGCGCTACTTCACCACCAGCCGCTGCGCGGACGAGACCCGTTCGAAGCCCCACCCGCAGATGCTGCTGGAGATCATGGAGGCCGTGGGCGCCGTGCCGGCGCGCACCCTCATGGTCGGTGACACGGAGTACGATCTGGAAATGGCGGCTCTGGCGGGCGCGGCGGGCCTGGCGGCCGCCTACGGGGTGCACAGCCTCGAGCGGCTGCTGCGCCACCGGCCGCTGGGCCACGTGCGCGCGCTCGTCGAGGTGCCGGACTGGCTCGCGCGCCACGGGGTCGAGCGCCCGTGGGGCGTGCTGGGCCGCGAAGGAGAGACATGCGGTGAACGGTGAAGGCGGCTGGCACGGGGAGCGCCCAATCGGTGCGGGGCCCGGTCGCGAGCCCTCGCGCCCGGCTGAGACGCGCGCGCTGGAGGTGCTGGAGCGCATCGCGCTGGAAGGCCTGCGCGAGCAGCGCCGCGCCCGTCGGTGGGGCATCTTTTTCAAGCTGGTCTTCCTGGCCTACCTGGTGGTGCTGCTCGCGGTGCTGGTGGACGGGCGCGAGGCGGCAGCGCCGCTCCCCGGCGGGCGCCACACGGCGCTGGTGGAGCTCGAGGGCCCCATCGCCCCGGACACGCCGGCGAGCGCTGACAACGTCGTGCGCGGCCTGCGCGCCGCCTTCGGCGACGAGCGCACCGCGGGCGTGATCCTGCGCATCAACAGCCCCGGCGGCAGCCCCGTGCAGGCGGGCCAGATCTACGAAGAGATCCGCCGCCTGCGCGAGCGCCACCCCAAGATCCCCCTCTACGCCGTGGTGACGGACATCGCCGCCTCCGGGGCCTACTACGTCGCCGCCGCCGCGGACGAGATCTACGCCGACAAGGCGAGCCTGGTGGGCTCGATCGGGGTGCTGATGGACGGCTTCGGCTTCGTCGAGGCCATGCGCAAGCTGGGCATCGAGCGGCGGCTGCTGACCTCCGGCGAGCGCAAGGGCTTCCTCGATCCCTTCTCGCCTGCGGATCCCGACGACCTGGCCCACATGAAGCGGCTGCTCAAGCAGGTGCACGAGCAGTTCATCCACGCCGTGCGCGAAGGGCGCGGCGACCGCCTCAAGGACGATCCCCGGATCTTCTCGGGCCTGATCTGGACCGGCGAGGAGAGCGTGCGCCTGGGGCTGGTCGACGGGCTCGGCAGCGCGGACTACGTGGCGCGCGAGATCATCGGCGCCGAGCGCATCGTGGACTTCACCCCGAAGGAGGACTTCCTGGAGCGGTTCACCGAGCGCCTCGGCCTCGCCGTTGCCCGCGGCCTCGCCCGCCTCGGCGCCGGCGCGCTCAGGTGAGCGGCGGGCGGCAGCAAGGGGCGAGCACTTCGTTTCACGCTAATCGCTGCTCGACAGGGGATCCAGGCCCACGGCCTCGAGCATGCGCACGAGGCGGATGAGCGGCAGGCCCATGAGGGCAGTGGGGTCCTCGCCCTCCATGCGCTCGAAGAGCGCCACCCCCAGGCGCTCGGAGCGGAAGCTGCCCGCGCAATCGTAGGGCTCGTCGCGGCGCAGGTAGGCCTCGATGCGCGCCTCACTGAGCGGGCGGAAGACGACGCGGAAGGGCACGACCTCGAGCTGCAGGCGCCCGTCGCGGGTGTCGAGGACGGCGAGCCCGGTGAGGAAGTCCACGGTGCGGCCGCTGGCGCGGCGCAGCTGCTCCTGCGCCCGCTCGAAAGAGCCCGGCTTGCCGATCACCTCCCCGTCGAGCACCGCCACCTGGTCGGAGCCGATGACCACGGCCCCGGGGTGGCGGGCGGCCACCGCGCGGGCCTTGGCCTCCGACAGCCGCCGCACCAGCGTCTCGGGCGCCTCGCCCGCCAGCGGTGTCTCGTCCACCTCCGGCGCGTCGGTCTCGAAGGGCAGGCCGAGGCGGGCCAGCAGATCGCGCCGGTAGGGGGAGGTGGAGGCGAGCACGAGCAGAGGGCGCGCCTCAGCCATCGCCGCCCCCGGGGCCGTTATCGACGGGGGCCGACGGCAGCAGCACGCGCGAAAGGTCTGAAAAATCGCGATTTTTCAGACCTTTCGCGCGGCCACGGACGGCCGCGGGACGGCCCATGCACAGGGAAGTGCATGACGACACGTGAAAAATCGAAATGGACCGCGAAGCACTATCGCGCTGATCGATCCGCGCAGCGGATTGATCAGAGTTTCCGCGCATATGCCCTGCGGTGGAGCCATCGCGGAGGTCGAGTGGTACGGCCCCCGCCGGCCGGTCCGCTTCGACACGGACGGTCCCGGCATGGCCCATCCCCCCGCCCTGGATGGCTCCGTCCCGCGCGGCGATGCCGCGGCTGTTGCCGATGCGCTGTCTGCGGATCAAGGCGCGCGCGTCTCCCCCCGGCGAGCTGCCTTGGTAAGCGAGGGGGATCGAGCTGTCAAGCGGCCGGGCCGTCTTGCTGCACAAGCCTTTGACAGGCAAGGGGGGCGCCGGTAGCATTGCCGGCTTATGCCGGACCCGCTGCCCGAGCGCGTCGAGCCCTACCGCCTCGCGCGCCAGGGGCGCACGCTCCGGGGCAGCGTCGCGGGCCTCCAGCTCGCCCGCCTGGCCGGGGCGGTCGAGGCCCTGGACGGCGACGCCGAGGCGGAGCTCAGCTTCGCCCTGGATGCGGGGGGTGTCCCGCATGTGGCAGGGCGCGTGCGTGCGCGCGTGCGGCTGGTGTGCCAGCGCTGCCTGGAGCCCATGGACCTCGTGCTGGAGGCGCCGGTGCGCGTGGCCTTCGCCGTGACGGAGGCGGCCACGTCGGCGCTGCCCGGCGAATATGAGCCGGTGGTTGTCGAGGCCGGGGCCGGGCTGGCGCTGGCCGAGCTGGTGGAGGACGAGCTGCTGCTGGCGTTGCCCATCGTCCCCCGGCACGGGCCCGGGGAGGCCTGCGCAGGACGCGCGCGTCTCGAGGCGCTGGCCGAGGCGGCGCGGCCGCCGGGGGCGCTCGCCGGGATCGGGGCGCTGTGGCGGCAGCGGGACAGGCGCTGAGGAGCACAGAGAGATGGCTGTACAGCAGAACCGCAAGACGCCTTCCAAGCGCGGCATGCGGCGCGCCCACGACGCGCTGCGCAGGCCGACGCTGTCCATCGACCCCACCACGGGCGAGACCCACCGGCGCCACCACATCACGCCGGACGGCTACTACCGCGGCCGCAAGGTCCTCGACACCGCGGATGAGTGATCCCCGGGCGGCGGGGGCCGGAGGGGCCTCGTGAGCCGGCCCGTCACCATCGCCCTGGACGCCATGGGCGGCGACCACGGCCCCGAGGTCGTGGTTCCCGCGGCGTTGCAGGCCCTCGAGCGTAACGACACCCTGCGGCTCATCCTCGTGGGGGAGGAGGGCCTGCTGCGCGCTCTGCTGGGGCGCCATCGGGTGCCGGACGGCCGGCGGCTGGAGCTGCGCCACGCCTCGCAGCAGGTGGGGATGGACGAGCTGCCTTCCCGCGCGCTGCGCACCAAGAAGGACTCCTCCATGCGCCGCGCCATCGACCTGGTGAAGGCGGGCGAGGCGGACGCGGCGGTCTCGGCCGGCAACACGGGGGCGCTGATGGCGATCGCGCGCTTCGTCCTCAAGACCCTGCCCGGCATAGACCGGCCCGCCATCATCACCGCCATTCCCGCCGCCAGGGGGCACACCCACGTGCTCGACCTGGGGGCGAACGTGGACTGCACCTCGGACCAGCTTTTCCAGTTCGCGGTCATGGGCGCGGTGCTGGCGGAGGCGGTGGACGGCGTGGCGCAGCCGCGCGTGGGCCTGCTCAACATCGGCGAGGAGGAGATCAAGGGCAACGACTCGGTCAAGGAGGCCGCGCGCCTGCTGGAGGGGAGCAGCCTCAACTACGTGGGCTTCGTCGAGGCCGACGACATCTTCCTGGGCGAGGTGGACGTGGTCGTGTGCGACGGCTTCACGGGCAACGTCGCCCTCAAGGCGAGCGAGGGCACGGCCAAGCTCATCTCGGCCTTCCTGCGCGAGGCCTTCACCCGCAACCCGCTCACGCGGCTCGCCGGGCTGTGCGCCGCGCCCGTGCTGCGCGCCCTCAGGCGCCGCATCGATCCACGCCGCTACAACGGCGCCAGCCTCCTCGGGCTCAACGGCACCGTGATCAAGAGCCACGGCGCCGCCGACGCGCTCGCCTTCGCCAACGCCATCCGCATCGCGTGCGTGGAGGTGGAGAAGGCCGTGCCCGAGCGCATCAGCGCCCGCATCGAGTCCCTGCTGGCCGAGAGGCAGGTGGTGTGAGGTACGCGCGCATCGCCGGCACCGGCGGGTACCTGCCCGAGCGGGTGCTCACCAACCACGATCTCGAGCAGATGGTGGAGACCTCGGACCAGTGGATCCGGGAGCGCACCGGCATCCGCGAGCGACGCATCGCCGCGCCCGGCGAGACCACCAGCATGCTGGCCGAGCACGCCGCCCGGCGCGCGATGGCGGACGCCGGGATCGGCCCGGACGACGTCGACCTCATCGTGCTCGCCACCACCACGCCGGACCAGGTCTTCCCCAGCACCGCCTGCCTGCTCCAGCGCCGCCTGGGCATCCACGGCTGCGCCGCCTTCGACGTGCAGGCCGTGTGCACCGGCTTCATCTACGCGCTCGCAGTGGCGGACAAGTTCATCCGCACGGGCGAGGCCCGCTGCGCGCTGGTGGTGGGCGCCGAGACCCTCTCGCGCATCGTCGACTGGACCGACCGCAGCACCTGCGTGCTCTTTGGCGACGGCGCCGGAGCCGTGGTGCTGCAGGCCGCGGAGGATCCCGGGATCCTGTCCACCCACCTGCACGCCGACGGCGACTACGCCGAGCTGCTGCAGGTGCCGGCGGGTGTCTCCCAGGGCTACGAGAAGGTGCAGGCGGGCGAGGCCTACATGGAGATGCGTGGCAGCGAGGTGTTCAAGGTGGCGGTCAACACCCTCGGCCGCATCGTGGACGAGACGCTGGAGGCCAACGGCCTCGATCGCGCCGCGGTGGACTGGCTGGTGCCGCACCAGGCCAACATCCGCATCATCGCGGCGACGGCGCGCAAGCTGGGCCTGCCCATGGGGCGCGTCGTGGTCACGGTGGACCGGCACGGCAACACCTCCGCGGCCTCGGTTCCGCTCGCGCTGGACGTGGCCGTGCGTGACGGGCGCATCCGCCGCGGCGAGCTGCTGCTGCTGGAGGCCTTCGGCGGCGGCTTCACCTGGGGTTCGGCCTTGGTGCGATTCTGAGCGTGCCGTGCGCGCGAGGTAGCCGGCGTGGCGATGGCGCGGCTGCGCAGGAGGAGACTGGGACAGCGATGAGCGGCAAGCGGATCGCGTGCGTGTTTCCGGGGCAGGGGGCGCAGTCGGTGGGGATGCTGGCGGCGCTGGCCGCGCTCTGCCCGCTGGTGGAGGACACCTTCGCCGAGGCCTCGGAGGCGCTCGGCTACGACCTGTGGCGGCTGGTGCAGGAGGGGCCGGCCGAGCGCCTCGACCGCACCGAGCACACGCAGCCGGCCATGCTGGCCGCAGGCATCGCCGTGTGGCGTGTGTGGCGCAGCCGCGGCGGGCCCGACCCCGTGGTGGTCGCCGGCCACAGCCTGGGCGAGTACACGGCCCTGGTGGCGGCCGAGGCCCTCGCCTTCGCCGACGCCGTGGCGCTGGTGGCCGAGCGCGGCCGCCTCATGCAGGCGGCCGTCCCCGAAGGCCGTGGCGCCATGGCCGCCATCCTGGGGCTGGACGACGCCGCGGTGGAGGCGCTCTGCGCCGAGCATTCCGGTGACGGCGTGGCCGAAGCGGTCAACTACAACGCCCCGGGGCAGGTGGTGATCGCGGGCGAGCGCGAGGCGGTGGAGCGGGTGTGCGCGGCGGCGCGCGCGGCGGGCGCCAGGCGCGTGGTGCCGCTCGCCGTGAGCGTGCCCTCCCATTCCTCGCTGATGCGCGAGGCGGCCGCGCGGCTCGCCGAGCGCCTGGCCGGAGTCGCGCTGCGCGCGCCGCGCTGGCCTGTGCTGCACAACGTGGACGCGGCCCCGCGCGCCGATGCCGAGGGTCTGCGCGCGGCGCTGGCGCGCCAGCTCCACAGCCCGGTGCGCTGGACCGACACCGTGCGACGCTTCCGCGCGCACGGGGCCGAGGCCCTGCTCGAGTGCGGCCCGGGCAAGGTGCTCACGGGGCTCGCGCGCCGCATCGACAAGGGCCTGCCGGCCTACACGGTGCACGATCCCGAGAGCCTGGAGGCGGCGCTCGCCGCGCTGCGCGAGGCGGCCGGATAGAGGGGAGGGCGATGAGCGAGGCGACGAGGACGCTGGACGGGAAGGTGGCGGTGGTCACGGGCGCGAGCCGCGGCATCGGCGCGGCGATCGCCCGCCGTCTGGGGGCCATGGGCGCCACGGTCCTCGGGACCGCGACCACCCCCGAGGGGGCCGAGCGGCTGGCAGCGGCCCTGCGGGAGGCGGGCGTGGCGGCCCACGGCCATGTGCTCGACGTGGCGGACCCAGGATCGGTGGCCGCCTTCGTGGAGCGGGTCCAGGCCGACCACGGCACGGTGGCGGTGCTGGTCAACAATGCCGGGATCACGCGCGACAATCTCCTCATGCGCATGAAGGACGAGGAGTGGGAGGCGGTCCTGCGCACCAACCTGGACTCGGTCTTCCGCCTCAGCCGTGCCTTCCTGCGCGGGATGATGAAGGCGCGCTGGGGGCGGATCGTGAACATCACCTCCGTGGTGGCGGGCCTCGGCAACCCCGGACAGACCAACTATTGCGCGGCCAAGGCCGGCATGATCGGCTTCACGCGCGCGCTCGCGCGCGAGGTGGGCTCGCGGGGCATCACGGTCAACGCCGTCGCGCCCGGCTTCATCGAGACCGACATGACGAAGGCGCTGCCGCAGGCGCAGCGCGCCCGGCTGCTCGCGCAGATCCCGCTGGGGCGCCTGGGCTCGCCGGAGGACGTGGCCGCGGCCGTGGGCTTCCTGTGCTCGCCCGAGGCGGGCTACGTCACGGGCGCCACCCTGCACGTCAACGGCGGCATGTACATGGGCTGAGCGAGGTGTCTCGGCTTCCGTCTGCAAGCGGTTGAGTTTCTGGCGGAAGTCAGTTAGGGAGCGGTCCCGTGGGCGGGCGCGCGGCGCAAGCGCCGGCAGCTTGTGTCCCGTGGGGCATCCTTGCAAAATACCCGCCGCAGCGTGGGCTGCGACGGCTTCCCGATGGAGGACGACCCGATCATGAGCAGTGTCGAAGAACGCGTGAAGAAGATCGTCGCGGAGCAGCTCGGCGTGAAGGAGGAGGAGGTGACGCCCGAGGCCTCCTTCGTCGACGATCTCGGTGCCGACTCGCTGGACACGGTGGAGCTCGTGATGGCGCTCGAGGAGGAATTCGAGTGCGAGATCCCCGACGAGGAGGCCGAGAAGATCACCACGGTGCAGCAGGCCATCGACTACATCAACACGCACCTCAACTGAAGCCCGGGCCCCCGCGCCGGGCGCAGGAAGGCCGCGCGCACGCGACGGCCTTTCGTTTATGAGCGGGCGCGCCGCGGGCTGCAGGCGGCCGCCCATCGAGCGAGGGAGCTGGCAGGCCCTTGAGCAGAAGACGAGTCGTGGTGACAGGCATGGGGGCGGTGACCCCCGTGGGGCTGTCCGTGGCCGAGGCCTGGGAGGCGGTGCTTGCCGGCCGCAGCGGCATCGGGCCCATCCGGAGCTTCGACGCCTCGGCCTTCCCGGTGCGCTTCGCCGGGGAGGTATGGGGCTTCGACGCCACGCGCTACATGACCCCGAAGGAAGCGCGCAAGATGGACCCGTTCATCCACTTCGGCTTCGCCGCCGCGGTGCAGGCCATCGAGGATGCGGGTCTGGAGGTGACGGAGGCCAACGCCGAGCGCATCGGCGCGGCCATCGGCTCGGGCATCGGCGGCATCTCGGGCATCGAGGCGGGCCACAAGGCCATCCTCGAGGGGGGGCCGCGCAAGATCACACCCTTCTTCATCCCCGCGAACATCATCAACATGATCTCGGGGCAGCTCTCGATCCGCTACGGCCTCAAGGGCCCGAACCTCGCCATCGTCACCGCCTGCACCACGGCCACGCACAACATCGGCGAGGCCGCCCGCATCATCCGCACGGGCGACGCCGACGTGATGATCGCCGGCGGGGCCGAGCATGCGATCACGGTCACGGGAGTGGGCGGCTTCGCCGCCGCACGGGCGCTGTCGACCCGCAACGACGACCCGCAGCGGGCGAGCCGCCCCTTCGACCGCGACCGCGACGGCTTCGTGATGGCCGACGGGGCGGCGGTGCTGGTGCTCGAGGACTACGAGCACGCGCGTGCGCGCGGCGCCCGCATCTACGCCGAGCTGGCAGGCTACGGCACCAGCGCCGACGCCTACCACATGACCCAGCCGCCGCCGGGCGGCGAGGGCGCGCGCCGCTGCATGCTCAACGCCCTGCGCGACGCCGGGCTCGGCCCGGAGGACGTGCATTACATCAACGCCCACGGCACCTCCACGCCCGCGGGCGACAAGGCCGAGACCGAGGCCATCAAGGCCGCCTTCGGCGAGCACGCCTACCGGGTGGCGGTGAGCTCGACCAAGTCCATGACCGGGCACATGATCGGCGCCGCGGGCGGCATCGAGGCCGTATTCTCCATCCTCGCCATCCGCGACAACGTCGCCCCGCCCACCATCAACCTCGAGAACCCCGACCCCGAGTGCGACCTGGACTACGTGCCGAACGAGGCGCGGGAGATGCCGATCGACGTGGCGCTCAGCAACTCCTTCGGGTTCGGGGGCACCAACGGCACGCTCGTCTTCCGCCGGCTCGACTGAGCCGGGGAGGGGCGCGGTGGCGGCGCCCGCGGGCCTCCATGTCCGGCGCCTGACCGGGGCGCGCGCCCTGCGCCTGCTCCAGGCACGCGAGCCGGCGCGCTTCCCCTTCCTGCTGGAGAGCGTGGCCCGCGGGCCCCACGGGCGGCTCGATCTGCTGCTGGGCGCGCCCGAGGCGGCGATCGCCACGCGCCCTCCCCGCGCGCGTCCCGGCTTCCCGGTGCGCGTGGTGCCGCTGCGGGACTTCCCGGAGGCGCTGGATGCGGCGGCCGCGGCGGCGCCCGTGGCGGTTCCGGCGGGGCTGCCCGTGCCGCCCGTGGCCGGCGGCTGGTTCCTGCTCCTGGGCTACGAGCTCGCCACCGCCATCGAGCCTGTCCTGCGCCTGCCGCCCGCACCGGGGCGGCTGCCGGAGGCGCTCGCCGTGCGCGTGGCCGTGGCCGCGGTGGCCGACGCCGTGGAGGGCACGACCTGGTGCCTGGCGACCGCGGCCGAGGCGGCCGAGGCGCTCGCCGCGGACGTGGCCGCGCTCCCGCCGTGGCCCGGCCCGGCATCCCACGCCGCCGTCCCTGGCGGGCTGGCGGCGGAGCTGGCCGAGGATCCGCCGGAGGCCTTCCTGGCGGGCGTGGAGCGGATCCGCCGTTACATCCGCGCGGGCGACGTCTTCCAGGTCAACCTCTCGCGCGCCTGGCGCGGGTGCCTGCGCGCCGGCATGGACGCGGCCGCGGTCTACGCGGCGCTGCGGCGTGCCAATCCCGGCCCCTTCGCGGGGCTGGCCCTGTGGGACGGCTGCGCGGTGGCGAGCTCCTCGCCCGAGCGGCTGGTGCGTGTGCGCGGCGGCCGCATCGAGGCCCGGCCCATCGCCGGCACCCGGCCTCGCGGGCGCGGCGCCGCCGACGGCGCCCTCTCGCGGGAGCTCCTCGCCCATCCCAAGGAGCGGGCCGAGCATGTCATGCTCATCGACCTGGAGCGCAACGACCTGGGCCGCGTGTGCATGCCGGGCAGCGTCGAGGTGAGCGAGCTCATGGTGCTGGAGTCCTACGCCCACGTGCACCACATCGTCTCCAACGTGCGCGGGCGGCTGCGGCCCGGCACCACGCCGGGACAGGTGATCCGCGCCGTCTTCCCCGGCGGGACCATCACGGGCTGCCCCAAGGTGCGCTGCATGGAGATCATCGCCGAGCTGGAGGGCGAGGGGCGCGGGCCCTACACGGGAAGCATGGGCTACGTGGCCGCCGACGGGACGATGGATCTGAGCATCCTCATCCGCACCATCGTGATCGAGGACGGCCGCCTCATTCTGCGGGCCGGCGCGGGCGTCGTGGCCGACTCCGATCCGCTGCGCGAGCTCGAGGAGACGCGCCACAAGGCCCGCGGCATGCTGCTCGCCCTCGGCGCGGAGGGGACGGTTCCGTGAGCGCGGGGGTGCGGATGGGGGAGACGGCCGGGAGGGCGGCGCCGTGAGCGTGGCAGGGAGGTGGCTGGTGGACGGCGAGGCCGGCGCCGCCGTGCCGCCCGACGACCGCGGGCTCGCGTACGGTGACGGCCTGTTCGAGACCGTGGCCTGGCGCGGCGGCCGCCCCCTGCGCTGGGCGCGCCACATGGCCCGCCTCGCCGAAGGCTGCCGGCGTCTGGGCCTGCCCCCGCCCGATGCCGGCACGCTCCTGGACGAGGCGCGCCGGCTCGCCCCGGCGGCGGGCGATGCCGTGCTCAAGATCGTCCTCACCCGCGGCGGGGGCGGGCGCGGCTACGCGCCGCCGCCGGCGGCACGCACGCGGCGCATGCTGAGCGTGCACCCGTGGCCCAGGCGGCCGGCCTTCGAGGCGGGGGCGGCGGTCGTGCTGTGCCGCACGCCCGTGGCGGTGAGCCCGGCGCTCGCCGGCATCAAGCACCTGGGGCGGGCCGAGCACGTGCTCGCGGCCGCCGAGCTCGCGGCGGCGGGCGCGTGGGAGGGCCTCATGCGCGACCCGGACGGATGGGTCGTGTGCGGCACGCGCACCAACCTGTTCGCGGTGCGTGCGGGCGTGCTCTGGACGCCCGAATTGTCGCGCTCCGGGGTTTGCGGCATCCTACGCGCGGAGGTGCTGGCGCTGGCCCGCCGCCTCGGCATCCCCGTCCGCGTCGGGCGCCTGAGCCTGGCGGCCGTCCGGGAGGCCGAGGAGCTCTTCCTCACCAACGCGCTGATCGGAATCCTCCCCGTGACCCGGTTCGAGGCGCACAGGCTTCCCGTGGGGCCCGTCGCACGGCGGCTGGCGGCGGCGCTGGCCGCGGAGGAGGGCGGCTGAGATGGCGAGGGCCCGCCTTGCCGCCGGTCTTGCCGTCGTGGCCGCCAGCCTGGCGGCGGGGTGGCTGCTCCTGGACCTGCGCGCCTTCCTCGACCGGCCGCTGCGCGTGCCGCCCGAGGGGCTCGTGCACGAGGTCGCCCCGGGCACGAGCCTGGCCGCGCTCGCCGAAGGGCTGGCCCGCCGCGGCGTGCTGGAGCACCCCCGCTACCTGGTCTGGTACGCCCGCTGGCGCGGGCTCGCCCACCGGATCCGCGCGGGCGAGTACCGCATCCGCCCCGGCACCACGCCACCCGCGCTGCTGGAGATGCTCGTGGCGGGGCGCGTTCGCCTGCACCGCCTCACGGTGGTGGAGGGCTGGACCTTCGCCGAGCTGCGCGCGGCGCTGGCGCGCCATCCTGCCATCGTGCACACCCTCGCCGGAGCCGACGACGCGGCCGTGATGGCCCGCATCGGCCGTCCGGGCGAGCATCCCGAGGGGCGCTTCCTGCCCGACACCTACCGCTTCCCCAAGGGGACCACGGACGTGGCCTTCCTGCGCCGGGCCTATGAGGCCATGGCCGCATTCCTGGCCCGGGCCTGGGCCGGGCGCGACCCGACCGTGCCCCTGCGAACGCCCTACGAGGCGCTGGTGCTCGCATCCATCGTCGAGAAGGAGACGGCGCTCCCGGAGGAGCGGCCGCTCATCGCCGGGGTCTTCCTGCGGAGGCTCGCGCGCGGCATGCGCCTGCAGGCCGACCCTACGGTCATCTACGGCATGGGCGCCGCCTTCGACGGGAACCTGCGCCGGCGCGACCTGCGCCGCGACACGCCCTACAACACCTACACCCGCCGCGGGCTGCCACCCACGCCGATCTGCCTCCCGGGCCGGGCCGCCATCGAGGCGGTGCTGCACCCGGCAGCGGGGGACGCGCTCTACTTCGTCGCCAAGGGCGACGGCAGCCACCATTTCTCCGCCACCCTGGAGGAGCACCGGCGGGCGGTGGCCCGCTTCCAGCTCCGTCGCGGGGTCCGGCGGCCGCCGTCGGGGGCGGCGCCGTGAGCGCAGGAAGGTTCATCACCCTGGAGGGCATCGAGGGGGCGGGCAAGAGCACGGCGCTGGCGCACGTCGCCGGCCTGCTGGAGGCCGCCGGGCGGGAGGTGGTGGCCACACGCGAGCCCGGCGGCACCCCCCTGGGCGAGGCCCTGCGCGCGCTGCTGCTCGACCACCGCAACGGCATGGCCCACGACACCGAGCTCCTCCTCATGTTCGCCGCGCGCGCCGAGCACCTGGCGCAGGTGATCCGCCCGGCGCTCGCCGCGGGGCGCTGGGTGGTGTGCGACCGCTTCACGGACTCCACCTATGCCTACCAGGGCGGGGGCCGCGGCGTGCCCGAGGCCCGCATCGCCGCGCTGGAGGGGTGGGTGCAGGGGCCGCTGCGCCCCGACCTCACGCTGCTGCTGGACGTGCCGCCGGAGACGGGGCTCGCCCGCGCCCGGGGCGGGGGCGTCGGCGACCGCTTCGAGCGCGAGGACGTGGCCTTCTTCGAGCGCGTGCGTGCGGCCTACCTGCGCCGCGCCGAGGCCGAGCCCGGCCGCTTCCGCGTGATCGACGCGGCCCGGCCCCTCGAGGCGGTGCACGCGGCCCTGGCGGCGGCGCTCGCGCCCCTGCTGGCGGATGCGGGGACGGGCGATGGCGCTGCCTGAGCCGCTGCCCTGGCACGAGGTCCCGTGGCGCGCCTTCGCCGCCGCGCGCGCCGCGGGCCGGCCGCCCCATGCCGTGCTGCTGTGGGGGCCGCCCGGCCTCGGCAAGGGCCTGCTCGCGCGCCGCATGGCGGCGGCCCTGCTGTGCGAGGCGCCCGCGGAGGCCGGCCCCTGCGGGGCCTGCCGCGCCTGCGGCCTCGTGGCCGCCGGGACACATCCCGACCTCGTGCTGGCGGCGCCGGAGGAGCCGGGTCGCCCCATCCCGGTGGACGCGGTGCGCGAGCTCGCGGCGCGGCTCGCGCTCGCGAGCCACGGCGGCGGCTGGCGCGTGGCCATCCTCGAGCCCGCCGAGCGCATGAACGTGGCAGCGGCCAACGCGCTCCTCAAGACGCTGGAGGAGCCGGGCCCGGACACGCTGCTGGTGCTGGTGAGCCACCTGCCCGGGCGGCTCCCGCCCACGGTACGCAGCCGCTGCCATCGCCTGCGCGTGCCCGTGCCGGACGCGGAGACGGCCCGGCGCTGGCTGGCGGAGCGGCTCCCGGAGGTGGCGGAGGACGCGCTTGCCGCGGCGCTCGCCGCCGCCCACGGCGCACCGCTGCTGGCCGAGTCGCTCTCACGGGAAGGCCGGCTCGCCGAGCGCGCGGCCGTGCTGGAGGCCTGGCTGCAGGCGGCACGGGATCCGGCGGCGGCCGGCGCCGTGGCCGCGGACTGGGACCGTGCCGCGCTCGAGCGCGCCCTGGGCTGGCTGGAGGGCTGGAGCGTGGATCTCGCGCGGCTGGCCGCCGGCGCGTCCGCAGACGTCCTCGGCAGCCCCGATCTTGCCGCGCGCTTGCGCACCCTCCTGGAAGGGCTAGACTTGAGCCGGCTGCATCGCTTCCACGGGCGCGTGCGGCGCGCGCGGCGCCTGGCACGCGAGAGCCAGGCCGGCGTGCAGCCTCTCTGGGAGGATGTCATGCTGGCATGGGCCGGCGGGGAGGAGGAGGCATGAGCGGTCCGGCGCAGGCGAGGCCGGGTGGCGCGGCCAGGGGCAAGGGCCGCCAGGGCATCCTGGCGCTCACCATCCGCGACAAGGCGGCGCTCTATGCGGCCTACATGCCCTACGTGAAGAACGGAGGGCTGTTCATCCCGACCACGCGCGAGTACAAGCTGGGCGACGAGGTCTTCATGCTCATCACCCTCATGGACGAGCCCGAGAAGATCCCGGTGGCCGGCCGCATCGTATGGATCACGCCCAAGGGTGCCCAGGGCAACCGCCCGCCCGGCATCGGCGTGCAGTTCAGCGAGCTCGACGGCGGCAACGCGCGCAAGAAGATCGAGACCTACCTCGCCGGGGCGCTCGAGTCGGAGCGCCCCACCCACACCATGTGAGCCCGGGGCGCCCGTCGTGCTGGTCGACTCGCACACGCACCTCGACATGCTCGACCTGCGTCCCGTGGGCGGGACGCTCGCACGGGTGATGGAGATGGCGCGCGAGGCGGGCGTGACGCACATGCTGTGCGTGTCGGTGAGCCTCGGGCGCCTGCCCCGGATGCTCGAGATCGTGCGCGCCTGGCCCGGGGTCTCGGCCACGGCCGGCGTCCATCCCAACGAGCGCTGCGCCGAGGAGCCGGACGAGGAGGCCCTGGCGGCCGCGGCCCGGGACCCGGCGGTGGTCGCCATCGGCGAGACGGGCCTCGACTACTACCGCAGCGAGGGGGACCTCGAGTGGCAGCGCGAGCGCTTCCGGCGCCACATCCGCGTGGCGCGCGCGCTCGGGCTGCCGATCGTGGTGCACAGCCGCGCGGCCGCCGAGGACACGCTGCGCATCCTGGCCGAGGAGCATGCCGGCGAGGTGGGCGGGGTGATGCACTGCTTCGCCGAGGACTGGGAGACGGCACGCCGCGCCATGGATCTCGGCTTCCTCATCTCCTTCTCGGGGATCGTGACCTTCCGCAACGCCGAGACGCTGCGCGAGGTCGCCCGCAGGGTGCCGCTGGACCGGATGCTGGTGGAGACCGACGCCCCGTACCTGGCGCCCGTGCCGATGCGGGGCAAGCCCAATTTCCCGGCCTACGTGCGCCATACGGCCGAGCGCATCGCCGAGCTGCGCGGTGAGCCGCTGGAGCGCGTCGCCGAGTCCACCACCCGCAACTTCTTCGCCTGCTTTCACCGCGCCGAGGCCCACCGGGCCGCGGCGTGAGCCCGGCCAGCGGCGGCGAAGCCGCCTTGCCGGCGGCGGGGTCGTGCGCCGTGTGCCGCCGCCCTACAGGGCCAGCGCGTGGCGGGCCACCGCGAGGCCCACGGCGAACAGCGCCGCAAGCTGCGCGAGCACCAGCATCAGCTTCCACAGGTCGCCCATGGCAGCCACCTCCGGGACGCGGGCTGGGCCCGCGTCCTTGGGTCGCGCGCCGGTGGGGGTCGGTTCGCCCCGCGGCGCTGGCGGCCCTGGAAGGGGCTATGCGAGAATCGTGCCTTTACGAACGGGGGTGCGGCATGTGGCTGATCGACAAGCTCGCGGAGGCGCGCATCGCCGAGGCCGAGGCCCGTGGCGAGCTGCGCGGCCTGCCCGGGGAGGGCAGGCCCGTCAAGCTGGACGACGACGCGCTCGTGCCCGAGCACCTGCGGGCCGCCTACCGCATGCTGCTGAACAGCGGCCATCTCCCCCCGGAGGCGGCCGCCTACGGCGAGATCCGCGAGGCCGAGGCCTTGGCGCGGCGGGCCGTCGCCGCCGAGCAGGGGGGCGCGGCCGGGCGCCGCGGCGCGGTGCGGCTCTCGCTGCTCATGGCCCGGCTCGCCGCGCGCGGGCGTGAGGCGCCCGCCTGGACGCGCGAGCCCTATGCCGCCCGCGTGGCGGCACGGCTCGGGGGGGAGAGGCCGTGAACCGCGACGACGTGGAGGTGCTCGCGCGCGAGACCTGCCACCAGGGCTTCTTCCGCCTGGACCGCATCACCCTGCGCCACCGCCTGTTCGGGGGCGGCTGGAGCCGGCCCCTGCGGCGCGAGCTCCTCGAGCGCGGCCATGCAGCCGCGGTCCTGCCCTACGACCCGGTCCGCGACGAGGTCGTGCTGATCGAGCAGTTCCGCATCGGCGCCCTGGAGGATCCGGGCGGGCCGTGGCTGATCGAGATCGTGGCCGGCATCATCGAGCCGGGCGAGGATCCGGAGGCGGTGGTGCGCCGCGAGGCCGTGGAGGAGGCCGGGATCACGCTGCGCGAGCTGGTTCCGGTGCACGAGTTCATCCTCAGCCCCGGCGGCAGCTCGGAGCGCATCCACCTCTACTGCGGCCGGGTGGACGCCGCGGGCGCGGGCGGCATCCACGGCCTGCCCGAGGAGGGCGAGGACATCCGGGTGATGGCGCTGCCGTTCGAGCGGGCCTGGGCGCTCGTGGAGGCGGGGCGCGTGCGCTCGGCCATCCCGCTCGTCGCCCTCCAGTGGCTGGCGCTCAACCGCGAGCGGCTGCGCGCGAGCTGGCGCTAGCCGGCTTCCTCCACCGTCTCGACCCGCAGGTACCAGCGCAGGCTTTCCGCCGCGGCATCACGCGTCGCGCCCAGGATGCGCCTTGCGCGCGCGGCGTGCCGCCCGGCCGTTCCGCCCAGGGGGATCCATTCGCCGAGGCGGCCGCGGACGACGGTCTCCAGCCCGGCCGCCTCGAGCGCCGCGCCGTCGGCGTCGCGCTCGCCGCCGGCGCTGAGCTCCACCGTCACCGTGCCGTCCGCCGCCACGCGCGCCCGCGCCAGGAAGCCGGTGAGGGCGGGCCGGTAGGTGACGCTCTCGGTCGTGGTGGTGCCGCTGCCTGTGACGGTCACGCTCCGCTCCAGGTAGGGCAGCAGGGAGCCCGTGGCGATGCGCACCCACCGGCCTTCCAGCGCCTCCACGGTCTGGCCGCGGCGGGCGGTCTCGCGCGCACGGGTGCTGCGCACGCGCACCTCGGCGTGCAGGCCTCCGGGCCGGGCCTGGGCACGGGCGCCCAGGCCGTCACGCAGGCGCTCGCCGGCCGCGAGGGCGCGCACCGTGATGCGCAGCCGCCGGGGGGCGCGGTCCAGGGCCGCGAGCGCCTGGCGGATGGCCGCGAGGCGGTCGGGCGTGGCCCGCACGACCAGGCTGTCGCCGGCGGGGATGACCGCGCCGTCGGGTCCGGCCAGGGGGCGCAGCAGGGGAGCGAGCTCGGCGGCGGGGCGGTGGCGCACGGGCAGGGTCTCGGTCACGGCGGGGTCGCCGGCCGCCGCGGCCGCGGCGAGCAGGAGTGTTGCGGCGAGAGCCGCCCGGAGCCTCACAGGTGCAGCCTCCGCAGCTCGGGGTCCGGGCTGCTCACGGCCCAGGCCTCGTCGAAGAAGCGCAGCAGCTCGCGGGCCGTCAGCGGGGCGTCGAAGCAGGCGGTGGCCTCCCAGCGGTCCGCGAAGGGGCGGCGCAGCAGGCCGCGCCCGTCGGCCACCAGGAAGGCCTCCGGGAACGCCTCGTAGTCCGGGGGCGGGCGGCGCAGCTCGATGAAGCTCGGGAGCTCCCGCGCGAGCTCGACCAGGCGGTGTCCGCGCTGCACGGCGGCACGGGCATCGTAGACGATGGCGCGCACGCGCGCGTGGCGGTGGTTGAGGACCAGCTCGCGCACGGCGTCGAGGAAGCGGGGACGGTCGTAGAGGGCAGGGTCGAGGTCGCGGCTCCAGATGTCCACGCTGCGGCGGGCCTGGCGCGCCAGCGCCGTCGCCGCCGCCTCGCATTCGGCACGGGTGGCCAGCGCGATCTCCTGCCCGTCCTCGCCCAGCCGCAGCGCCGTGAAGTCCACCGGCCCGTCCATGGACCCACTATAGCGCATGGGGCCGGCGCGACACCGCCGTGTGACCGGCGCAGGCGTGCCCCGCGACGGGCGGAAGGACGGGAGGAAGTGGGGGGCCTCACAAAGAAAGGCCCGGACCGCACGGGATGGGGAATGCGGCCCGGGCCAGACGGATCGCACAGACGACGCGTTGGGGAAGCAAAGCGGGAGGGAATGTATTGTCGTCCGATGCTACCCGCAAGGTCCATTCTGGACGCGCCGCGTCACCCGTTCTGCGGTCCGTGTCACACTTCTGTGACCGCCCTGCCGGGGCTGGGTGAGGGGGCCGGGGGTTCGGACTCTGTGCCGCGGGCGGGCCGTCCCGCCCGCGGGCGCTGCGGCGCACCTTGCCGCCCCTCTCCTTCCCTCAGTGCGGGCGGGGAGGCGGGATGCGCGGGCGTCGCCGGCCAGGGAAGGCCGGCGCCGAGCGCCAGGGACGGTCCTCGCGTCCCGCGCAGACCGCATCGCCGCCCGCACGTCACCCCGAGCCGTGTCCGCGCCGCCCGCCCTGCGAGCCCGGCGGCGGGGCGGGAGGCAAAAGGTATCGGGAGGCGGGCACGGCTGGATTCCGGCGTGCCCGGGCGGGTGACGACGGCTAGACGCGGCGGGCCTGTTCGGCGGCGCGGCCGGTGTAGCTGGCGGGGGTGAGCGCCAGCAGGCGCTCGCGCACGGGCTCCGGGATCTCCAGGCCGCGGATGAACTCGGCCAGCGCCTCGCGGTCCACGCGCCGCCCGCGCGTGAGGGCCTTGAGCCGCTCGTAGGGCTGGTCGATGCCGTAGCGGCGCATCACGGTCTGCACCGCCTCGGCCAGCACCTCCCAGCTGGCCGCCAGGTCCTCGTCCATGCGGGCGGGGTCGGCCTCGACCTTGCCGAGGCCGCGCAGCACCGAGCGATAGGCGATGACGCTGTGGGCGATGCCCGCGCCCAGGTTGCGCAGCGCGGTGGAGTCGCTCAGGTCGCGCTGCCAGCGCGAGACCGGCAGCTTGGTCGCCAGGTGCTCGAGCAGGGCGTTGGCGATGCCCAGGTTGCCCTCGGCGTTCTCGAAGTCGATGGGGTTGACCTTGTGGGGCATGGTGGAGGAGCCCACCTCGCCCTCCACGGTGCGCTGGCGGAAGTAGCCGATCGAGATGTAGCCCCACATGTCGCGGCACAGATCGAGCAGCACGGTGTTGAAGCGGACGAGGGCGTGGAAGAGCTCGCCCATGTAGTCGTGCGGCTCGATCTGGGTGGTGTAGGGGTTCCACTCCAGCCCCAGGCTCACCACGAAGCGCTCGGCCAGCGCCGGCCAGTCGACCTCGGGGTAGGCGATGACGTGGGCGTTGTAGTTGCCCACGGCTCCGTTCATCTTGCCCAGCAGCGGCACCGCCGCCACCTGCTCGGCCTGGCGCTTGAGCCGCCAGGCGAAGTTGGCGAGCTCCTTGCCGAGGGTGGTGGGGGAGGCGGGCTGGCCGTGGGTGCGCGAGAGCATGGGGCGGTCGGCGTGCGCGTGGGCCATGCGGCGGAGCGTCGCCACGAGCTCGTCCATGAGCGGCAGCACGGCCTGGGTGCGCGCCTCGCGCAGCATGAGCGCGTAGGCGAGGTTGTTGATGTCCTCCGAGGTGCAGGCGAAGTGGAAGAACTCGCTCACCCGGGCGAGCTCCGGGTTGCCGGCCACCCGCTCCTTGAGGAAATACTCGACGGCCTTGACGTCGTGGTTGGTGGTGCGCTCGATGTTCTTGACCCGGCGCGCGTCCTCCTCGGAGAAGCCTTCCACGATGCCGTCGAGCAGGTGGCGGGCGCGCTCGCTGAGGGGCGGCAGCTCCTCGATCCCGGGATGCCCGCTGAGGGCCTGCAGCCAGCGCACCTCCACCAGCACGCGGTGGCGGATGAGCGCGTACTCGCTGAAGATGGAGCGCAGCTCGGCGGTGCGCTCGGCGTAACGCCCGTCGATGGGGGAGATGGCGGTGAGCGGCGTCAGCTCCATGTCGGGTCCCCTGCCGCGTTGGGCTGGCAGAGTTTAGCGCAGGCCGCGCCCGCGATGGGCATGGGCGCACCTCCATGCGGTAGACCGAACGGTTCAGCCGCCATCGGTAAGGGTGCGCAGCACGTAGTGCAGGATGCCGCCGTGGCGGAAGTACTCGCGCTCCTTGGGCGTGTCGATGCGCACGATGGCGCTGAAGACGGTTTCGCGGCCGTTCTCGGCGACGGCGCGCACGCTCACCTCGCGCGCCTCCCCGCCCGCCAGCCCCTCGATGTGGAAGGTCTCGCGTCCGGTGAGGCCGAGGCTTTCGGCCGACTCGCCCTCGCGGAACTGAAGCGGCAGTATCCCCATGCACACGAGGTTGGTGCGGTGGATGCGCTCGTAGCTCTGCGCGATGACGGCGCGCACCCCGAGCAGGCGCGGACCCTTGGCGGCCCAGTCGCGCGAGGAGCCGGAGCCGTACTCGCGCCCGGCGATCACGATCAGGGGCACCCCCTCGGCGCGGTAGCGCATGGCCGCGTCGTAGACGCTCATGAGCTCGCCGTCCGGCAGGTGCAGGGTCCAGCCGCCCTCGCGCTCGACGAGGCGGTTGCGCAGCCGCACGTTGGCGAAGGTGCCCCGCATCATGACCTCGTGGTTGCCGCGGCGCGAGCCGTAGGAGTTGAAGTCCTTGGGCGCGACGCCGTGGGCCTCCAGGTAGGCCGCGGCGGGGGTGCCGGGCTTGATGGCGCCCGCGGGCGAGATGTGGTCGGTGGTGACGCTGTCGCCGAGCACCACCAGGGCGCGGGCGCCCCGGATGTCCTGCACCGGCGCGGGCTCGCGCGCCATGCCCTCGAAGAAGGGCGGCCGGCGCACGTAGGTGGAGGCCGGGTCCCAGGCGAAGCGCCCGCCTTCCGGCACCGGCAGCGCGGCCCAGTGGGCGTCGCCCTTGAAGACCTCGGCGTAGGCCTGGCGGAAGAGCTCCCCGCGCAACGCCCCGCGCATGGCGGCCTGGATCTCCTCGCGCGAGGGCCAGAGGTCACGCAGGAAGACCGGCCGGCCCTCGGCGTCGGTTCCCAGGGGCTCGGTGAGCAGGTCCACGTCCATGCGCCCGGCCAGCGCGTAGGCCACCACCAGCGGCGGCGAGGCGAGGTAGTTGAGGCGCACGTCCGGGTGGATGCGGCCTTCGAAGTTGCGGTTGCCCGAGAGCACGGAGCAGGTCACCAGGCCCTGCTCGCGGATGGCCGCCGCCACGGGCCCGGGCAGGGGGCCGGAGTTGCCGATGCAGGTGGTGCAGCCGTAGCCCACCACGTGGAAGCCGACGGCGGCGAGGTCGTCGAGCAGGCCCGACTCGCGCAGGTAGGCCGTGACCACGCGCGAGCCCGGCGCAAGGCTGGTCTTGACCCAGGGGGCTGCGCGCAGGCCGCGCTCGCGCGCGCGGCGGGCGAGCAGCCCCGCCGCCAGCATGACCTCGGGGTTGGAGGTGTTGGTGCAGCTCGTGATGGCGGCGATGACCACGGCACCGTCGCCGATCTCGTGGGCTTCCCCGTCGAGGGTGACCGTGGCGCGCGGGGCGCGGTGCGTGGGCACGGTCGCGGGGGCGTCGTGGCCGCTCTCGTCCTCGAAGCGGTCGGTCCCGCCGTTGCCGTCGGCGCGCTCCGAGGCGAGGGCCTCGCGCACGCTGGCGGCGGCGCCGCGCAGGGAGATGCGGTCCTGGGGGCGGCGCGGCCCGGCGAGGCTGGGCTCCACCGTGGCCATGTCGAGCTCGAGCACGGCCGTGTAGCGCGGCTCGTGCCCGGGCTCGCGGAAGAGGCCCTGCGCCCTGGCGTAGGCCTCCACCAGGGCCACCTGCCGCTCGTCGCGCCCCGTCAGCCGCAGGTAGCGCAGGGTCTCGGCGTCGATGGGGAACAGCCCGCAGGTGGCGCCGTATTCCGGGGCCATGTTGGCCAGCGTGGCGCGGTCGGCGAGCGTGAGGTGGTCGAGACCGGGCCCGAAGAACTCCACGAGCTTGCCCACCACGCCATGGCGGCGCAGCAGCTCCGTGACGGTGAGCACCAGGTCGGTGGCGGTGGCGCCCTCGGGCAGCGCCCCGCTCAGGCGCACGCCCACCACGTCCGGGATGAGCATGGAGATGGGCTGGCCCAGCAGGGCCGCCTCGGCCTCGATGCCGCCGACGCCCCAGCCCAGCACGCCCAGGCCGTTGACCATGGTGGTGTGGGAGTCGGTCCCGACCAGCGTGTCGGGGAAGGCGCGCAGCACACCGTCCGGACCCTCCTCGGCGAAGACCACGCGCGCCAGGTGCTCGAGGTTGACCTGGTGGACGATGCCGGTGTCGGGCGGCACGACGCGGAAGTTGTCGAAGGCCTGCTGGCCCCAGCGCAGGAAGGCGTAGCGCTCGCGGTTGCGCTCGAACTCGATGCGGGCGTTGAGTTCCAGCGCCTCGGGACTGCCCCAGGCATCCACCTGCACCGAGTGGTCGATGACCAGCTCGGCCGGGCGCAGGGGGTTGATGCGCCGCGGGTCGCCGCCGAGCTCGGCCATGGCGTCGCGCATGGCGGCCAGATCCACGACGGCGGGCACCCCCGTGAAGTCCTGCAGCAGCACGCGCGCCGGCACGAAGGCGATCTCGGGCCGTGTGGCCTCCCGGGGCTGCCAGCCGGCGAGCGCCTCGATGTGCGCGGCGGTGACGGTGCTGCCGTCCTCGTGGCGGAGCAGGTTCTCGAGCAGGATCTTCAGCGACCACGGCAGGGTCGCCACGTCGAAGCGCTCCTGGAGCGCCTCGAGGCGCCAGATCTCGTAGTCCTGGTTCCCCACGCGCAGCGTGCCGCGCGCACCGAAGCTGTCGGCCATGCCCTCTCCCCGGTTCCGAAGCCTTGCCGCAGGCGCGCGCGGGATGGCGCGCGCCAAAGGGGGGCCATTATCGGCCATGGCGGCGCCGGGGCCAAACTCAGGCCGGCACGGCGGTGCGAGCGAGCAGGGCGCGGGCGGCCGCCACATAGCGCCGCCGCCGCCACAGCAGCCCCCAGCGGGTGCCCCCCTTCTGGCGCCAGAGCACGGCGGCCCGGATGGCGGCGAGCAGCAGGGTGCGGATGCGGGCGGCGACGGCCTCGCTCTCCAGGTGCTCGCGCGCGCCCCGCACCATCACGGGCGTGGCCACCTGCCCGGCGGTCTCGCGATAGGTGGAGGCGAA
This sequence comes from Gammaproteobacteria bacterium, assembly GCA_026989495.1. Classification (GTDB taxonomy): domain Bacteria; phylum Pseudomonadota; class Gammaproteobacteria; order S144-34; family S144-34; genus S144-34. The sequence goes on along the minus strand of JALSJE010000024.1, from coordinate 3,036 downwards.
GACCGCCATCACGGCCGGGTGGAGACGGTCGCCGGTCTCGGCCGCGCGCCGCCCCGCCTCCTCGATGCCCTGGCGGACGCGGTCCAGGAGGTCGGGCCGGGCCGCGAGCCGCCGCTCCACCACCAGCACGGCCACCGCGTAGCGGGTGAGCTCGGCGTCACGCCCCTGGCCCGAGAGCTGCGCGATCAGGGTCTCCAGCCCCAGACGCAGGCGCGCCAGCCCTCCCCAGACCGCCCCGGCCGAGGGTGCGTCCACGGCAAAGAGGCTGTCCACGCAGGCGCGCTCGGCGTCCTCGTCGGCGCTGCCCCGGTGGGCGAGCGTCTGCACCAGCCGCAGGGCCTGGAACAGGCCGGCGAGCCCGATCACCTGGTCCCTCAAGCCGGGCTCCGGGGCCGGCGGCGCCTCTGCACGGTCGTCCATGGGGGCAAAAGGTACCCGATGCGGGCGCCGCCGGCAGCCCCTCAGCCGCCGCCCAGGGGCTCGACGGCCTCGATCACGCCCCCACCCAGGCAGCGCTCGCCCTCGTACAGCACCACGTACTGGCCGGGCGTGACTGCCCGCTGGGGTGTGTCGAAGACCACGCGGCAGCGCCCGCCGGGCAGCGCCTCGACCGTGCACGGGACATCGGGCTGGCGGTAGCGGACCTTGGCGTGCCCGCGCCAGGGCATGGGCGGCGGGCCGCCCGCGACCCAGCTCAGGTCGCCGGCCACCAGCGTGCGGCTGAGCAGGCGCGGGTGGTCGTGGCCCTGGGCCACGTAGAGCACGTTCGCACCGGGGTCCTTGTCCACCACGTACCAGGGCCGCCCCTCCGTGCCGGTGAGGCCCCCGATGCCGAGACCCTCGCGCTGGCCCAGGGTGTAGAAGGCCACCCCCTGGTGGCGGCCCACCACGCGTCCGTCCAGGGTGCGGATCTCGCCGGGCGTGGCCGGCAGGTAGCGGGAGAGGAACTCCCGGAAGGGGCGCTCACCGATGAAGCAGATGCCGGTGCTGTCGCGCTTGGCGTGGGTGGGGAGCCCCGCCGCGCGCGCGAGCGCGCGCACCTCTTCCTTGGCGAGCGCGCCGACCGGGAACAGGACGCGCTCGAGCTGGCGTGCGGTGACGGCGTGCAGGAAGTAGCTCTGGTCCTTGGCGGGGTCGGCGCCCTTGAGCAGGCGCAGGCCGCCGCGGCCGGTCTCGATGCGGGCGTAATGGCCGGTGGCGACCCAGTCGGCCCCGAGGCGCCTGGCGTGCTCCAGGAAGACGCCGAACTTGATCTCGCGGTTGCAGAGCACGTCCGGGTTGGGCGTGCGGCCCGCGGCATACTCCGCGAGGAAGCGGCGGAAGACCCGCTCGCGGTATTCGCGGGCGAAGCTCACCTTGTGGAGGGGGATGCCCAGCACCTCGCACACGCGACGCGCATCCGCGAGATCCTCGGCGGCGGCGCACAGGCCGTCCTCGTCGTCGTCCTCCCAGTTCTTCATGAACAGCCCCTCCACCCGGTAGCCCATGCGCAGGAGGATCCAGGCGGCCACGGTGGAGTCCACGCCGCCGGAGAGGCCGACGATGACCCTGGGACGGCTCATGCGGAGAGGCGGGTGCGGTCAGCGCCAGGTGCCGAGGCCCATCTTAGCATCGGCTCCAGGGGGGGCCGGGCAGGGGGGCGGAGGGTCGTCGGGGCGCGGCTTCCAGCCCGCGCGCCAGCGCTCCAGCGGCAGGATTCGCGCCGGGACGCCGTTGTCGTGGAACCACGAGTCCACCGCCCAGCGCCGCCCGGTGGCCCGCTCGCGCAGGACGGCCGTGGTGTGAGGCCATCCCATGAGGAAGAAGCCCCGGGTGGCGCGTCCGTCCGGGACGTGGAAACGCAGCAGGCCGGCATCGGCGAACATGCGGAGGTAGGTGCCGGTGTTGGTGGCCTCGTCCACGCAGTCCATCTGGCCGGGACGGCCGAGGCCCGGGAAGGTGCCGCCGAGATCCCCGTCGGTGCCGGCGCGCGGGCCCACGAGGCGCTCCAGCAGGCCCACGGCGCAGGCGACGGCCCGCCGCTCGGCGGCGGCGTCGTGCGGCAGGCGCCGGAACAGCGCCACCACGCGCGCCCACTCGGCAGCGGTCAGGGAGACCGGAGCGCGCTCCTCGCAGCCGTGGCCGTGGCAGACGGTGAAGGCCCCGGGACGCGGCGATGGCGCAGGGCCGGTGGGCGGGGCCGCGCACGCCCCGGCGAGGAGGAGGGCCAGGAGGCCTGCCGGCGGGCCGCGCCTCACGGCGGCAGGTCCACGAGCAGGTCCAGGGGCCAGCGCCGTCCGGCCAGGTAGTCCTCCACCCCGCGCAGCACCATGGGGCTGCGCGGCGGGGCGAGGCCCGAGGCCGGCGCGGTGCGCAGCGCCGCGGGCTCCACCCAGAGCGTGCGCCGGATGCCGGCATCCAGCGGCCCCCGGGGAGCCGAGTCGTCCAGCTCGCCGCAGAAGGCCACCCGCAGATAGGTGCGTCCGGTCTCCGGGGCGCGCCAGCGGTAGACGCCCACCACGCCCGTCGGCCGGAACGGCCAGCCCGTCTCCTCCAGTGTCTCCCGGGCGGCCGCCTCGGCCAGGCTCTCCCCATCGTCCAGATGGCCGGCGGGCTGGTTGAGGACGACGGCGCCGTCGGCTTCCTCCTCCACCAGCAGGAAGCGGCCGTCACGCTCGATCACGGCGGCCACCGTCACGTGCGGCTTCCACACCATGGCGCGTCAATCTACCAGAAACTCTGATCAATCCGCTGCGCGGATTGATCAGCGCTATGGTGCTTCGCGGCCCATTTTCGATTTTTTCGTATCGTCATGCACTTACAAGTGCATGGGCCGTCCCGCGGCCGTCCCCGGCCGGGGAAGCTCTGAAAAATCGGATTTTTCAGAGCTTCCTACCACAGGCCCGCGGGACGGGCGGGGGCCTAAAGCCCGCCGCCCGGGGGGCCGATGACGTCACGAGGGGCAAGCGAGTCGCGGAAGGGGAAGGAACGAAGAGGAAGGGGCGGATGAAGGGCGCCTGGCGCAGCATCCGGGGCCGCTTCGCGATCATCGCCGGC
>JALSJE010000023.1 GCA_026989495.1 Gammaproteobacteria bacterium | reverse complement strand
GGGCTCGAGCACCGCCAGGCCCCACCCGAAGAAGGGGATGCGGAGCAGCTCGCGCTTCAGCACGATGGCCTGGGGCGGGAAGATGACCGGGTAGGCGATGGTCTCCCAGGCAGACTGGTGCTTCGAGAGCACCACGGCGGCCCCCTCCCGGGGCAGCCGCTCGCGCCCCTCGACCCGGTAGCCGAGGCCGCAGGCGAGCCGCAGCCACCACAGCACGAAGCGGTTCCACTGGGCCACCGTGCGGAAGCGCCGCTCGAAGGGCAGCGGCCGCGCCGCAAGGCTCACGAAGGCCCACACGACGGTGGCGGCGGCCATGCCGATCCAGAACGCCGTCGAGCGGGCGGCCGCCACCGCCGTGGCCAGGGGGCCGCGGGCGCGGGGTGCGGTGGCAGCGGATCCCGTCACAGCCTTCCCGCCAGGAGCGCGTCCACGGCCGCGGCGAGGTCGTCGAAGACCGGCACGCCCTCCAGGGCGGGGCCGCCTGCCGCCTCGGTGCGTCGGCCCTTGCCGGTGCGGACCAGCACCGGCCGCGCGCCGGCCGCGCGGGCGGCCTCCAGGTCGCGGGCCGAGTCGCCGACGGCCGGCACCCCTTCCAGTGTGGTGCCGAGGCGGGCGGAGATCTCCTCGAGCAGCCCCGGGGCGGGCTTGCGGCAGCGGCAGCCCGCATCCGGCCCGTGCGGGCAGAAGAAGACGGCATCGATGCGCCCGCCCGCCTCCGCGACCACGCGGTGCATCCTGGCGTGGATGCGGTGCAGGGTCTCGAGGTCGAAGAGGCCGCGGGCGATGCCGGACTGGTTCGTCGCCACCACCACCTGGAAGCCCGCCCGCGTCAGGCGCGCGATGGCCTCGGGGCTGCCCGGCACGGGCACCCACTCCTCCGGAGACTTGATGTAGGCGTCGGAGTCCTCGTTGATGACCCCGTCGCGGTCGAGGATGACGAGCCGCGCCATCCCCGCGGCTCAGTCCCGGAACTCCGAGACGCGGATGCGCCCGTCGATCATGCGCGACTCGCGCTGCATGATGCGCGACATCTTCTGCCAGAAGGCGGCCTTGAGGTCGAAGCCCGCCGAGATGGCCGTGCCGATGAGCAGGATCATCAGGTCGGCGCACTCCTCGGCCAGGGCCTCCCTGGGCTTGCCCTTGGTGACGCAGGCCGAGATCTCGCCCAGCTCCTCGGCCATGAGGGCCACGCGGTAGGTGAGTTCCTCGCCGCCGGTCTCGCGGAAGCGGTGCTTGTCGTGGAAGGCCTGCACCGCGGCCAGCATGGCGTCGTAGGAGTCGGAGGGGTTGCCGGGGGTCTCGCTCATGGTTCGCTCCGGTCCGGGCCGTTTGCGTCCTAGAGGCTGGCCGAGACGATGGCGACCTCGTCGCCGTCGCCCACGGGGGTGCCGGGCTCGGCGAATTCCTTGTTCACCGTCACCCGCACGGCGCCTTCGGCGAGCAGCCGCTCCCAGGTCGGGCCGCGCCGGCGGAGATACGCCAGCAGCCCTCGCACGTCCGCCACCCCCGGCGGCAGGCGCAGCTCCTCTGAGCCGCGGCGCAGCAGGTCGGGGAGCCGCCCGAAGTAGAGGATGGTGATGGTGCCGGCCATCGTGAGCAGCCTCGTCGGCGCGGGGCGACATTGTAGCGCGCCGGCCTGTGGACGGGGGCTCAGGCGGCGGGCAGCCGCCCGATGTCGGCCACCTCGAGGAAGAGGGCGGTGAGCGCGCGCAGCAGGGCGAGGCGGTTGGCGCGCACGGCCTCGTCCTCGGCCATGACCAGCACCTGGTCGAAGAAGGCGTCCACCGCCCCGCGCAGGGCCGCGAGCCGCTTCAGCACCGCCTCGTAGTCGCCCGCGGCCAGCGGCGCGGCGATCTCGGCCTCGGCCCGGGCCACCGCCTCGTGCAGGGCCCGCTCGGCGGGCTCGGCGAGCCGGGCCGGGTCCACCGTCTCGGCCACCGCCAGGCCTTTCTCCTCGGCCTGGCGCAGGATGTTGCGGATGCGCTTGTGGGCCGCGGCCAGCGCCTCGGCCTCGGGGAGCGCCCGGAAGGCGAGCACGGCCTTCACACGGCGGTCGAAGTCCAGGGGGCGGGTGGGGTTGCGCGCGCGCACGGCCTCGTACACCTCCACCGGCACGCCTTGCTCCTGGTACCAGGCCCGCAGCCGGTCGAGGGCGAAGTCCAGCACGGTCCCGGGGGCCTCGGCCGCGGCGGGCAGCCCCGCCGGCAGCAGGTCGGCCGCGGCCTCCACCAGCCGGGCGAGGTCCAGGTCGAGCTCCCCTTCGATGAGCGTGCGCAGCACCCCGAGGGCCGCGCGCCGCAGGCCGTAGGGGTCCTTCTCGCCCGTGGGGCGCAGCCCGCAGGCGAAGATGCCGACCAGCGTGTCGAGCCGGTCGGCCAGCGCCACCGCGCGCCCGGCGGGCGTGGCGGCGATGGCGTCACCCGCCCCCCGCGGGCGGTAGTGCTCCTCGATGGCCACCGCCACCACCTCGGGCTCACCGTCGTGCAGCGCGTAGTGGCGGCCCATGATCCCCTCGAGCTCCGGGAACTCGCCCACCATCTCGGTGGCGAGGTCGCACTTGGCGAGCCGCGCGGCGCGGGCGGCCAGCGCAGGCTCCGCGCCGATGGCCTCGGCGATGTCGCGGGCGAGCCGCTCCAGGCGCCGCGTCTTGTCGTGGAGGGTGCCGAGAAGCGCCTGGTAGACGATGCCCTTGAGGGCCTCGAGGCGGCTCTCCAGAGGGCGCTTGCGGTCCTGCTCCCAGAAGAAGGCCGCGTCCGTGAGCCGCGGACGGATGACGCGCTCGTTGCCGCGGCGCACGGCCTCGGGGTCGCGGCTCTCGATGTTGGCCACCGCCACGAAGCGGGGCAGGAGCGCCCCCCCCGCGTCCACCACCGGGAAGCACTTCTGGTGCCGCTCCATGCTGGAGACCAGGGCCTCGTGGGGCACCTCCAGGAAGCGCGCGTCGAAGGCCCCGGCGATGGCCACCGGCCACTCCACCAGCGCCGTCACCTCCTCGAGCAGCGCCTCGCGGACGGCCGCACGCCCGCCGGCGGCGAGCGCCGCCTCCTCCACCTGCGCGCGCACGGCCTCGCGCCGGCGGTCCATGTCCGCGATCACGTGGCCGCGGGTGGCGAGCAGCGGCTCCCAGTCCTTGGGCTCGGGCACGGGGATGGGATCGGGGTGGTGGAAGCGATGGCCGCGGGTCTCGCGCCCGGCCTCGAGGCCCAGGATGGTGGCCTGGACCACGTCCGCGCCGTGGAGCATCAGCACCCAGTGGACCGGCCGCACGAAGCTCACCTCGCCCGCGCCCCAGCGCATGCGCCTCGGCACCGGCAGCCGCTCGAGCGCGGCCTCGACGATGCCGGGCAGGAGCTCCGCGGTGGGCCGGCCCGGCTCCACACCCTCCCACAGGAGCCACTCGCCCTTGTCCGTGCGCAGCCGCCCGAGCCGCTCCACAGGCACACCCACGGAGCGGGCGAAGCCCTCGGCCGCCCTGGTGGGCCGTCCCTCGGCGTCGAAGGCGGCCTGAACGGCGGGTCCGCGCCGGCGCACGGTGCGGTCGGGCTGGGCGGGCGCCACGGCCTCGACGAGGACGGCCAGCCGGCGTGGGGTGGCGTAGGCGCGCGCCTCACCGCGGGCGATGCCGGCGCGGTCCAGCCCCTCGGCCACACCCGCCGCGAAGGCATCGGCCAGCCGCCGCAGGGCCCTGGGCGGCAGCTCCTCGGTGCCGATCTCGACCAGCAGGTCGCGCGCCTCAGCCATGGCTCGCCTCCCGGCGCAGCATGGGGAAGCCCAGGCGCTCGCGGCTGGCGAGGTAGGCCTCCGCCACGGCCCGGGCCAGCGCGCGCACCCTGAGGATGTAGCGCTGGCGCTCGGTCACGGAGATGGCATGGCGCGCATCGAGCAGGTTGAAGGTGTGCGATGCCTTGAGCACCTGCTCGTAGGCCGGCAGCGCGAGATCCAGCTCCAGCAGCCGCCGGCACTCGCGCTCGCAGGTGTCGAACCAGGCGAAGAGGCTCTCCACGTCGGCGTGCTCGAAGTTGTAGGCGCTCATCTCCACCTCGTTCTGGTGGAAGACGTCGCCGTAGGTGACGGGCCCGTCGGGCGTCTCGGCCCACGTCAGGTCGAAGACGCTCTCCGCCTCCTGCAGGTACATGGCGATGCGCTCGAGCCCGTAGGTGATCTCGCCGGTCACGGGGCGGCAGTCGAGGCCGCCCACCTGCTGGAAGTAGGTGAACTGGGTGATCTCCATCCCGTTGAGCCACACCTCCCAGCCCAGGCCCCAGGCCCCGAGCGTGGGCGACTCCCAGTCGTCCTCCACGAATCGGATGTCGTGCACCAGCGGATCGATGCCCAGCGCCCGGAGCGAGTCGAGATAGAGGTCCTGGATGTCCTCCGGCGAGGGCTTGAGCACCACCTGGAACTGGTAATAGTGCTGCAGGCGGTTGGGGTTCTCGCCGTAGCGGCCGTCGGTGGGCCGGCGCGAGGGCTGCACGTAGGCGGCCGCCCAGGGCTCGGGGCCGATGGCGCGCAGGAAGGTGGCCGGATGGAAGGTGCCCGCGCCCACCTCCATGTCATAGGGCTGCAGCAGCACGCAGCCACGCTCGGCCCAGTAGCGCTGCAGGGCCAGGATCAGGTCCTGGAAGGTGGGAGGTCGCGCGCGTGCCATGTAGCCTCGTCCACCGGCTCGCCGAAAGCCCGCAAGTATAGCGCGGGCGGACGGGCGGTCGACTGTGGACGGCCGGGCCCGGATCGTGCATAAGATTTTCCGGGCGCCGCGGACACGGGCCCTGCGGTTGCGC
>JALSJE010000022.1 GCA_026989495.1 Gammaproteobacteria bacterium | reverse complement strand
CCCCCGCCCAGGTCCGGGCTGCCCATTCACCCGTGCCAGAGGCGGCGTGAATTTTGGGCAAACGAGTGTCCAGGGTTTCGGGGGCTGTACACCGCCGCGCCCTGGCGGAGGCGCCGTAGGAGGTCCCGCAGGCGCGGGTCCTGTCCTGGGGGCGCGGCCATCCTGCCGCGCCGGCGGGCCGGCAGGCTGCCGGCCCCACGGAAGGAGGGAGGTGGGCGCCTTGCGGCTCGCGCCGACCCGAAGATAGAATCTTCCGCGCACCGAGGGGTAGGGCCAGACGCTCGCGGGGCGTCCGATCCCGTCGCCAGCGGCGGGGCGCGGGCGCCCCGCCTTTTTGGAGGGGCCGGGATATGCCCGTCATCACGCTGCCCGACGGCACGCAGAAGCGCTTCGACCGTCCGGTGACCGTGCAGGAGGTGGCCGAATCCATCGGCCCGGGGCTGGCGCGAGCGGCGCTCGCGGGCAAGGTGGACGGGCGCCTGGTGGACACCTCCTATCGGATCGACCACGACGCCGAGGTCGCCATCGTCACCGACCGCGATCCGGAGGGCCTGGAGATCCTGCGCCACTCCACCGCCCATCTGCTCGCCCAGGCGGTCAAGGAGCTCTATCCCGAGGCGCAGGTCACCATCGGCCCGGTGATCGAGAACGGCTTCTACTACGATTTCGACTACGAGCGCTCTTTCACGCCCGAAGACCTCGAGCGCATCGAGCAGCGCATGAGGGAGATCGCCAAGCGCGATCTCAGGGTCGAGCGCATGGTGATGCCGCGCGAGGAGGCGATCCGCTTCTTCCGCGAGCAGGGCGAGGAGTTCAAGGCCCGCATCATCGAGGACATCCCTCCGGAGGAGGAGATCTCCCTCTACCGGCAGGGTGACTTCGTGGACCTGTGCCGCGGGCCCCACGTGCCCAGCACCGGCCGGCTCAAGGCCTTCAAGCTGATGAAGGTGGCCGGTGCCTACTGGCGCGGCGACCCGCGCAACCCCATGCTGCAGCGCATCTACGGCACCGCCTGGCGCAACAGGAAGGAGCTGGAGGCCTACCTCCACCGCCTGGAGGAGGCCGAGAAGCGCGACCATCGCCGGCTCGGCAGGGCCATGGACCTCTTCCATCTCCAGGAGGAGGCCCCGGGCATGGTCTTCTGGCACGACAAGGGCTGGCGCATCTACGTCGAGATCCAGGACTACATCCGGCGCCTGCTGCGCGCGCACGGCTACCAGGAGGTGCATACCCCCGAGCTCATCGACCGCTCCCTGTGGGAGCGTTCCGGGCACTGGGAGAAGTTCAAGGACCTGATGTTCACCACGGAGTCGGAGAGCCGCGTCTACGCGGTCAAGCCCATGAACTGCCCGGCCCACATCCAGATCTACAACCAGGGGGTCAAGAGCTACCGCGACCTGCCGCTGCGGCTGGCCGAGTTCGGCTCCTGCCATCGCAACGAGCCCTCGGGCACCCTCCACGGGCTCATGCGCGTGCGCAACTTCGTCCAGGACGACGCCCACATCTTCTGCACCGAGGACCAGATCCTGGACGAGGTCTCGGCCTTCATCGACCTGGTCTTCCAGGTGTACCGCGACTTCGGCTTCGACGACGTGATCGTGGCGCTCTCGACCCGACCCGAGGTGCGCGTGGGCGAGGAGGCCCTGTGGGACAAGGCCGAGCGGGCCCTGGAGGAGGCCCTCGAGCGCAAGGGCCTCGACTGGAAGCTGCAGCCGGGGGAGGGGGCCTTCTACGGGCCCAAGATCGAGTTCTCGCTCACCGACTGCCTGGGCCGGGTGTGGCAGCTCGGCACCATCCAGCTCGACTTCTCCATGCCGGCGCGCCTGGGGGCGACCTACATGGCCGAGGACGGCAGCCGCCGCACTCCCGTGATGCTGCACCGGGCCATCCTGGGCTCCATCGAGCGCTTCATCGGGGTGCTGCTGGAGCACTACGGCGGGGCGCTGCCCGCCTGGCTCGCCCCGGTTCAGGCGGTGGTGCTCAACATCACCGACCGCCAGGCCGCCTATGCCCGCCAGGTGCTGGAAACCCTGAAGAATCAGGGCTTCCGGGCCGAGGCGGACTTGAGGAACGAGAAGATCGGCTTTAAAATCCGCGAGCACACGATCCAGCGTGTTCCGTACCTCCTGGTCGTGGGTGACCGGGAGGTGGAGACCGGAAGTGTGGCCGTGCGCACGCGCGGCGGCGAGAACCTGGGGGCGATGAAGGTCGAGGAGTTCGCCCGCCGGCTCGCCGCCGAGATCGCGAGCCGCGGCCGCACGCGTTTGGAGGGCTAGGGCATCACTGGACTCAAAAGCCACAGGGTCAACGAGGAGATCAGCGCCAGGGAGGTCCGGCTGGTGGGGCCGGACGGCAAGCAGATAGGCATCGTGCCGCTGGAAGAGGCCCAGCGGCTGGCCGATGAGGTCGAGCTGGATCTGGTCGAGATCGCGCCCGAGGCCAGGCCACCGGTCTGCCGTATCATGGACTACGGCAAGTACCGGTTCGAGCTGGGCAAGAAGCTGCGCGAGGCGCGCAGGAAGCAGAAGCAGGTCCACGTCAAGGAGATCAAGTTCCGCCCGGGCACGGACGAGGGCGACTACCAGGTCAAGCTGAGGAACCTGCGGCGGTTCCTGACGGAAGGGGAGAAGGCCAAGGTCACGCTGCGCTTCCGGGGCCGGGAGATGGCCCACCAGGAGATCGGCCTGCGGCTCTTGGAGCGCGTGGAGCAGGACCTCGCCGACCTGGGGGTGGTGGAGCAGCGGCCCAAGCTGGAGGGTCGCCAGCTCGTGATGGTGATCGCGCCGAAGAAGCGGTGAGGGGCGGCCCGAGGGCGGCCCCCGCCGGCGAGGACGGGAAGATGCCGAAGCTCAAGACGAACCGTGGTGCGGCCAAGCGCTTCAAGAAGCTCGCCCGGGGCGGCTACAAGCGCGCCAAGTCGCACCACAACCACATCCTCACGAAGAAGAGCGGCAAGCGCAAGCGGCACCTGCGCGACATGACCAAGGTGCACGACGCCGACGTGCGCGCGGTGCGCCGCCTGCTGCCCTACAGCTGACGGGAGCCCTGCCATGCCACGAGTCAAGCGAGGCGTCACCGCCCGGGCGCGGCACAAGAAGGTCCTCAAGAAGGCCAAGGGCTACTACAACGCCAGGCGCAAGGTCTTCCGCGTCGCCAAGCAGGCCGTCATCAAGGCCGGCCAGTACGCCTACCGCGACCGGCGCAACCGCAAGCGTGAGTTCCGCACCCTGTGGATCGTGCGCATCAACGCCGCCGCGCGTGCCCACGGCCTGTCCTACAGCCGCTTCATGGACGGGCTGCACAAGGCCGACATCCAGGTCGACCGCAAGGTGCTGGCCGACCTCGCCGTGAACGATCCCAACGCCTTCGCGGCGCTGGCGGAGAAGGCCAAGGCTGCGCTCGCGGCCTGATCCGCCGGCCGGTGCCGGTGGGGAAGCCGAAAAAGGGAAGGCCGCGCCTTCCCTTTTTTGGGCTTGCAGTATGCAATTTACATTTTACAGCAAGAGAATCCTGCAAGCCCATGAAACACAAACTGTAAAGGAAGCTCTGAAAAATCCGATTTTTCAGAGCTTCCCCGCGGCCAGGGACGGCCGCGGGACGGTTCATGCACATGGAAGTGCATGACAATACGAGAAAAATCGAAAATGGGTCGCGAAGCACCATCGCGCTGATCAATCCGCGCAGCGGATTGATCAGAGTTACCTAAACTGTGCACCGCACACTGTCATGGACTTAGAAAAGCTGCTCGAGCGGGCCGAGTCCGAGATCGCCGCCGCGGGCGACCTCCAGGCGCTGGAGGCGGCGCGCGTGCGCTATCTGGGGCGCAAGGGCCTGCTCACCGCGCGCCTCAAGTCCCTGGGCGAGCTCCCGCCGGAGGCGCGGCGCGAGGCCGGCCGCGCCATCAACGCCGCCAAGGCCCGCCTCGAGCAGGCCGTCGCCGCCCGGCGTGAGGCGCTGGAGCAGGCAGCCGTGGCCGAGCGGCTCGCGCGCGAGCGCCTGGACGTGACCCTGCCGGGCCGCGGCGAGCGGCCGGGTGCCATCCACCCGGTCAGCCGGGTGCTCGAGCGCATCGAGGCCCTGTTCCGCGGGCTGGGCTTCGAGGTGGCCGAGGGCCCGGAGATCGAGGACGACCACCACAACTTCGAGGCCCTCAACATCCCGCCCCACCACCCCGCACGCGCCATGCACGACACCTTCTACGTGGAGGGCGGGCTGCTCCTGCGCACCCATACTTCGCCGGTGCAGATCCGCGTCATGCGCGAGCGCCGCCCCCCGCTGCGCGTCATCGCCCCGGGGCGGGTGTACCGCTGCGACTCCGACCTCACCCACAGCCCCATGTTCCACCAGGTGGAGGGGCTGGCGGTGGACGAGGTCGTCACCTTCGCCGAGCTCAAGGGGACGCTCCACGCCTTCCTGGAGCGCTTCTTCGAGGCGCGGCTGGCCGTGCGCTTCCGTCCGTCCTACTTCCCTTTCACCGAGCCCTCGGCGGAGGTGGACGTGCAGTGCGTCATCTGCGGCGGCGGGGGATGCCGCGTGTGCGGCGGCACCGGCTGGATCGAGGTCCTGGGCTGCGGCATGGTCCACCCGAAGGTGCTGGAGAACGTGGGGCTGGACCCCGAGCGCTGGAGCGGCTTCGCCTTCGGCCTCGGCGTCGAGCGCTTCGCCATGCTGCGCTACGGGGTGGACGACCTGCGGCTCTTCTTCGAGAACGACCTGCGCTTCCTGAGGCAGTTCGGATAGGAGAGACGGGCAGCGGGTGGCGAGTGGCGAGCGGCAAGTAGCGAGCAGCGAGCAGCGAGCAGCAACTA
>JALSJE010000021.1 GCA_026989495.1 Gammaproteobacteria bacterium | reverse complement strand
CACGACGAGAACGAGAAAGCGACCGGAGGAACGCCTATGACCCGCTCCAGTGTCACGCGCGCCCTCAGGCGCGCCCTCGCCGCTTCCGCCCTCACCGCCGGCCTGGCCGCCGGTGGCGCCGCCCACTCGGCCGGCTTCGCCATCGTCGAGCAGAGCGCCTCGGGCCTCGGCAGCGCCTACGCCGGCGCGGCCGCCAATCCAGCCGACGCCAGCGTGCTCGCCTACAACCCGGCTGGAATCGCTGCCATCAGGCACCGTCAGCTCGTCGCCGCCGGCCATCTGATCCGTCCCCGCACACGGCTCCAGCCGGGCGCGACCCTGACCATCGGAAGCACCACCACGCCACTGTCCAATCTCGGGGGTCAGGCGGGCGTGACCGCCTTCGTGCCGAACCTCTACTTCGTGACCCCCCTGGGGCGCCACCTAACGGGCGGCATCGGTCTCTATGCCCCCTTCGGCCTGGCCACGGAATACGATCCCCGCTGGGGAGGACGGTATCACGCGATCAGGTCCGAGCTGCGCACGGTGAGCCTTGTGCCGACTATCGCCCTGCAGGCGGGCGAACGCCTCAGGATTGGAGCCAGCCTGAACATCAACTACGCCGAGGCGAACCTCACCAACGCCGTCGACTTCTCGGCTGTATGCCTGGGCATCGCGGCTGACCCCACCCTGAGCGCTCTTCTCGGTATCACAGCGGCCGACTGCGCCGCAGCCGGCCTCACCACCCCAGGCAATCCGGCCACGGACGGCACGGCGCGTGTGGAAGGCGACTCGTGGGGATTTGCCTTCCATGCGGGAGCGCTGCTGCGGCTCGACGACGGCACCCGCATTGGCCTGAGCTACCGCTCGAGCATAGCGCACACACTGGAAGGCGATGCACGTTTCAGCGGCACCCCGTCCCTCTTCTCATCCCGCAGGCTGTTCATCGACTCCAGGGCGGCGGCACCCATCCAGTTTCCGGAAAGCGTCTCCCTCAGCCTGGCGGTCCCCCGGGGACGATGGACGTGGCTCGCGGACGCCACCTGGACGAACTGGAGCCGCTTCGAGAAGCTGGTGATCTACTACCGCGACTCGAACCAGGCGCCCACCGAGGTGGACGAGAGCTGGCGCAGCAGCTGGCGACTGTCAGCAGGCTTCGACTACCGCGCATCGGCCGAGTGGACGCTGCGGGCCGGCCTCGCCTACGACCAGACGCCCATACCGGATGCCGAGCACCGCACGCCGCGCATCCCCGGCAACGACCGGCGCTGGCTGGCCGTGGGCGCCTCCTACCAGGGCAGGAAGAACCTGCGCCTCGACGTGGGCTACGCGCGCCTGTTCGTGAGCGACACGCCCATCCGCAACTCCAGCGGGCAGGGCCATCTGCTGACGGGCACCTACGAGTCGAGCGTGGACATCCTGAGCGCGCAGCTCGTGTGGCAGATGGACTGAGGCGGCGTGGCGGCCTGCCATCATCGCCGGTGGGGCCGGCTGGAAGCCGGCCCCACGGATGATGGCATTTCCCGTGCGCTAGGGCGCGGCGTCCGGTCCGCCGCACCGAAGAGCGTGAGCCCTGCGGCGCTCAGTCGTCCACGAGGTCCTCGCGCAGGGTGCCGATGTCCTCGCCCGCCATCTGGCGGCGGATGATCTCCACGTCGCGGGCATCGGGCGCGAAGGGGAAGGAGCGGATGTCGGTGGGGCTCGAGTCGCCGTAGGGGCGGTTGCAGGCGGAGATCTCCTCGTCGTCCTTGCCCGGGCAGCCCGAGGTGCGGAAGGGCTTGCCGCTGGCGATGATGGCCTCGAGCTCGTCGTGCGGCAGGCCGAAGTCCACCACGCGGCCCTCGCCGTCGAAGCGCATGGCCTCCAGGCGCACGCCCGCATAGTCGATGAGGAAGCGGGCCAGTTGCACCCGCCGCCACTGGTCGCGCGGCACTGGCTCCCAGTCCTCCATCAGCGAGCCCTGCTCCGGGAAGAAGGCGAACATGTGGTTGTGGCCGCCCATGTCGCGGATGCGCTGGCAGACCTCGAGGATCTCGCGCTCGGTCTCGCCCATCCCGCAGATCAGGTGCACGCCGAACCGCTCCGGCCCGAAGATCTCCGCCGCCCATTCGATCACCTGCCAGTACTTCTCCCAGGTGTGCGGACTGTCGACGGTCCTGCCGCGGGTGCGCTCGAAGATCTCGGGCGTGGCGGCGTCGAGGGCGACGGTGAAGATGTCGGCGCCCTCGCGCTCGAGGGTGACCAGGTCCTCGTAGGACATGGTGGTGGGGTTGGAGAGGATGGAGACCGGCACATGGGGGATCTCCGCCACCCAGCGCCTGAGCAGCACCAGGGTGTCCTCGTCCGAGCGCGGGTGGGTGATCATGGAGATGCACATGCGCTCGAACTGCCCCCGGTCGTCGCCCCGCTTGACGCGCTCGATGATCTCCTCGTAGCGCACGGTGGGCCAGTCCACGCGGATGAAGTTGCGGTCGGCGTAGTCGCGCGCCTCCTCGCGGTGGCGCGCCAGCCCGCAGTAGGCGCAGTTGGCGCGACATCCCTCCGGATAGGTCACCAGGAGGTTCAGGCAGTGCGTGCAGGCGGTGCGGTGCATGGTCCCCGGAATCAGGCCCAGGGTGATGGCCGCCGCCGTGGACAGCTGCACGTACTCCGGCGAGCGCATGTCCGGGGTGCGGATATGGTAGTCGGGCCGGTAGAAGGTGACCGGCGCCTCGTGGACCCTGTCTGCCGTCGTCGCCATGCTCACCACCTCCGCTGATGGAGGCCGGCTTAGCCGCAGATGGCGGCCGCCGGCCCGGTCTCGTCCTGGGTGTCGTCGAAGTATTCGGGGAAGGCGATCCAGCCCCGCCGCAGGGGTGCATCCCGCCGCGCGGCGGGTGTGCGCCAGAGGCACGCCAGCTCACGCCGGCGCCGCACGGCCCGCGCCAGCGTGGGCCCGTAGCGGTCGCGCATGTCCTCCTCGTAGTCCTCGAGCGCACCGGCCTCGCCGCCGAGCCAGGCGGCGGCCGCCGCGCCGGCAGCCTCGCCCGAGACCACCGCGGCGGGGATGCCCGCGCCCGTGATGGGATGGGTGAGGCCGGCGGCATCGCCCGCGAAGAGGACGGCCCCCTCCACCAGCCGCCGCCGCAGCCCACCCACCGGGATGGCGCCGCCGGTGCGCCCGAGCACCTCGCGGCCCACGCGGCCCTCGGCGGCGAGCGCCGCGTGCAGGCGCTCGAGCGGCGCGCGCAGGTCGCGCTGCCAGCGCTTGTCGGTGCCGAGCCCGAGGTTGGCCACGGTCCCCTTGGGGAAGAGCCAGCCGTAGCCGCCGGGGAAATCGTCGGAGAGCCAGATGTCGGTGTCGGCGTGGGGCTCGAGCAGCGGCACGGTGTGCTGGCGCGTCCACACCACCTCGAGGCGCGGCAGGCCCAGCGCGGCGCCCACCGGGGAATGCGGCCCATCGGCGGCCACCAGCGCACCGTAGCGCACCGCATGCCGCACGCCGGCGGCATCCAGCAGCAGCACGTCGCGCGCGGCGGCGTCCAGGGCCACCAGCCGCGTGCCGGTGGCGAGCGTGGCGCCGGCCGCGCGCGCCGCGCGTGCCAAGGTCCGGTCGAAGGCGGCGCGGTCCACCATCAGGCCCGGAAAGGCGCTCGCCTCCACATGGCCCG
This sequence comes from Gammaproteobacteria bacterium, assembly GCA_026989495.1. GTDB lineage: Bacteria > Pseudomonadota > Gammaproteobacteria > S144-34 > S144-34 > S144-34. Next base: position 87,753 of record JALSJE010000021.1, on the reverse strand, counting down.
AGGGCAGGAAGGTGCGCATGCCGGTGATGCGCTGGACCAGCACCCCGGGCTCGCGGGCGCAGCCGCCCATGGGCCGGGGAATGAACTCGGCGCACTGCACAGGCTCGCCCACCACCCGGGCCTTGTCGACGGCGAGCACGCGGGCGCCGGCCGCGGCGGCGGCGCGCGCGGCCGAGGCCCCCGCGGGCCCGAGCCCTACCACCAGCACATCCACCGCCCGGGGCAGGCTCATGGCCGGGCCGCCTCATCGGTGGTCGGCGAGGCCAGCGCAGCCTCCAGCGCGGCGACGAAGTCGGCGGGCTCCAGCATGAGAAGCGCCGCCTCGTGCTCCCGGAAGAAGGCCTCCACGCGCGCACGCAGGTCCGCGCGCGGAACATCCTTCAGGGCCGCCTCGAGATCGGCCACCAGGCGCCGGGGCTGGACGAAGAAGTCGCCCGTGATGAGCACCTGCTTGACATGATCGCGGGCCTCGTCCAGCCACACGATGGCGCGGATGAGGCCGCCGCGGGCACGATGCACGCCCTCGAGCAGCGGGGCCTCGTCGGCCGGGGCGTCGCGGAGATGCACCCACTCGGGCGTGTCGATCTCGGCCAGGGCCTCGCGGTAGCGCGCCTCCTCGGCCGCGTTCAGGCCACCGGGCTCGAGCGTCACACCGAAGGCCTCGGCGAAGGCCTCCGCAAGATGCCGCTGGACCGTCTCGAGCGGGGGCACCTCGCCCAGCAGCTCGCGCAGGCTCACCACCCGGTCGCGGGCCCCGGCGACGGCCTTGCCCGAAAGCTTCTCGGCCGGGATGCGCAGCACGCGCAGCATCCGCTCCACGTCGAAGTCGAGCAGAAGCGTGCCCTGGTAAAGGAACGAGTCTCCGTCGAAGGCGCCGCCCGTGCCCGAGAGCTTGCGCCCGTCCACCTCGATGTCGTTGCGGGGGCGAAAGCGCGCGTCCACCCCGAGGCGCCGGATGCCGGCGGCGGCGGCCTCGCAGATGCGCCGGGCGATGGCGCCCATGTCGGCGGTGCCCAGCGTGCGGCGGTCGAGGTAGAGCTCCCAGCCGAGCTGGCCCTCGTCGAAGTAGATGGCGCCGCCGCCGGTGATGCGCCGCTGCACCTCGATCCCTGCGCGCGCGCACGCATCCAGATGCAATTCCTGGCGCGGGCTCTGGTGGAAGCCGATGAGCGCGCTGGGGCGGAAGCGCAGGAAACGCAGGGTGTGGGGCGCCTCACCCGCCTGGTGGGCTTCCAGCAGCGCGCGGTTGAGGGCGATGTTCTCGGCCGCGCGCCGCAGGCCGGTATCCAGCAGCCGCCAGGTGGCGCTCATGCGGCGCAGCCCCCGCAGCCGGTGGGCGCCGCCCCTTCCGCCACCACCCGGATGCCGCCCAGGCCGGCCGCGGCGGCGCGGGCCGCGCGCTCGTGGGCGAGCACGGCCTCCAGGTCGAGCTCGAGGCCCGTGTCCTCCAGGGCCATGACATCCTCGCCCACGGCGATGGAGCAGCACGCCGGCGTGACGCGCACGCGCCGCTCCAGCCGCGCGGCGAGCTCCACCGTGCCCTCGGAGGGATGCGCGATGCCGTCGAGGCCGGCGAGCACGGCGTAGGTGTCGATCTGCACGCGCGCGCGCCCGGCTGGGCGCGCGCAGCCGAGGAGCAGCGGCAGCTCCGGCAGGGCCTCGCGCGCGTCCATCAGGAATCGGCCGACGGCGGCTGTGTCGGGCGTGACGAAGGGCCGGCTCTCCGGGGCATAGAAAGGCATCACCACCACCAGCACCAGGGCGTCGGGCCGGTGGCGGCGCACCATCTCCAGGGCGCTCCACTCGCCGAGCAGGTAGCCGTAGTGGAGCCCGACGACGATGTGCGGCACCACCTTCATGCGCGTGGCGGTGAGCGCCTCCAGCGTCGCCTCGAAGTCGTCCACGCCGCGGCGCAGGTGGTAGACCTGCGTGATGGTGTCCTGCGCGCCGATGACGTCCATCATGGCGACATCGATGCCGGCGTCCTCCATGGCGCGGGCGGTGGACCCGTCCACCAGCGCCGTGTGCACGGCGATGCGGAAGCCCGGCAGCTCGTCCTTGATGCGGCGGATCACGGGGAAGTAGGGGCCGTACTCCACCTCGTTGCGGTGGTTGGAACCGCCCGTGAGCAGCACGCCCCGGGCCCCGTCGGCGACGATCTCGTTGACCACCCTCCACAGGGCCTCGGGGCTGGTGGCCGGGATCATGGGCTCGAGGATCTTGGCCTTGCAGTGGTCGCACTGCAGCTTGCAGGCCCCGCCCGTGATGGAGACCGCCGGCCAGGCGTTGCGCCCGCAGCTCGCGAGCTCCGAGCTGGCGAAGGCCTTGAAGGTGGGGGTAAAGAAATGGATGGGAGGCCGTGCCCCCAGGCGCGCACGCCGCCGCTCGATCTCGGCCACCAGGACCTCGTCCAGGGGCAGGTCCTCCAGGGCCTCGACCCGACGGATGGTCTCGAGCCAGGCGCTCACCCGCGCGCCCTCCCCTGCCCCGGCGGCCGCTCAGCAGCCGCCGAAGCCTTCGGACTCCATCTTGGCCTCGAAGGCGGCCAGCGCGTCCTGGCCGGTCTTGAGGTCGGCCGCGTCGCCGTCCCAGTTCTCGGGCCTGATCTTGACCACCCAGCCCTCGCCGTAGGGGTCCTCGTTGATGAGGGCGGGCTTCTCGGCGACCTTGTCGTTGATGGCGACGATCTCACCCGCCACGGGGGTCTTGACCGGGCCCACCCACTTGCCGGACTCGACCGTGGCGCAGGACTTGTCCTTCTTGACCGACTTGCCCACCTTCTTGGGCGTGTAGGAGACGATCTGCCCCGCGAGCGCGCCGGCGTAGGCAGTCAGCCCGACCGTGACCGTGCCGTCGTCCTCACGACGCGCCCATACGTTGTTGTCCACGCTGTAGTAGAGATCGTCCGGGAAGTTGCAGCCGCGTACCGTCCCCATCTTTTCCTCCTAGAGCGCAGCAGGTGTGTCGTTGGAAAGCCCTCCGCCGGCGCCGCCCCTGCCCCCACCGCGCCGCACGACTCAGAAGGTGATGACCTTGTCGCAGGAAAGGATCAGATCCGCCAGCGTGCCCGCGCTGGAGACGTGATCCACCTCGTCGATGATATCGGCCTCCTCGTCCATATTGTAGCCCGGCAGCGCCGGCTTGCAGACGTGCAGCGTCACGCCCGCGCGCTTGGCGTCGCGGATGAACTCGATGATGCGCTTGCCCCCCTCCATGGCCACCAGCTCCTCGGGCACGCCGCGCTGCATCAGCCGCACGCCCTCCATGGTGAAGAAGATGTGCACGTCGACGTCCATGGAGGCGAGCAGCGCGCCCAGGTAGAAGGGGGTGGCGCAGCGCTCGGGCCGGCTGGGGCCGCTGGTCATGAGGATGACCACGGTGCGCTCTTCGTTGTCGAGGTAGCGTGCCTCGCTCACGGCTCAGCCCGGCTGGCGCCTGCAGTGGATGTCCTCGCGGCGCGCGCGCTCGCAGTAGCCTGCGCGCGCCTCCTCGCCCGTGACGAAGCCGGACAGCGCGGCCTCGGGCCCATCCACCGGACGCACCCGCGCGATCCAGGCCTGGTAGGGATCGGTGTTGAGCAGCACGGGGTTGTCCAGCACCTCGGCATTGGCCTCCTCGATCACGCAGTCGAAGAAGTTGGGCACGGGACCTGCCCACTTGCCGCTCTCGATGGTGGCCACCGGCTTGCCCGGCGGACGGCGCGTGCCCGGTCGTCGTACCCGCACATGCAGGATCTTGCCCGCGATGGTCTGGGAGATGTCCGTCATGCCCACGGTCAGCGTCCCGTCGGCCTCGCGCCGCACCCAGATCTGGAACTCGCGGTCATAGTGGAGCTCCGGATGGAACTCACAGCCGTTGCACTCCATGGCCGCCCATTCTGGGACCCGCGCGGGGCGGGCTCAAGCCCGGCATCCGGGCCCAAGCCCGCCTCAGATGATCCCCTTCTCCTTGAGCAGGTCGATGGAGTCGCTCACGTTCTCGTGGATGCCGAGCTTGCGGGGCGAGATCCCGAGCGCGAGCCCCAGCAGCTGCGTGAAGTAGATGATCTTCACGCTGGTGCGGATGCCGAACTCCTTCTCGGCGCGCACCTGGTGCATCTCCAGGCCGGAATGGCAAGTCGGGCACTCGGTGGCGATCACCTCGGCGCCGGCGTCCTCGGCCGCCTGCAGCAGGTTGAGCACGAGCTGCGTGGAGGTGTCGGCGTCGGAGAGCGTATGCGCGCCGCCGCAGCAGGCGGTCTTGAGCGGGAAGTCCACGTTCACCGCACCGGCCGCGGCCAGCAGGTCGTCCATGAAGTGGGGCTTGTAGGTGGATTCCGAGCCCGGCCCCTGGTCCTTCTCCGGGAAGATCTGGCGCGGGCGGGTATACATGCAGCCGTAGTAGTTGGCGATCCTGAGCCCGTTGAGGCTCCTGGTCATGCGCGCCTTGATGCCCTCCGGGCCCACCTCCTCCATGAGCCATTCGAGCAGGTGCAGGGTGCGAACCTTGCCGGTCTCGTAGACGGGGTCGTCGGCCTTGCGCGCGAGCGCCTGGACCGTCTCCAGCGCCTGCTCTGAGGTGGCGAGCTCGAACTCGGCCTTCTTGAGGTTGTGGTAGCAGCCGTTGCAGGGTGCCATCACAGCCTCGGCACCCATGCGCTCGGCGGCCAGCGCCAGGTTGCGGGCCGATAGATAGGTCTGCAGCATGGGGTGGATGTTCTTGACCTCCATCGCCCCGCAGCAGTTGTAGTCGCTGAGGTACTCCATCTCGAGACCCAGCGCCTTGACCAGCGCGCGCGTGGAGCGGTCGTAGGGTCCGCCCGAACCCTCGAGCGCACAACCGGGATAGTATGCGACCTTAGCCATGCGCGGCCTCCTTCTGCTCGCGGACCCACTCGCGCAGCACCTGCCCCGTGCGCCCCCATCCCCGCGTCCGGGGCCTGAACAGGAAGTTCCAGCCCATCCGGAAGAGGTGCGCGAAGGGAAGATGCCGCAGCATGCGTTTGCTGAAATCCACGAGCCATTCCTGCATGAGCGGCTGGCGGGTCTTCCTGAGGAAATGCATCAGCACGTGCGAATCCTCGATGCGACCGGTACGCTCCACCTGCTCCCAGAACTCCTCGTCGAAGATGGTCGAGGGCTTCTTCTCGGTGTGGCCCTCCTCCTCCAGCCAGTGGGCCAGCGCCTTCATGACGCCCTCGGGACGCACGTCCTTGGGACAGATGTTCGTGCACTTGTTGCAGGAGACGCATTGCCAGATGATGTCCTTGTCCTTGATGATCTCGTCCTTGAGCCCCAGGCGCGTGAGATAGATCCAGTAGCGGGGGTTGAAGTCCACGTTGAGCGCGTACATCGTGCAGGAGTTGGTGCACGATCCGCACTGCCAGCAGCGGTGGACGTTCTCGCCCCCCGGGTAGCGCTGGATCACCTTCTCGAAATCGTCGTCGTAGTCGGTGAGCGTGCGTGGCAGGATCATGGTGTTCCAGTGTCCCGACACGTCCACGCCGTCGACCACGAGCTTCTCGTGCTCGAGAATGTGGTCCGGCTCGATCAGTGACTTCTCGTGAATCGCCATCTCGGTCTCCACGCTCGCGGCGAGGCCCGTGCCGCGCCGCGCCTTCCCATCCGTCCGCCTGTCGCGCTCAGTGCAGCCGCGGCCGCTTGAGGCGCGAGGCGCCCGACCGTCGCGGCGGGTCGATGCCGAGGAGCTTGGTCACGAGCTCCATGGCGCGGGTGCCGGCGGTGCCCAGCTCGGCGGCCAGCATGCCCACCCCCTTGGCCATGATCTCGACATAGTCGGCATAGGCCTGGGCGAGGACCAGGTCGATCAGGAGCTCGAGCTCCTTGTAGTAGCCCTCCTCGCGCAGGCGCTCGGCCAGCCACACGCGCGCGGCCTCGTATGTCTCGGGGGCGCTATTCAGCGGGATCTCCCGCAGGGTGTCGTTGCCCCGTATGAGCTCGCGCAGGGCCCCTGTCCCGGTGCCGCTGTCCCAGACCCAGCGCGTCATGAGCGGATAGCGCACGGGGTCGCGGAAGTGCAGCAGCTCGGCGGCGAGATCCCGCGCCGCCCGCCGTGCCTTGGCCCTGTCCTCCGGCACGAGCGCGACGAAGCGTCCCATACGCTCGGGCAGCGGCGCTTCGCCGTGCAGCAGATCTCGCACCGCCTCGCGCACCCGCTCCGGACCGAGCTCGTCCAGCACGGCGGGGAGCTTCCGCCGTGCGGGAAACACCGTCTCCAGCAGCGTGTCCATGGTTCCGGGATCCAGCGACGCCATCCGCTCGGGGGCGAGCGCCTGGGCGAAGAGCGCCTGCTTGCGGCGCAGGGCCTCGAGGAAGGGCTCGATGCCACCATGCTCGGCGGCGTGCTCCATGAGCCGGGCGAGCTTGGCCTCCAGCAGCCGCGCGTCGAAGTCGACCTCCAGCGCGGCCGGCCGGATCAGGTCGCGCCCCTCCTCCGGCTCAGCTCGCTTTCCGAACCAGAGCATGCAGATCCGCCACCGCGCGCATGGCCGCGGCGTGCCCCTGGGAGATGGAGTCGTCGATGGACTCCGGCCCGTAGGCTGCGCCGGCGGCATAGATGCCCCGCCGGGTGGTGCCGCAGGTGTTGGTGTAGTGCTCGGCCCGCTCGATGAAGCCATGCTTCTCCAGCCCGACGCCGAAGATCCGTGCGATCTCCGGGTTCTCCTCGTTGGGGTCCATGCCGATGGCGTGCACCACGATGTCGAAGGGGATGACGATGGGCCGCTTGACCAGCGTATCCTCGCCCTTCACCAGGAGACGCCCGTCGGGCGCCCTGGTCACCTCGGCGATGCGCGCCTTGACGAACTTGGTCTTGAACTCCTCCTGGGACTTCCAGTAGTAGCGGTCCTCGTACAGCCCGAAGGTGCGGATGTCCATGTAGTAGATGAAGACGTCCGTCTCGGGCGAGAGCTCCTTGATCTCCATGGCGAGATTGGCCGAGACCGTGCAGCAGACCTTGGAGCACCACTCGCGCCCGATCTGCCGGTCCCGGGAGCCCACGCACAGGAGGATGGCCACGCGCTCGGGCGTGCGCCCGTCCGAAGGGCAGTAGATCTTGCCGCCCGCCACCATCTGCTCCATCTGCGTGGTGGTGAGCACGTCCTCATAGGTGCCGAAACCCCACTCCGGCTTGTTGATGGAGTCGAAGTGGGTGAAGCCCGTGCACAGGATGATGGCGCCGGCCTGCACCGTCCCGCCGTTGCTCAGGGTGCAGGTGAAGTCGCCGGCCTCCCCGTCCACCTGCGTCACGCGCGTGCCCTTGTGGATGGTGACGTTGGGGTCCTGCTCCACGCGCGCGACCATGCGCCCGATGGCGTCCTTGGCCCACTCGCCCGATGGGATCAGCCTGGCATAGCCCGACAGGATCGGCGCCCCGCCCAGGACCTCCTCCTTCTCGACCAGCACGGCCCGGTGGCCCGCGGCCGCCACGCTCGCGGCGGCCGAGAGCCCGGCCGGGCCTGCGCCCACGACCAGCACGGTGTTCTGCATTTACGCCTTCCCTCCGCCGTAGGCGAGCTCGGGGTCGTAGAGGTACTCGATGTTGCCCTGCTCGACCTGCTTGAGATACTCCTCGAAGGCCTTCTTCGAGGCGTTCCAGTCGATGCCCATCTTCTCCACCAGCTCCTCGCAGGGCGAGGCATGCCACTGCAGCTGCACGATCTTGAAGGGATCGGCGCCGCAGGCGAGCGCGGCGAACTGCACGTCCGCCATGATGGGCACCTGGTAGTCCTGGCCGTGGGCCTTGCCGATCCACTGGTTCTTGTCCATGGTCGTCACGCAGCCGGTGTCGTTGGTCAGCATGACGTCGGCCTTGGCCTCCTCCTTGGCGACCCGGATCTTGCGGTCCATGGTGAACGAGCGCGTGAACTCGCGCTCGGAGATGATGTGGCGGAAGCCGAAGCCGCAGCAGTCGTACCAGGTGGAGTAGTCGATCACCTGTGCGCCGAGCGCCTCGGCCACCGAGGTCACGATCGCGGTGCGGTTGCCTCCCAGCACCCCGGCGTCGTAGACGGCATCCTCGTGCACCATCTTGTAGTAATGGCAGGCCACGTGCGCCGTGACCCGGATGTTGGAGACGTCGTACTTCTGGAGCTCGGCGATGCGGTGACGCATGACGTGCACCCACTCCGAGTAATGCACGATCTCCTCGGGGATCACGAGCTTGCCGTCCACCAGGCGCCCGAGGCGGTCCAGGATCTTCTTGACCCGCTCGCGCAGCTCGGCGGATTCGATCAGGTACTTGCGGATCTCCTTGTAATTGCCGAAGGAGGTGCCGCAGTGCACCAGCGGGAAGAAGTGGCCCGCCTGGTGGCCGTGCTGCAGGCCGGACACGTAGGCCTGGTGGAAGTTGCGCAGGAAGACCGCAGCCAGCGACTCCACGTTGCCGATGCCTGAGCCGTGGTAGTTCCAGGCGGTGCAGGAGGTCTGGTCGGTCTCGTCCAGGTAGTCCCGCCCCGGCACGTAGCCGAACCGGTTCATGAACCAGAGCAGCGATGTGGGATAGCCCGGGATGTTGCCGCATTGCCCGCAGGACTTGTGGTGCCAGAGCTGCTTGGTCGGGATCTTCTTTTCCCACCCGAAGAGCGTCTTCACCACCACGGGCTCGTGCGCGTCGGTGATGCGGTGGACGATGATCTCACCGTCCCTCTCGAGCTCCCACATGTGCTCGCGGATATCGTCCATGCGCTCACCCAGGTCCACCGTGCGCCGGTCCACATGCTTGCGGACCCACTCGGTGGCCTTGAGCGCCTCCTCGCGCGAGAGGTTGGTCTCCTGGAAGAAGGAGCCGTGGCCGGCGATGCCGCCACCGCTGTTGGGGGGAGTCTGGCTGGTGCTGCTCATGGTGCGTGCCTCCGTCGGGTTTCACGCGTGGCTGGGCCGGCTTGGCCCGGTCTCAGTCCTCCTCCTGCTCCTCGAGCCACTCCTCGTACTCTTCCTTCTTCTCGTCGATGAAGTCCTCGATCACATCGAAGAGGTTCTCGTCCATCTGCTCCAGGGCGGTCAGGACCCCGGTCATCTCCCAGATCGTGTACATCTCCACCGAGGTCTTGAGGGAGACCTCCCAGGCGGTCTCCACCGTCTGCAGGGTCTTGAGCGGGATGGCCTTGCGCAGGGTCCTGAGGTCGCCCTCGACCTTCTGGATGTTGGGGCCCCAGTCCGGGAAGTGGTCGGGCTGGATCATGTCGGGCGAGAGCTGGTTGCCCGTGGTGATGAGCTTGAGCATCACCCGCCCGAAGGGCCGCAGCACGTCCTTGGCCGACTGCAGCCCGTGCTTGATGGCGACCTCGCGCATGATGGCCACGAGCCCGCCAGGGGAGTTCTTGAAGGGGCAGCGCGCCGCGCAGGTCATGCACTGGGCACAGGCCCAGATCTTCTCCTGCATGGCGTCGTAGATCTGCTCGACGTTCTCGGTCCAGAGCAGCTGCACGATCTCGCGCGGGCTGTAGTCGTAGAACTGCGCGGATGGGCAGGTGGCGGTGCAGATCCCGCAGTTGAGGCAGCCGTTGAGCTCGTGGTCGTAGCGGAAGTCGCTACGGATGTCCTCGTAGATCTGCTGCATCTCGGCGTAGGTCGCCATGTCCTCTCACCCCTCGGCTCGGGCGGGCAGCCGCAGCGCTCGCGTCCGCCTCATCCTACCCCTTTTGCCGTGCGGCAATTTCCGAGTATTTTACTCAAGTATACGCCCACAAGGAACCGCGGCGCCAGCCGCGGTCCGAAGGGGCCGCCCGCACGCGGGCGGCCCCGGGAATCCCTCTCAGATGAACAGGCAGATGTCCGATTCGCCTGCGAACTCGAAGAAGGTCGCCGCGCCGCCGAACTCGATGCCGTCGATGAACTGTGACGGATCCATGTCGAACAGGTCCACCGTCATCTGGCAGGCGATGAGCTTGACGTCCGCCTCCTGGCACATCGTGCGCAGCTCCTCCACGCTGGCCACGCCCTTGGCCTTCATCTTGGCCTTCATCATGGCGCTCATCATCGCCTCCATGCCGGGCAGGGCCTGGAACAGCACCGGGAACCACTTGTCCATGCCCATGGGCATGGGCATCCCCGGGTTGCCCAGGGAGCTCACCTTCAGGTTGAGCTTCTTCTTGAGCAGGTTCAGCCCATAGAAGGTGAAGAAGATCTGGCACTCGTAGCCGAGCGCCGCCGCGGTGGAGGCCAGGATGAACGGAGGGTAGGCCCAGTCCAGGGTGCCCTTGGTCGCGATGATGGCCAGCTTCTTCTGCTCGTCAGACATTCTCTACCCTCCCCGGTGTTGTTATGGTCAGGTGCCGTCTGCAAGAAAAAGGCCTGGCCGCAAGGGCTCAGGCCTTCTTGATGAGGAAGTGGAACTTGCCCCCCTCCTCCTTCGACTCGAGCAGCTCGTGACCCGTCTGCTTGGCGAAGGCCTCGAAGTCCTTCACGGAGCCGGGGTCGGTGGCGATGATACGCAGCACCTGACCGCTCTGCATGCCCGCGAGCGCCTTCTTCGCACGCAGGATCGGCAGCGGGCAGTTGAGGCCGCTTGCGTCGAGCTCCTGATCCCAGTTCGCCATGTCTCACTCCTTTCTTCAGCCGCCAGGGTGAATGGGGAATTTAGAATGGAGCGTAACTCTTATATGACATGCCACCGGGTGACGCAAGCGTGCTCACACCGCGGCGACGCGGGTCGGCAGCTCCAGCGCCCGGCCGGTCCGCGTCCAGGCCAGGATGCCGCCGCTCAGGTTGTAGACCTCCCGCCGGCCCTGGCCCATGAGCCAGGAGACCGCCTGCGCCGACCGCGCCCCGCTGCGGCAGTAGAGGACAAGAGGCTCCGTGCCCTCGAGCTCCCGATGCCGCAGGGGCAGCAGGTGCAGCGGCAGAGGCTCGGCGCCGGGAATGATGCCCTGCGCCACCTCGGGGGCCGTCCGCACGTCCACCAGCCGCACCGGGCGGCCTGCCGCCCGCCAGGCATCCAAAGTCGCCACGTCGATCTCGGGAATCCCGTACTGCACAGCTCCTCTCCCCTTGTCCTCTCCCCTTGGGGGCCTGAATTTGACGATGACCAATATTTGATAATATCTTAATATTTCAGTCAAGTAATTTTGACGCACGGTCCGGGGCCATTCCGTGCCGGGGGATGCAGACCTTGACGGCGCGCGCTCCGGCCCGCACATTCCGGGCGTCGGACCGGAGGGCAGCCATCGTGAGACGCGAGGACTTCAAAGAGCGGACCCGCTACGTGGTCACACTGAAGGATCCGGAGACCGGACGCCTGCGCCCCGCCAACATCTATGTCTACCGGTTGCACGACGGCTTCATGATCGCCCGGCGCACCGACCAGGACGCCCTGCTGCTCAAGATCCCCTATGAGCAGGTGATCCGAATCGTGCAGGAGGTGCCGGCCGATCCCGTCCACACCTATGCCGTGCCCGAGGCGCTGCTGAGCGCCGACAGCTGGCGCGACCGCGACCGCATGGCGCTCTACGCCTCCTCGCCCGCGCTCGGCAAGTAACGCCGGCTCCTTTCCCGGGGAACCTGCGTGTAATAAGGTAGGTCTCACGAACGGTGAGACCTGCCGCACCACAGATCCTGCTCCTGCTGGCCGCGTTCATCACGGGGTGGGGCCCGCCAGCCAGCCCGGCCCTCCCCGACATCGGCGACCCGGCCGGCCAGGCACTCTCTCCCGCGGCGGAGCGGCGCATCGGCCAGGCCCTGCTGCAGGAGCTGCGGCGCAAGCGCCTGGTGCTGGAGGACCCACCCGCCCTCACCTACCTGCGCGGCCTGGGTGCGGAGCTCGTGGCCGCCGCCGGCGAGCCCGCCCCGGCCTTCACCTTCTTTCTGGTGCGCGACCGCAGCATCAATGCCTTCGCCGCCCCGGGGGGCCACATCGGCGTGCATGCCGGCCTCATCCTCGCCGCCGAGCGCGAGTCGGAGCTGGCCGGTGTCCTGGCCCACGAGATGGCGCACGTGACGCAGCGTCACCTGGCGCGCACCTTCGACGAGGCACGGCGCATGACCCTGCCCGCGGCCGCGGCCCTGCTTGCGGCCGCCCTGCTGGGCGCGCGCAGCCCCGAGGCCGGCGAAGCGGCGCTCGCGGCGGGCATGGCGGGGCTCGCCCAGCACCGGGTCAACTTCACCCGCGCCAACGAGCGCGAGGCCGACCGCATCGGCATCGAGATCCTGCTGCGGGCAGGCATCTCGCCCGAGGGCCTGGTGCGCTTCTTCGGCCGGCTGCAGCGCGAGCGCAGCCTTTACGGGGGTGAGCCCCCCGAGTTCCTGAGCACCCACCCCGTCACCCCTTCCCGCATCGCCGACGCGCGCGCCCGCATCCCGCCGCGGACGAAGGGCCGACAGGACCGCCTGGCCTACCAGCTCGTGCGCGCTCGCGTGGAGGTGCTCACCGCTGAGGATGCGGCCGCGGTGGAGAGCCGTTTCCGCAAGGCCGTCGCCACCGGCACCCATGCCGTGACGGCGGCGGCCCGCTACGGCCTCGCGCTCGCGCTCCTGCGCCGGGGGAAAGCCGCCGAGGCCGAGCGCATCCTCATGGCGCTACAGCATGAGGACCCGGACCGGATCCTGTACCGGATCGGTCTGGCGCGGGCGCGCCTCGAGGCAGGGCGCAAGGCCGCGGCGCTGGCGCTCCTCGAGCAGAGCCTGCGCCTCTATCCAGGCAATCCGCTGCTCGTGCGCGCCCATGCCGAAGCGCTCCTGGAGGCAGGCCGGCCCGAACAGGCGCGCAAGCGGCTGCAGCCTCTGATCCGGCCGGAGACGGACGATCCCGGCCTGTACGCCCTGTACGCCCGGGTCGCCGAGGCCGCAGGGCACCGGGCCGAGGCCCATCGGGCCCAGGCCGAGGTCTATTTCCTCAACGGCCAGGTCGACGCCGCCATCCAGCAGCTCGAGCAGGCGCTACGCCTGGCCCGCTCGGATTACTACGAAGCCTCCCGCATCCGCGCCCGGCTCGGGGAGATCAAGGACTACGCCCGCGCCATGCAGGCGCGTCACCCCTGAGCCGACACGCCCGGCGTGGGGTATTCCCGAATATTACTCCGCGCTAATTTACTGACCGCACAAGGGATTCCGCTTGTGTTCGGACGTCTTTTGAGTATCCTTATTGCCCACGCAGCACCACCGTGACGCGCTACCCGCGCGCATCGTGGCCCGCGCCGAGGCGGGCGGCGGGCCGGCTGGCGGGGTGCAGCGCGACATCTCTCCCAAACACACAACAACGACGACGAGAAGAACCAGGAGGACCATCCCATGCGCAAAGCCGCGACGCTGATCACCACGGCCGTCTCCGCGGCCACGCTGCTCGGCAGCCTGGCCCTCACTTCGGACCCGGCCGTGGCCGCCGAGAAGAAGAAGGCCCTGTCGGTGGTCGAGCAGGGCAAGCAGATCGCCTTCAACCGCAAGAAGGGCAACTGCCTCGCCTGCCATCAGATCGCGGGCGGCACGCTGCCGGGCAACATCGGCCCGCCGCTGGTGGCCATGAAGCAGCGCTTCCCCAGCAAGCAGGCGCTGCGCGAGCAGATCTGGGACGCGACCAAGCGCAATCCCAACACGTCCATGCCACCCTTCGGCCGCCACAAGATCCTGACCGAAGACGAGATCGACAAGGTGGTGGAGTTCATCTGGACTCTCTGAACGGCAGGCAAGGCTCGGGAAATTTTCGCAAGCACTCGGTTCCGGAGGTAGAACGAAAGTGGACAGCAAGCGCAGGACCTTTCTGAAGGGCACGCTGGCGGTGGGAGCCGTTGGTGTGGCGGTGGGCAGTGGGCTGCTGGCGCCGCGGAGGGTGCTGGCGGCGTGGCCGCAGACGGCGTTCGAGGCGAAGTCGGTGCAGGATGCGCTGAAGGCGCTGGTGGGGAGCGATCTGACGGAGGCCTCCGGGAAGGTGAGGGTGAAGGCGCCGGACATCGCCGAGAACGGTGCGGTGGTGCCGGTGACGGTGTCGGCCGGGCTTGGGGGCGTGGAGCGCATGGCGATCTTCGTGGAGAAGAACCCGCAGCCTCTGACCTCGAGCTATGATCTGGCTGCGAATGCGCAGGGTTATGTGTCGACGCGCATCAAGATGGGCAAGACCTCGGACGTGATTGCGGTGGTGCAGGCGGGAGGCAAGCTCTACAGTGCGCGCAAGGAGGTGAAGGTGACGATTGGTGGCTGTGGTGGCTGATCGGGGTCTGGAGCGAGAGGAGGACTGAGCGATGGCGTCGACGATCAAGATTCGCGCGACCGAGCGCAATGGTGTGGTGGTGGTGAAGGCGCTGATGGCGCATCCGATGGAGACGGGTCAGCGCAAGGACAAGAAGACGGGGAAGAAGATTCCGGCGCATTACATTCAGGAGGTGAAGGCCGAGCACGAGGGCAAGGAGGTGCTGACGGCGCACTGGGGTCCGGCGATCTCGAAGAACCCGTATATCTCGTTCAAGTTCACGGGCGGGAAGAAGGGAGAGAAGGTGAAGCTGAGCTGGAAGGACAACAAGGGCCAGAGCGACTCCAGGGAGGCCGTCATCCGCTGACGGCACCCGCCACCCCGACGGTCTCGATAACGAAACATAAGGAGAGACGAACCATGAAGAGCAAGACTCTGATCCTGGCTGCCGCGGCGGGCCTGGCGGCAGGCGCCCCGCTTCTCGCCCAGGCCGGCCCGAAGGAGGACCTCAAGGCATTCCGGGAGTATTACATGAAACGCTTCCCCGGCGTGCCGCTGGACGAGTTCGCCAATGGCGTCTATGCCATCGATGCCGGCATGCGTGCCGAGTGGGAGCAGATGGAAGAGTTCCCGCCCTACGAGCTGGGGCTCGACATCGGCAAGGCCGAGTTCTACAAGAAATTCAAGAACGGCAAATCGCTCGCCGACTGCTTCCCCGACGCCGAGAAGGGCATCAAGCAGAACTACCCCTACTGGGATCCGAAGCGCAAGGAGGTGATCACGCTCGAGCTCGCCATCAACGAGTGCCGCAAGGCCAACGGCGAGAAGCCCTACAAGTGGAAGAAGGGCAAGCTGGCGGCGGTCTCCGCCTACATCGGCTACCTCTCGCGGGGCAAGCGCATCAATGTCGTTGTGCCGGAGGACGACCCGGACGCGCTTGCCTGGTATGAGCGCGGCAAGCGCTTCTTCTACGCCAAGCGCGGCCAGCTCAACTTCTCCTGCGCCGACTGTCACGTGGCCAATCCCGGTCGTCGCATCCGCGCCAACCTGCTGAGCCCCGCCCTCGGCCAGGTGACCCATTTTCCTGCCTACCGCAAGAAGTGGGAGGCCAAGGGCAGCGGCGCGCTGGCCGGCTTCGGCACCATCCAGCGCCGCTACACCGGCTGCAACAAGCAGGTGCGCGCCAAGCCCTTCAAGGCCCAGAGCGTGGAGTACCGCTCGCTGGAGTACTTCCACACCTACATGAGCAACGGGCTGCCCATCAACGCGCCCGGCGTGCGCATGTGACACGCCGGCGCACCTTGGGCCACGAGAGGCCCCGGCCCGTGCCGGGGCCTCTTCTTTTGTGCCTGTAACCGGACCGGACGAAGGCACGGACACTCAGTCAGGCGCTTGGCTTCGGCAGTGCCGATTTCTATAATCGGCCGCAGCTTGCGGGCGGTCAGACGGCACCAGCCATCACGACGACAACGACGACGATCCCGCTCGCGCCTTCCGCTTCCTGGCAACGCACGAGACCCTGGAGGACGTCGATGAACATCTCCCGCCGTGAGTTCATGCAGATCCTGGCGGCGGCGGCCGCGGCCGGGATCAACCTGGCCGGCTGCGAGCCTGGCTCGGACCAGCAGAAGCCCGCCGCCGGGCCAAAGCCGAGCAAGACCCCGGGCACCCTCTACGAGCTGCCGCCCTTCGGCAACGTGAGCCTGCTGCACTACACCGACTGCCATGCGCAGCTCCTGCCCCTCTACTTCCGTGAACCGAGCCACAACATCGGCGTCGGCTCCATGCGGGGCAAGCCCCCGCATCTGGTGGGCGAGGCCTTCCTCAAGCACTATGGCATCCAGCCCGGCACCCCGGAGGCTCATGCCTTCACCTATCTCGACTTCGTCGAGCTCGCCCGCAAGTACGGCAAGGTAGGTGGCTTCGCCCACCTGGCGACCCTGGTCAAGAAGGTCCGCGAGCAGCGGCCCGGGGCGCTGCTGCTGGATGGCGGCGACACCTGGCAGGGCTCGGCCACCTCGCTCTGGTCCAACGCCCAGGACATGGTGGACGCCCAGATCCTGCTCGGCGTCAACGTCATGTGCCCGCACTGGGAGTTCACCTTCGGCGCCGAGCGCGTGAAGGCGATCGTGGAGAAGGACTTCAAGGGCAAGATCGACTTCGTCGCCCAGAACGTGGTGGACAAGGACTGGGGCGAGCGTATCTTCGAGCCCTACGTGATCCGCGAGATCAACGGGGTCCCGGTGGCCATCATCGGCCAGGCCTTTCCGTACACGCCCATCGCCAACCCCGCCTACCTCATCCCCGAGTGGAGCTTCGGCATCCGCGAGGAGGACATGCAGCAGGTGGTGGACGAGGCGCGGGAGAAAGGGGCCCAGGTGGTCATCGTCCTCTCCCACAACGGCATGGACGTGGACCTCAAGATGGCGAGCCGCGTGCGCGGCATCGACGCCATCATGGGCGGCCACACGCACGACGCCGTGCCGCGCCCGGTGGAGGTCTCCAATCCCGGCGGCAAGACCCTGGTCATCAATTCCGGCTCGAACGGCAAGTTCCTCTCGGTGCTGGACCTCGACGTCAAGGACGGCAAGGTGCGCGACTACCGCTACAGGCTGCTGCCGGTGTTCGCGAACTTCCTCGAGCCGGACCCGACCATGAGCGCCTACATCGAACAGGTGCGTGCGCCCTACAAGGAGAAGCTCGAGGAGCAGCTCGCCGTCACCGACGACCTCCTCTACCGACGCGGCAATTTCAACGGCACCTTCGACCAGCTCATCTGCGATGCCCTCATGGAAGTGATGGGGGCCCAGATCGCCTTCTCTCCCGGCTTCCGCTGGGGCGTGAGCGTGCTGCCCGGCGACCCGATCACCTTCGAGCATGTCATGACCCAGACCGCCATCACCTACCCGGTGGTCACGCTCAACGAGATGACGGGCGAGCAGATCAAGATGATCCTCGAGGACGTGGCCGACAACCTGTTCAACAAGGACCCCTACTACCAGCAGGGCGGCGACATGGTGCGTGTCGGCGGCCTCAGGTACACCATGGACCCCGAGGCCGACATCGGCCACCGCATCAGCGACATGGAGCTGGACGGCCAGCCCATCGATCCGAAGAAGACCTACACCGTCGCGGGCTGGGCGAGCGTGGCCAAGCCCCTGGAGGGCCGGCCCGTGTGGGACGTGGTCGCCGAGTACCTGCGCGACAAGAAGGTCGTGAGGATCAAGGAGCTCAACGTCCCGCGCCTCAAGGGCGTCGAGGGCAACCCGGGCGTGGGCGCCTGAGCGCCCGCGGTCCGCGGCTTCGTCCTGGAGGGCCCGGCCGGGCCCTCTTTTTGGCTCTTCTGTCGTTTTCGTGGGCCGCCCGTCCTGCCAGGGGCTGAGGTGAGGGGGGGTCGACTGCATGCTTGCATCCGGCCTCTGTCGGTGGCACCTTGCCGCGGTGCCGGGCCCTGAAGGTAACCGCCGGCAGGGTCCCGAATCTGAAAAGCGGGCTCGAGGCCCGAGAGCTTCCCCGGGTCTGCCCTGCCGCGGTCCGACCTGTCTCGCCTTCAGCCACTGGCGCAATCGCAGGGGCGGGTCAGATGCCCGTCGCCGCCGCGGCCGGCTGGGGCCGCCAGGGCTCGCCGCGGTGCAGCACTGCCCAGGCCCGGCGGGCGAGCTTGTTGGCCGGCGCCACGGCGACCACGTTGGGTGGACGCCGCTGGTGAAGGCGACGGGTGAGCGCTTCTCGTTCAACATGCTGTCTGCTGTCAATGCCCGGGGGCATTTCCGGTTCATGACGGTGGAGGGGCGAGTGACGGCGCGTGTGTCTCGGGATTTCCTCAGGCGGCTGATCACGGGCATGGACCGCAAGATATTCCTGATCGTCGATGGACATCCGGTGCACAAGGCCAGGCTGGTGGAGAAGTTCGTGGCCGAGCATGATGACCGGATCGAGCTCTTCTTCCTGCGCCCTATTCGCCTGAGCTGAACCCGGACGAGCTGGTCTGGGCGCATGTCAAGCGCAGGATCGGCAGGGCTGCCGTGAGGAGCAGGGCCGAGCTGGTGTCTGCCGCCATCGGTGCCCTGCGCAGCCTGCAGAAGATGCCCGGGCTCGTCTCGAGCTTCTTCCGGAGTCCGTCATGCTCATACGCAAGCTTATGAGGCTTTGTTAACGTAGGTCTTAGTATCACTGGTCGTGGCAATGGCCCTGCAGGTGCAGGCGGGGCATGGCTCAGCCCCCGCCCAGGATACGCGCCTCGGCCCGCTGCAGGGCCTCGCGCGGGCCCGAGAGGACCAGCACGTCGCCCTCGCGCAGGCGCGTGTCCAGCGCCGGCGCCGGAACCCGGACGCCGCCGCGGCGCACGGCCACCAGCTCCACCTCCAGCGCCTCCAGGCCGAGCTCGTCGATGCGCCGCCCCACCGCCCAAGCCCGCGCGGGCAGAGGCACCGCGTGCAGCCGGCTGCGGTAGGACTCGGGCGCCTCCGCTTCGTGCGCCTCGTGGGCGTGGAAGAAGCGCCGGAAGGGGCGGTAGTCGTCGGCTCGGATGGCGGCGATGCGGCGCGTGACCTCCGAGTCCGGCACCCCCAGCAGGAGCAGGATCTGGGCGCCGATCATGAGGCTGGTCTCCAGGCCCTCGGGCAGCACCTCGGTGGCGCCGGCGGCGAGCAGCGCCTCCAGGTGGCTGTCGTCGCGGGTGCGCACCACGATGGGCAGCTCCGGCTGCAGGCGCCGGGCGTGCTCGACCACCCGCAGGGCCGCGCGGTCGTCGGCGAAGGCCACCACCAGCAGCCGGGCCCGCGCCACGCCCACGGCCCGCAGGATGCCCTCGCGCGTGGCGTCGCCGTAGACGACGCGGTCGCCTGCGGCGCGTGCCTCGCGCACCCGTGCCGGGTCCAGGTCCAGGGCCACGTAGGGGATGCCGTCCTCCTCCAGCAGGCGGACCACGTTCTGGCCGATGCGCCCGTAGCCGGCCACGATCACATGCCGGGCGAGGCCCTGCGCCTCGCGCGCGACGGCCGCCTCGCGCGCGCGCAGCTCGCGGGCGTAGCCGAGGAAGCCCAGACGCCGCGCGGCCGGACCGTTCAGGCGCACCAGCACGGGCGCGGCGGCCATGCTGAGCACGAGCGCGCCCAGCAGCACCTGGCCGGCATCCCCCGGAAACAGGCCGCGGCCCATGGCCGCGGCGACCAGCAGCAGGCCGAACTCGCCCGCGTGCGCGAGGCACAGCCCCACCCGCAGCGCCACGCCCCGGCTCATGCCGCTCACGCGCGCGAGCCCCGTGACGAGCGTGCCCTTCGCGAGCACCAGCGCCAGCGCGAGCCCCAGCACAGGACCCGCCTGCCGCGCCAGCGCCGCCGGGTCCACGAGCATGCCCACGGTGGCGAAGAACAGCCCGAGGAGCACCTCGCGGAAGGGACGGATGTCCTCCTCCACCTGGTGGCGGAACTCGGTCTCGCCCAGCACCATGCCTGCCACGAAGGCGCCGAGCGGCGCGCTCAGGCCGGCGAGCTGGGCCACGCCCGCCGCGCCCAGCACCACGAGGAGCGCGGCCAGCATGAAGAGCTCCGCCGAGCGCATGGCCGCCACCCAACGCACGAAGGGCCGCGCCAGCCACTGGCCCGCGAGGTAGAGGCCCACCACCACGGCGGCGGCCCGCGCCAGGCCCGCCCCCAGCTCGGCCATGGGCACCCCACCGCCCTCGCCGAGGCGCGCGACCAGCACGAGGAAGGGCAGCGTGGCGAGGTCCTGGAACAGGAGCACGGCGACCACCGCGCGCCCGTGGCGGGTGGCGAGCTCGAGCTGCTCGCCGAGCTGGCGCACCACGATCGCGGTCGAGGACATGGCCACCGCGCCGCCGACCACGACCGCCGTGCCGGCCGGCAGCCCCGAGGCCATGGCGGCGCCTGCGCCGAGGGCTGCCGTCAGGATCACCTGGAGCAACGCCAGCACGAGCACGCCCGCGCGCTGCGCGAGCAGCTCCGGCAGCGAGAATTCCAGTCCGACCGTGAACAGGAGGAAGACCACGCCGAGCTCGGCGAGCAGGCGGGTGAGCCCCGTGTCCGGCAGCCAGTGGAGCACGTGCGGGCCCACCAGCACGCCCACCAGCAGGTAGCCGAGCACCGCGGGCAGGCCGAGCCGGCGGAAGGCGGCGAGCACCGCCACCGCCACGCCCAGCAGCGCCATCACCTGGATCAGCGCATGCGCACCCACGCCTGCGTCCCCCGAAGGCAGCCCAAGGACAATGGTAGATGCGGACGCGGCACGGTGCGCTCAAGCGCGCGCCGCGCCGGGGGCGTCCGCTGGCGCGACGGGGCTCAGGCGGCCGGCAGCCCCCGCGCGTAGCGGCTCGCGTAGAACCACTTGAGGGCGAAGGGCGGCAGCAGCGTGGTGAGGGCGATCACGATCACCATGCCGGCATAGAGCTGCGCGTCGAGGATTCCCGAGGTGCGTCCGAGCTCGGCGAAGATCAGACCCACCTCGCCGCGCGGCACCATGGCCATGCCCACCGCCCAGCGCGCGGCCATGGGCACACCGATGACGAAGGCGGCGGCCATCTTGCCCAGCACCGCGACCGCCAGCAGGGTGAGCGAGAAGGCCCAGATGAAGGGAGATTCCCAGTCGATCACGCGCAGGTTGAGGGAAAGCCCCACCATCACGAAGAAGATGGGGGTGAACAGGTGCACGATGGGGCGCATCTGCTGCTCGATGCGCTCGGCGAAGCCGGACTCGGCGCGGACGGCCATGCCGAAGGGCAGGAAGAAGCGTCGCGAGAGCGCGAGCCCCGCGGCGAAGCCGCCGAGCAGCTCCGGCGCCCCCATCACGTGCGCGAGCCAGGCGAAGAACAGCACCAGCGAGACGATGGCCGTGGGGATGAGGCCCGGGATCTGGGTGGTGGCCTCGAAGCGCTGGATGACCACGGCGATGAGCTTGGCCATCACGGGGGCGACGAAGAAGAAGGCACCCACGAACAGGAGCACCTTGGTGGCGCTGGCGAGGCTGACGCCGCCGCCGACCGAGAACTCGTAGAGCAGAGCGAGCAGCACCACGCCCAGCACGTCGTCCAGCACTGCCGCCCCCAGCACGATCTGCCCTTCCTCGGCGCGGTGGCGGGCGAGATCGGTGAGCACACGGACCGTGATCCCGATGCTCGTTGCCGTCAGGGTGCCGCCCACGAACAGGCTCGGCAGCAGCTCCAGCCCGAAGAGCCAGCGCGCCACCGCGTAGCCGAGCAGGAAGGGCAGCACGAAGCCGCCGAGGGCGACGATCACCGACCGCACCCCCGTGCGCACGAGCCGCATGACGTCGGTCTCCAGCCCCACCTCGAACAGCAGCAGGATGATGCCGATCTCGGCGAGCAGCCGGATCGCCTCGGCCGGCTCGATCCAGCCGAGCAGGCTGGGCCCGAGCAGGACGCCTGCGAGCAGCTCGCCGATCACGGCGGGTGACTGCATGCGCACCGCCACCTCCGCCAGGATGCGGGCGGTGAGCAGCATCACCATCAGGTGGAGGAAGAATGTGTGGATCTCCACGGGCGTCCCCTTCCCGGACCGGGTCCGGTCAGCGCGGGCCGCGCGGCGCCGCCTCAGGGCGCGAGGTCGCGGAAGCGGCCGGCCGCCTCATCGTAGCCCTCGATGCGGCCACGCTCCAGGTCGAAGCGCCAGCCGTGCACGGCGAGCAGTCCGGCCCGCTCAGCCTCGGCCAGCCAGGGGTAGCCACGCAGGTTCTCGAGCGAGCGGCGCACGGCGGCACGTTCCATCTCGGCGGGCTCGTCCAGCCCGGAGACGGCATCCGCGACGGTGCGTGTCCACGGGCCCAGGAACTCCTCGCAGCCGGCCGGCGTGCCCGCGCGGGCGGCGGCCACGCCGGCGCAGCCGCCGTGGCCCAGCACCAGCACATGGCGCACGCCGAGCACCTTGACGGCGAACTCGATGGCGGCGGCGGTGCCGTGCTCGGCGCCGTCCGGCGCGTAGGGGGGCACGAGCGCGGCGACGTTGCGCACCACGAAGAGTTCGCCCGGCTCGGCGCCGAGCAGCAGCGCCGGGTCCACGCGCGAGTCGCTGCAGGCGACCACCAGCACCTCGGGGCGCTGGCCCTCGCGCACCAGCCGCATCCAGGGCTCGGGCTGGCGCTCGTAGTGGCGCGCCCGGAAGGCGCGGAAGCCCGCAAGCAGGCGCCGCAGGGCCGGATCGTCCACCGCCTCAGCCCAGCTCGCGCCCGGTCAGGCGCCGGTAGGCCTCGCGGTACTTCTCGGCGGTGCGCGCCACCACCTCGGGTGGCAGCTCCGGGCCCGGCGGGCGCTTGTCCCAGCCGCTCGCCTCGAGCCAGTCGCGCACGTACTGCTTGTCGAAGCTCGGCGGGTTCTCGCCCGGGCGCCAGGCGTCCGCCGGCCAGAAGCGCGAGGAATCGGGGGTGAGCACCTCGTCTATGAGATAGAGCGTGCCGGCCTCGTCGAGGCCGAACTCGAACTTGGTGTCGGCGATGATGATCCCGCGCGCGCGCGCATACTCGGCCGCGCGCCGATAGATCTCGAGGCTGAGGCCTCGCACCCGTTCGGCGAGCTCGCGCCCGAGCAGCGCCACGGTACGGTCGAAGTCGATGTTCTCGTCGTGCTCGCCCGCCTCGGCCTTCGTGGAGGGCGTGTAGATGGGCTCGGGCAGCCGATCGGCGAGCCGCAGGCCATCGGGCAGCCGGATGCCGCAGACGGCGCCCGTGCGCTGGTAGTCCTTCCAGCCGGAGCCGATGATGTAGCCGCGCACGATGGCCTCCACCGGCAGGGGCTTGAGCCGTCGCACCACCATGGCGCGACCGGCCACCTGCACGCGTTCGGCCGCATCCGGCACCGCCTCCTCCAGCGGGATGTCCGCCAGATGCCCCGGCACCAGGTCGGCCATGCGCTCGAACCAGAACTCCGACAGCGCCGTCAGCACCCGCCCCTTGCCGGGGATGGGCGTCGGCAGCACGACATCGAAGGCCGAGAGGCGGTCGGTGGCAACGATCAGCAGCGCCTCGTCGCCCACGGCGTAGATGTCGCGCACCTTGCCCCGGCTCACCAGCGGCAGGCTCCTCAGGTCGGTCTCGTACAGCGCCTCGGGCGCGCCCTCGCTCATCTCACCTCCCGTCTCTGCAGCAGGGCATGGATCGTTACGCCGGTCGGGCCGCAGCCCGCCGTCCTCAGTCCAGCGCGTAGTCCACCCGAACCCGATCGCCCGCCATGGGCCGGAAGGTTCCGTCGGCATAGGCGACGTGGACCGGGTGGTCGCGGTAGTGGTCACGCGCGGCCACGGAGGAGAAGCCGATCAGCCAGCAATAGCGGTAGCGCGCATCCGCGTCGACGGCGGTGCCGGTGCGCACGTGCCGCACGCCGGGGATGCGCGCGAGCTTCTCGCGCCCCTCGGCCATGGCGGCCGCGGCCCGCTCCTCGCCCGCGTCCGTGTTCCACAGGATGACGTGCTCGATCTCCCGCCATGGCCGCGCCTCGGCCAGCACCGCGGCGGCGCGCCCCGCCGAGCCCCACAGGCGGATGCATCGCTCGACCTCGTCGCGGATGGCGCGGCGCACATCCCGCATGAGCCCCGTGTAGCCCGCGCGCGGGTCCTCGGCGGCGCGGGCGCGGATGCTCGCCGCCGCGGCGTCGGCGAGCGCCGTGTAGTAGTTGATCTTGGTCACGCCGCGTTCGATGATGGCGCGGAACTGGGCATCTCCGAGACCCGTGCCGCCGTGGATCACCAGCGGCAGCCCGAGTGCCTCGTCGATCGCGGCGAGCCGCTCGAGGTCCAGCCGCGGCTCGCCCCGAAGCCGCCCGTGGACGGTGCCGATGGAGACGGCGAGGAAGTCCACCCCCGTCTGCCGCACGAACTCGGCCGCCTCTTCGGGGGCGGTGTAGACGACCTCGCCCGGATGCTTCTCGGCGTCCTCGCCTTCGACGCCGGCCACGTAGCCGAGCTCGCCCTCCACCGGCACGCCGCAGGCGTGGGCCATCTCGACCACGGCGCGCGTGCGCCGCACGTTCTCCTCGAAGGGCTCGTGGGAGGCGTCCACCATGACGCCGTTGCAGCCGAGGGCGATGCCGCGCACGGCCGACTCCAGGCTCGCGCCGTGATCCAGGTGGATGGCCACGGGGACGCGCGCGCGCCGCGCCGCGGCCACCGTGGCCGCCATGGCGAGCTCGAAGTCGTAGTGCTCGAAGTGCGACTCGGCCAGGCTCAGGATCACGGGCGCCGCGCAGGCCTCGGCGCCGGCGACGATCGCCTCGAGGAAGGAGAGCTCCACGAGGTCGAAGGCGCCCACGGCATAGCGGTGCCGGTGGGCATGGCGGAGCATGTCGCCCATGTGCACGAGCGGCATGGTGGGTCCTCCTCGCGTCCGCGGCCGCCTCAGGCGGCCGCGTTATTCTGTCCACAAGCAGTCGATGAATTCCAATCGATTCCAGATTTGTTTTCGATAAATGAATGCTTATGGAAACTCTGATGGAAACTCTGATCAATCCGCTGCGCGGATTGATCAGCGCTGAGGTGCTTCGCGTTCCATTTCGATTTTTCGTCGTATCGTCATGCACTTCCCTGTGCATGGGCCGTCCCGCGGCCGTCCCTGGCCGCGGGAAAGGTCTGAAAAATCGGATTTTTCAGAGCTTCCTTATGAGAATCAGGGCGCCAGGGTCTGCGGATGCCGTGCGGAAAGCGGCCCCGCCGGCGGGGCGCGGCTGGAAGCCGCGCCTCCCTCGCCACGTGCTGCCTGCTGCTGGCCTTCTCCCCAAAGAGAAAGGGCGGGTCGCCCCGCCCTCTCCGGTGGCCATGGCACGCGCGCCTCAGTTGACGCGCGGATCCAGCTCGCCGCTGGCATAGCGCCGCCACATCTCCTCCATGGGGATGGGCTTGATCTTGGAGGCGTTGCCTGCCGTGCCGAAGGCCTCGTAGCGCTGCTTGCAGATCTCCTTCATGGCGTCCTTGGCCGCCGTGAGGTACTTGCGCGGGTCGAAGTTCTTCGGGTTCTCGGCGAGGTTCTTGCGGATCGCGCCGGTGGCGGCGAGCCGCAGGTCGGTGTCGATGTTGACCTTGCGCACGCCGTGCTTGATGCCCTCGACGATTTCCTCCACGGGCACGCCGTAGGTCTCGCCGATGTCGCCGCCGAACTCGTGGATGATCTCGAGCCACTCCTGAGGGACCGAGGAGGAGCCGTGCATCACCAGGTGCGTGTCCGGGATGCGGGCGTGGATCTCCTTGATGCGGTCGATGCGCAGCACCTCGCCCGTGGGCGGCTTGCTGAACTTGTAGGCGCCGTGGCTGGTGCCGATGGCGATGGCGAGCGCATCCACCCCGGTCTGCTTGACGAAGTCGGCGGCCTGGTCGGGATCGGTGAGGAGCTGGTCGTGCGAGAGCTTGCCCTCGGCGCCGACGCCGTCCTCCTCGCCCGCCATGCCGGTCTCCAGCGAGCCGAGGCAGCCGAGCTCGCCCTCGACCGAGACGCCGCAGGCATGGGCCATCTCCACCACCCGGCGCGTGACCTCCACGTTGTACTCGTAGGTGGAGGGGGTCTTCATGTCCTCCATCAGCGAGCCGTCCATCATGACGGAGGAGAAGCCGAGCTGGATGGAGCGCTGGCAGACCGCGGGCGATGCGCCGTGGTCCTGATGCATGACCACGGGGATGTGCGGCCACTGCTCGATGGCGGCGACGATCAGGTACTTGAGGAAGGAGGGGCCTGCGTACTTGCGCGCACCGGCCGAGGCCTGCACGATCACGGGGCTGTCGGTCTCGTCGGCGGCCTCCATGATCGCGTGCATCTGCTCCATGTTGTTGACGTTGAAAGCCGGCACGCCGTAGCCGTGCTCGGCGGCGTGGTCGAGAAGCTGTCGAAGGGTGATGAGCGCCATAGCCGTCTCCTCAGTCTCGCTTCGTGTTCCGGTTCCGTCTCCTCCGGCGCCCGCGCCCTGCGGGCCGGGGCGCCCCGGGCGCCCCCGTGGGGAGCCCGATTTTACCCGATGACGGCCCCCTAGGTGGCCGGGCCGATGAGCTCCCCAACACGCACGATCTTCATGGCATTGGTGCCGCCGGCCACGCCCGAGAGGTCGCCCTTGGTGATGATGACGAGGTCGCCGTCGCGCACCGCCCCGCGACGCACCAGCTCGTCGACGATCTCGCGGTTGACCGCGGGGTGGTCGGTGCTCGTGACGTCGAAGCTCACCGGATAGACCCCCCGGTAGAGCGTCACCTTGCGCCGCGTGGCCACGTGGCGCGTCATCGCATAGATGGGGATGTCGGAGGTGACGCGCGACATCCACAGCGCCGTGGCGCCGGACTCGGTCAGCGCCGCGATCGCCTTCACGCCGAGATGGTTGGCGGTGTAGATGGAGGCCTTGGCGATGGCCTCGTCCACCCGCGTGAAGCGTGTGGGATTGCGCCGCTCCACGGCCACGCTGCCCGCCTGGCGCTCGGCCCCGCGGCAGATGCGGTCCATGGCGGCCACGGCCTTGGCCGGGTAGCGCCCGGTGGCGGTCTCGGCCGAGAGCATGACGGCGTCGGTGCCGTCGAGCACGGCGTTGGCCACGTCGAAGACCTCGGCGCGCGTGGGGATCTGGCTCTCGACCATGGACTGCATCATCTGCGTGGCGGTGATAACCACCTTGTCCATGGAACGGGCGAGGTGGATGATGCGCTTCTGCACCCCGGGTAGCTCGGCGTCGCCGATCTCCACGCCCAGGTCGCCGCGGGCGATCATCACCGCGTCGGCCGCGCGGATGATGTCCTCGATCGCCTCCAACGCCTCGGCGCGTTCGATCTTGGCGATGACGCCGCCGTGCCCGCCGGCGGCGCGGAAGAGCTCGCGTGCCTCCAGCACGTCCTCGGCGTTGCGCGGGAAGGAGACGGCGAGGTAGTCGGCCTGCATCTCGGCCGCGACGCGGATATCGGCGCGGTCCTTGTCCGTGATGGCCTTGGCCGAAAGCCCCCCGCCCTGGCGGTTGATGCCCTTGCTGTCGCTGAGCTCCCCGCCGACCACCACGCGGCAGACGATCTCGCCGCCGACCACCTCGTCCACCCACAGGACGATGCGCCCGTCGTCGAGGAGCAGCGTGTCGCCGCGCTCGACGTCGCTCGGCAGGTCCTTGTAGGTGATGCCGACGCGCTCGGAGGTGCCGTCCCGGGGACCGAGGTTGGCGTCGAGCACGAAGCGCGCGCCCTCCTGGAGCAGCACCTGACCCTCACGGAAGCCCTCGATGCGGATCTTGGGCCCCTGCAGGTCGGCGATGACGCCGATCTGGCGCCCATGCGCCCGGGCGCGGTTGCGCACCGTATCGGCCCGCTGCACATGCTCCTCGGCGCTGCCATGGGAGAAATTGACGCGCACCACGTCCACGCCGGCCTGGATCACCTCGTCCAGGACGGCGGGATCGTCCGTGGCGGGGCCGAGGGTGGCGATGATCTTGGTGCGTCTCGGCATGGTGCCGCCCCCCACCCGCGCCGCCGGCCGCCTCACGCCTGCGCCGCCCGCTCCTCGAGCACCGCCACCGCGGGCAGCTTCTTGCCCTCGAGGAACTCCAGGAAGGCGCCGCCTCCGGTGGAGATGTAGGAGATGCGCTCGCCCACGCCGAACTTGGCGATGGCGGCGAGCGTGTCGCCGCCGCCGGCGATGGAGAAGGCGGGGCTGGCGGCGATGGCCTCGGCCAGGCGCCGCGTGCCGCCGGCGAACTGGTCGAACTCGAACACGCCCACGGGGCCGTTCCACACGACGGTGCCGGCGCCCTGCA
Organism: Gammaproteobacteria bacterium; assembly: GCA_026989495.1. Taxonomy (GTDB): domain Bacteria; phylum Pseudomonadota; class Gammaproteobacteria; order S144-34; family S144-34; genus S144-34. Next base: position 59,912 of record JALSJE010000021.1, on the reverse strand, counting down.
GGATCCGGGCGTAGCGCTCGGCCGTCTCCGGGCCGATATCGAGGATCATCTCGTCCTCGGCCACCTGGTCCACCGGCTTGGTCACGGCCGCGGCGCTCTCCGAAAACTCCTTGGCCACCACCACGTCGGTGGGGACGGGGATCTCGCCGCCCTTGGCCCGGGCCTGCTCCATGAGGCGCTTGGCCTCGGCCACGAGGTCCGGCTCGTAGAGCGACCTGCCCACCGGATGGCCCGCGGCGGCGATGAAGGTGTTGGCGATGCCGCCGCCGACGATGAGCTGGTCCACCTTCCGCGAGAGGGCGTCCAGCACGGTGAGCTTGGTGGAGACCTTGGAGCCGCCGACGATGGCGACCATGGGGCGGGCCGGGTCCTCGAGCGCCTTGCCCAGGGCCTCGAGCTCGGCGGCGAGCAGGGGCCCGGCGCAGGCCACGGGCGCGAACCGCGCCACCCCGTGCGTGGAGGCCTGGGCGCGGTGGGCGGTGCCGAAGGCATCCATCACGTAGACGTCGCACAGGGCGGCGTACGCGCGGGCCAGCGTCTCGTCGTCCTTCTTCTCGCCCTTGTTGAAGCGCACGTTCTCCAGCACCACCACCTCGCCCTCGGCCACCTCGGGCGGATTGTCGAGGTAGTCCTTGACGAGACGCACCTCGCGGCCGAGGAGCCGGGAGAGGTGCTCGGCCACGGGCCGCAGCGAGTACTTCTCGTCGTAGACACCCTCCTCGGGCCGGCCCAGGTGCGACATGAGCATCACGCGTGCGCCCGCCTTCACGGCATGCTCGATGGTGGGGAACGAGGCGCGGATGCGGGTGTCGTCGGCCACCCGGCCGTCCTTGAGCGGGACGTTGAGGTCCTCGCGGATGAGCACGCGCTTGCCCGCGAGGTCGAGGTCGGTCATCTTGATCACGGACATCTCGGCTGGATCCCCCCTGAGCCCGGCAAGGAAACGGGGCCGGGGCGCCCGCCGGGCGCCCCGGCCGGTCACGCGCTGCGTCTCACTTGGCGTTCATCATCGCCACGCAGGTGTCGAGCATGCGGTTGGAGAAGCCCCACTCGTTGTCGTACCAGGAGCAGACCTTCACCAGACGGTTGTCGATGATGCGCGTGAGCGTGGCGTCGTAGGTGGAGGAGACCGTGGTGTGGTTGAAGTCCATGGAGACCAGCGGCTCCTCGTTGTAGGCGAGAATGCCCTTGAGCTCGCCCTCGGCCGCCCCCTTCAGCACCGCGTTGATCTCGTCGATGGAGGTGTCGCGCGCGGCCTCGAAGGTGAGGTCCACCAGCGAGACATTGATGGTGGGCACGCGCACGGCGAAGCCGTCGAGCTTGCCGTTGAGCTCGGGCAGCACCAGGCCCACGGCGGCGGCGGCACCGGTCTTGGTCGGGATCTGCGACTGGGTGGCCGAGCGCGCGCGGCGCAGGTCCTTGTGGTAGACGTCGATCAGGACCTGATCGTTGGTGTAGGAGTGGATGGTGGTCATGAGGCCGCGCACCACGCCGATCTTCTCGTGCAGCGGCTTGACCAGCGGGGCGAGGCAGTTGGTGGTGCAGGAGGCGTTGGAGACCACCTGGTGCTCGGCCTTGAGGACGTGGTGGTTGACGCCATAGACCACGGTGGCGTCCACGTCCTTGCCACCGGGGGCCGAGATCAGCACCTTCCTGGCCCCGGCCTGGATGTGGGGCATGGACTTCTCCTTGGAGGTGAACAGCCCCGTGCACTCCATCACCACGTCGATGCCCAGCTCGCCCCAGGGGAGCTTGGAGGGGTCGCGCTCGGCCAGCACGCGGATGCGGTCGCCGTTGACCACGAGGTAGTCGCCGTCCACCTCCACGCTGCCGGCGAAGCGGCCGTGCACCGTGTCGTAGCGGGTCAGATGCGCATTGGTCTGGGCGTTGCCCAGATCGTTGATGGCAACGATCTGGATCTCGTTGGTGCGCCCCGCCTCGTACAGGGCCCGCAGGACGTTGCGGCCGATGCGGCCGAACCCGTTGATCGCAACCTTGATCGCCATTGCTTCTCTCCTCGCAGATGCCGTACCCGGGGCGGACGGCTCCCTACCGCCCGCCCGTGAGCCTGCGCACGCTCAGCCGCCGAGCACCTCCTCGACGGCGCGCGCCACGTTCTCGGCCGTGAAGCCGAAATGCTCGAACAGCGCCTTGCCCGGCGCCGACTCGCCGAAACGGTCGATGCCGATCACCCGGCCGCGGCAGCCGACGTAGCGGTACCACCAGGGCGTGGTGCCCGCCTCGACCGCCACCCGGGCCTGCACGGACGAGGGCAGCACGGACTCGCGCCAGGCCTCGTCCTGGGCGTCGAAGACCTCGGCGCAGGGCAGGGAGACCACGCGCACGCGCCGGCCCTTCCCGGCCAGCAGCTTCTGCGCCTCCAGCGCCAGCGCCACCTCGGAACCGGTGGCGATGACGATCGCCTCGGGCTCGCCCTCGCAGTCGGAAAGCACGTAGCCGCCGCGGGCGATGGCCTCGACCTGCCCGGGCGTGCGGCTCTGGGCCTTGAGGCCCTGGCGCGTGAGCACCAGCGCCGTGGGCCCGTCGCGCCGCTCGATGGCCGCGCGCCAGGCCACGGCCGTCTCGGCGCCATCGCAGGGGCGCCAGACATGCAGGTTGGGGATGAGCCTGAGGCTCGCCACGTGCTCGATGGGCTGGTGCGTGGGGCCGTCCTCGCCAAGGCCGATGGAGTCGTGGGTATAGACGTAGATCACGCCCAGCCCCATCAGCGCCGACATGCGCACGGCGTTGCGCGCGTAGTCGGAGAAGACGAGGAAGGTGCCGCCGTAAGGGATGAAGCCGCCGTGCAGGGCGAGCCCGTTCATGATGGCCGACATGCCGAACTCGCGCACGCCGTAGTAGACGTAGTTGCCGTCCGGCTCGTCCTTCGAGATGCCCTTGGAGCCGGACCAGATGGTGTTGTTGGAGCCGGCGAGATCCGCCGAGCCGCCGATGAGCTCGGGCAGCTTCGGCCCGTAGCCTTCGAGCGCCACCTGCGAAGCCTTGCGGGTGGCCATGTCCTTCGCCTCGGCCGCCACCTTGGCGATGTACTCGGCCGCCTCCTTGGCCCAGTCGCCGGGGAGCTCGCCCCGCATGCGGCGTTCGAACTCGGCGGCGAGCTCCGGGAAGGCCTTGCGATAGGCCTCGAAGCGCTCGCGCCACTCGGCCTCGAGGCGGGCACCCTTCTCGCGCGCGTCCCAGCCCTGGTAGATCTCCTCGGGGATGACGAATGGCGGGTGCGGCCAGCCGATGTTCTCGCGGGTGGCCTGCACCTCGTCCTCGCCCAGGGGGGCGCCGTGGCAGTCGTGGCTGCCGCAGAGGTTGGGCGCGCCGTAGCCGATGACGGTCTTGCAGCAGATGAGCGAGGGCTTGTCGGGGACCGCGCGTGCGGCCTCGATGGCCTTGCGGATGGCCTCGGGGTCGTGGCCGTCCACGCCCGGGATGACGTGCCAGCCGTAGGCCTCGAAGCGCTTGGGCGTGTCGTCGGTGAACCAGCCCTCGACGTGGCCGTCGATGGAGATGCCGTTGTCGTCGTAGAAGGCGATGAGCTTGCCCAGGCCCCAGGTGCCGGCGAGCGAGCAGGCCTCGTGGGAGATGCCCTCCATGAGGCAGCCATCGCCGAGGAAGACGTAGGTCCAGTGGTCCACGATGGTGTGGCCGTCGCGGTTGTAGCGCGCGGCCAGCACCTTCTCGGCCAGCGCCATGCCGACGGCGTTGGTGATGCCCTGGCCGAGGGGGCCGGTGGTGGTCTCGACGCCGGGGGTGATTCCGTACTCGGGATGGCCCGGGGTCTTGGAGTGGAGCTGTCGGAAGCGCTTGATGTCCTCGATGCCGAGATCGTAGCCCGTCAGGTGCAGCAGGGCGTAGAGCAGCATCGAGCCGTGGCCGTTGGACAGCACGAAACGGTCGCGGTCCCACCACTTCGGGTTGGCCGGGTTGTGCCGCAGGTAGTCGTTCCAGAGCACCTCGGCGATGTCGGCCATGCCCATGGGCATGCCCGGGTGGCCCGAGTTGGCCTTCTGGACCGCGTCCATGCTGAGCGCACGGATCGCGTTGGCCAGGTCTTTACGCGAAGGCATAGCCCCCTCCCCTGTTCTCGTGAATGCCTCGGTTTGCCGAATCCGGCGCCGTGTCCCGGCGTGGCGGAACGCACCTGCCCCTCCGCCGCCTGGCGGTCCGGGTCGCCGGGGCCGCACCCCGGGCAGAGGGATGGTCGCTGTCTGTGTGCTCCGGCGCCCCGCGGCGCGCCTCGCTCGGCGCCGCGGCACAGGCATCCCATCGCTGTGCGATGAAACGCCAATTTTCCCTGAGCATCCGGCGGGGGGCAAGGTGCAACCAGCCGCCCCTGCCCCGTGCGCGCCCTATGCGCCCATAAGCCCCTCTTGGGGGCCGCTCGTCGGCGGCACGCTGCCGCTGCCTCCAGACGGGTCCCGCGCCCACCTTGCGGGCGGGTGCGCCCGCACCTAGACTCGCGATGTAATCCCTTGTAATGGAAGAAAGGTCTGAAAAATTCGATCTTTTCAGACCTTTCCCGCGGCCGGGGACCCATGCACAGGGAAGTGCATGACGATAAAAGAAAAAATCGAAATGGACCGCGAAGCGCCATCGCGCTGATCAGTCCGCGCAGCGGATGATCAGAGTTTCCAAAAGAAGCAAAGCGGAGGGTCGTTCCGTGAGCATCCAGGCCGGCACCACCCGGCGGCCACCCTTGGTCGCCGCTCTGCTGCTGCTCGTCGCCGCCTGCGCCGGCGCGCTCGTCCCGCCGGCGGCGCGGGCCGAAACCTACACCTTCGTCGTCCAGCCCATCCTGCCCCCGGCCCAGACCCGGGCGGCCTTCCAGCCCTTGGCCGACTACCTGAGCCGGGCGACCGGCCAGCAGATACGGCTGGTGACCGCCGTAAACTTCCTCGCCTACTGGGCCCGGATGAAGCGCGGCGACTATGACCTGATCCTGGATGCCGCCCATTTCACGGACTGGCGCGTCAAGAACATGGACTACGTGGTGCTGGCCAAGATCCCGGACACGGTCAGCTACAGCCTGGTCACCGGCGAGGACACGCTCGTGCTCGAGCCCACCGAGCTGATCGGCAAGACTGTGGCCACCATAGGCTCGCCGAGCCTGGGCGCGGTGCGGCTCTCCCAGCTCTTCCCCAACCCGCTGCGCCAGCCTGTCGCGGTGGAGGTGGACAACTCGCGCCAGGCGATCGATGCGGTGCTGAAGGGGCGGGCCGTGGCGGCGATCGTGCCCTCGCCGCTGGTGGGCGCCTTCCCCCTCAACGTGGTGACCACGACCGACCCCGTGCCCCACATCGCCATGTCGGCCTCGCCCGACGTGCCCGAGCCCGTGCGCAAGGCGATCCGCAAGGCCCTCGTGGAGGCCGACAGGACCCCTGCGGGCCAGGCCATGCTCAAGGCCATCAACTTCCCCCGCTTCGTGCCGGCCGACGCCAAGGTCTACGACGGCTACGCCCGGCTCCTCGAGGGGGTGTGGGGCTACCGCTGAGGCCGCCCGGACGGGTGCGCCCCGACGCCCGAGGCGCTAGACTTGGTCCGCCGCCGCCCGCGGCCCCGGCCGCGGGCGGCGTCGTGCACGGCATCCGGCGGCCGGCCACGGCCGCCGCCGGCAGGAGCGACGATGAGCCAGGAATACGTCTTCACCTCGGAGTCGGTCTCGGAGGGCCACCCCGACAAGGTGGCCGACCAGGTCTCGGACGCGATCCTCGACGCGATCCTCGCCCAGGACAGCCACGCGCGCGTGGCCTGCGAGACCCTGGTCAAGACGGGGCTGGTGATGCTCGCGGGCGAGATCACCACCGCGGCCAGCGTGGACTACGAGGCGGTGGTGCGCGAGACGGTCACCGGGATCGGCTACGACAGCTCCGAGATCGGCTTCGACGGACGCACCTGCGCGGTGCTGGTCGCCATCGGCAAGCAGTCGCCGGACATCCGCCGTGGCGTGGACCGCGGCGACCCCAAGACGCAGGGGGCGGGCGACCAGGGCATGATGTTCGGCTACGCCACCGACGAGACCGAGGCGCTCATGCCGGCGCCCATACACTACGCGCACCGCCTGGTGCAGCGCCAGGCCGAGCTGCGCCGCGCGGGCACGCTCCCCTGGCTGCGCCCCGACGCCAAGAGCCAGGTGACGGTGCGCTACCGCGAGGGGCGCCCGGTGGCGGTGGACGCGGTGGTGCTCTCCACCCAGCACGCGCCCGAGATACACGCCGAGACCCTGCGCGAGGCGGTGATGGAGGAGATCATCAAGCCGGTGCTGCCGGCCGAATGGCTGCATGCCGGCACCCGCTACCACATCAACCCTACCGGCCGCTTCGTCATCGGCGGGCCCGTGGGCGATGCCGGCCTCACCGGCCGCAAGATCATCGTCGACACCTACGGCGGCATGGCCCGCCACGGCGGCGGAGCCTTCTCGGGCAAGGATCCCTCCAAGGTGGACCGCTCGGCGGCCTATGCGGGGCGCTACGTGGCCAAGAACATCGTGGCGGCGGGGCTCGCCGCCCGCTGCGAGATTCAGGTCTCCTACGCCATCGGCGTGGCCGAGCCCACTTCGGTGAGCGTGCAGACCTTCGGCACCGGACGCATCCCGGACGAGCGCATCGCCGAGCTCGTGCGCGCCCACTTCGACCTGCGCCCGGGCGGCATCATCGAGATGCTGGACCTGCTGCGGCCGATCTACCGCGCGACCGCCGCCTACGGGCACTTCGGCCGGCCCGAGCCCGAGTTCACCTGGGAGCGCGCCGACAAGGCCGAGGCCCTGCGGGCCGACGCCGGGTTGCCGGAGGCGCGCAGCGCCTGAGCCGGACGGCCCGGGCTAGAATTCAGCAGAAAGGTCTGAAAATCCGATTTTTCAGACCTTTCCCGCGGCCACGGACGGCCGCGGGACGGCCCATGCACAGGGAAGTCCATGACGACACGTGAAAAATCGAAATGGACCGCGAAGCACTATCGCGCTGATCAATCCGCGCAGCGGATTGATCAGAGTTTCCAGCAGTCCAAGAACCTGGCGGACGCCGCACCGGCGTCCGCGCCGCATCAGCGAGGGAGGAGCCGCGATGAGCAGCCAGCCCGCACGCGAGCGCGAGCCCGACTACCACGTCAAGGACCTCTCCATGGCCGAGTGGGGCCGCAAGGAGATCCGCATCGCCGAGACCGAGATGCCCGGCCTCATGGCGGTGCGCGAGGAGTACCGCGGGCGCAAGCCGCTCGCCGGCGCCCGCATCGCCGGCTGCCTGCACATGACCATCCAGACGGCGGTGCTCATCGAGACCCTGGTGGAGCTGGGGGCGGAGGTGCGCTGGGCCTCGTGCAACATCTTTTCCACCCAGGATCACGCAGCCGCCGCCATGGCCGCGCGCGGCATCCCGGTCTTCGCCTACAAGGGCGAGAGCCTGGAGGAGTACTGGGATTTCGTGCACCGCATCTTCGAGTGGCACGACGGCGGCACCGCCAACATGATCCTGGACGACGGCGGCGACGCCACCCTCCTGGTGCATCTGGGCGTGCGTGCCGAGCAGGATCCGGGCGTGCTGGACGATCCGCAGAGCGAGGAGGAGCGCGTGCTGTATGCCGCCATCCGCCGCCGCCTCGAGGAGCGGCCCGGCTGGTACGCGCAGCTCGCGCGCAGCATCCGCGGCGTGACGGAGGAGACCACCACCGGCGTGCACCGCCTCTACCAGATGGCCGAGGAGGGGCGGCTGCTGTTCCCTGCCATCAACGTCAACGACTCCGTCACCAAGTCCAAGTTCGACAACACCTACGGCTGCCGCGAGTCGCTCATCGACGGCATCAAGCGCGCCACCGACGTCATGATCGCCGGCAAGATCGCCGTGGTGTGCGGCTATGGCGAGGTGGGCAAGGGCTGCGCCCAGGCCCTGCGCGGCATGGGCGCCACCGTGTGGGTGACCGAGATCGACCCCATCTGCGCCCTGCAGGCCCTCATGGAGGGCTACCGGGTGGTGACCATGGACGAGGCCTGCGGGACGGCCGACATCTTCGTCACCGCCACCGGCAACGTGAACGTCATCACCCACGAGCACATGCTGCGCATGAAGGACGAGGCCATCGTCTGCAACATCGGCCACTTCGACTCCGAGATCGACGTGGCGAGCCTGCGCCAGTACCGCTGGGAGAACATCAAGCCCCAGGTGGACCACGTCATCTTCCCCGACGGCAAGAAGATCATCCTGCTCGCCGAGGGACGGCTGGTGAACCTGGGCTGCGCCACCGGGCACCCTTCCTTCGTCATGTCGGCCTCCTTCACCAACCAGGTCATCGCCCAGATCGAGCTCTGGAACCACCCCGAGCGTTACGAGCGCAAGGTCTACATGCTGCCCAAGAAGCTCGACGAGAAGGTGGCGCGCCTGCACCTGGACAAGCTCGGCGCCAGGCTCACGCGGCTCACGCCCGAGCAGGCCGAGTACATCGGCGTGCCGGTGGACGGGCCCTACAAGCCCGACCATTACCGCTACTGAGGTTTACAGTCTACAGCTGGCAGTTTACGGTCCACCGTAAACCGTAGGCTGTCGACTGCTGGCTGGCGTCAGCCAGCCGTCCTCCGCGATGGAGACACAGCGCCGCTTCCCGCAGGTCTTCAGCTTCGAGTTCTTCCCGCCCAAGACGGCGGAGGGTGAGGCGCGCCTGCGTGCGGCCTGGCAGGCGCTCGCGCCGCTGCGGCCGGCCTTCTTCTCCGTGACCTATGGCGCGGGCGGCTCCACGCGCGAGCGCACGCTCGAGACCGTGCTCGCCATACAGCGCGATTCCGGTGTGCCGGTTGCGCCGCACCTGTCCTGCATCGGCTCCACGCGCGCGGCCATCGCGGAACTCCTCGAGCGCTACCGCGCGGCCGGCATCCGGCGCCTCGTGGCCCTGCGCGGCGACCTCCCCTCGGGCATGGTCGAGCCCGGGGAGCTGCGCTACGCCAACGAGCTCGTTGCCTTCATCCGCGAGACCACGGGCGCGCACTTCCACATCGAGGTGGCCGCCTACCCGGAGTTCCATCCCCAGGCCCCCAGCGCCCAGGCCGACCTCGAGCACTTCCGGCGCAAGGTCGAGGCGGGCGCCGACTCGGCCATCACCCAGTACTTCTACAACGCCGACGCCTACTTCCGCTTCGTGACCGACTGCGAGCGCATGGGGCTGGCCATCCCGATCGTGCCCGGCATCATGCCCATCACCAATCATGCCCAGCTCGCGCGCTTCTCCGACGCCTGCGGCGCGGAGATCCCGCGCTGGATCCGCAAGCGCCTGGAGGCCTACGGCGACGACCTGGAATCGCTGCGCGCCTTCGGCGCCGACGTGGTGGCCGATCTCTGCCGACGGCTGCTGGAGGCGGGCGCCCCGGGGCTGCACTTCTACACGCTCAACCGCGCCGGGCCCGTGCTCGCCATCTGGGAGCGGCTCGGCCTGCCGCGCCCGGCGGCCGGCACGGCTTCCTGAGGCGCCGGCCATGGCCAACCGCGAGTGGCAGTCGCGCGACCTCGCGGTTGTGTGGCATCCCTGCACCCAGATGAAGGACCACGAGCGCCTGCCGCTCATCCCCATCCGGCGCGCCGAGGGCGTGTGGCTGGAGGACTTCGACGGGCGCCGCTACCTGGACGCCATCAGCTCCTGGTGGGTGAACCTGTTCGGCCACGCCCATCCGCGCATCGCGCAGGCGGTGGCGGAGCAGGCCGCGCGCCTGGAGCACGTGCTGCTCGCGGGCTTCACGCACGAGCCCGTGATCCGGCTCTCGGAGCGCCTCGTGCGCATCGCGCCCAAGGGGCTCACGCGCTGCTTCTACGCCGACAACGGCTCGTCCGCCGTCGAGGTGGCGCTCAAGATGAGCTTCCACTACTGGCGCAACCGCGGTGAGGCCGGGCGCACGCGCTTCATCAACCTCTCCAACAGCTACCACGGCGAGACCCTGGGCGCGCTCGCCGTGGGCGACGTGGCCCTCTACAAGGAGACCTACGAGCCGCTGCTCATGCGCCCGATCACGGTCCCCTCGCCCGACTGCTACCTGCGCGAGCCCGGCGTCTCCTGGGAGGAGCACAGCCGGCGCATGTTCTCGCACATGGAGGAGGCGCTCGCGCGCCACGCGGGCGAGGTGTGCGCCGTCATCGTCGAGCCGCTGGTGCAGTGCGCCGGCCACATGCGCATGTACCACCCGGTCTACCTGCGGCTGCTCCGCGAGGCCTGCGACCGCCATCGCGTGCACCTGATCGCCGACGAGATCGCGGTGGGCTTCGGGCGCACGGGAACGCTGTTCGCCTGCGAGCAGGCCGGCATCCGGCCTGACTTCCTTTGCCTGTCCAAGGGGCTCACCGGCGGCTTCCTGCCGCTGGCGGCGGTGCTCACCACGGACGAGGTCTACGGGGCCTTCTACGACGACTATCGGAACCTGCGCGCCTTCCTCCATTCGCACAGCTACACGGGCAACCCCCTGGGGTGCGCGGCGGCGCTCGCCACCCTCGACATCTTCGAGTCCGAGCCCGTGCTCGAGCGCAACCGCCGGCTCGCGGCGCGCATGGCCGCGGCGGCGGCCCCGCTCGCCGACCATCCGCACGTGGGCGAGGTGCGCCAGACCGGCATGATCCTCGCCGTCGAGCTGGTGCGCGACAAGGCGCGCCGCGAGCCCTATCCCTGGCAGGAGCGGCGCGGGCTGCGCGTCTACGAGCACGGGCTCGCCCGCGGTGTGCTGCTGCGGCCGCTGGGCAACGTGGTCTACTTCATGCCGCCCTACGTGATCACCGAGGAGGAGATCGATCTCATGGTCGAGGTGGCGGCGGAGGGGATCGATATCGCCACGCGCGACTGAAGTTTACGGTTTGCGGTCGACGGACCAGGGCAGGAGGGTGTCCTCGTCCCGCACAGTCAGGCAATCGCAAGCCGCATACGCCCTGCGCAAACTTCGTGCCCATGAGGATTCCGCGCATCCATGTGCCGGCGCCGCTCGCGGAGGGCACCGAGGTCGTGCTGCCCCCCGCGGCGGCACGGCACGTGGCGCAGGTGCTCCGGCTGCGCGCCGGGGCGCGGCTGCGCCTCTTCGACGGCGCCGGACGTGAGCACGCGGCCGAGCTGCTCGAGACGCGTCGCGGCGAGGCGCGCGTGCGCGTGCTGGCGCCGGTGGCCCCGCGCCCGGAGAGCCCGCTGGCCGTCACGCTCCTGCAGGGCGTGTGCAAGGGCGAGCGCATGGACCTCGTGGTGCAGAAGGCGGTGGAGCTGGGTGCGGCGCGCATCGTGCCCGTGCTCACGGCGCGCAGCGTCCCGCGCCTCGACGGGGCACGCGCGGCGCGCCGCCGGGCACGCTGGCAGGGCGTGGCCGCGGCCGCGGCCGAGCAGTGCGGGCGGGCCGTGGTGCCCGAGGTGACGGCGCCGCGGCCGCTGGCCGAGGCCTTCGCGGATCCCGCGCTGCCCGGCCGGCGCTATCTCCTGGATCCGGATGCCCGGCAGGGGCCGCGGGGCCTCGACGCCCAGGATGGTCACCTCGCGCTGCTGGTCGGGCCCGAGGGTGGGCTCACGGAGGGGGAGCGGGCGGCGGCGCGCGCGGCCGGCTTCACGGGCCTGCGGCTGGGGCCGCGGATCCTCCGTACCGAGACTGCGGGGCTCGCGGCGCTGGCCGCCCTCCAGGCCCTCTACGGCGACCTCGGCTGAACGCCCCGGAGCAGGGGCCGGCAGCCCTTCCCGTCGGCTGTCACTTGCCTGCCGCCCCGAGCCCCAGCGCCTCGCGCAGGCTGCGCTCGAGCACGTCGAGGTCCGGAACGAAGGCCCGCTCCCCATGCACGCTCACGGTCTGCGCGACCACGTCGTGGGCCAGACCCTCGCCCCTGTCCTCCGGCGTCACCAGCCCAGGGAAGACGTGGACCATGTGGGGGATGCCGCGCAGGAGCAGGGCATGGAAAGGCAGGAGGTCGTCCTCGGCCAGGCTGTGCAGCACGGCGAGCCGTGCACGAGGTCCGGGCGCCAGCGGATCCCTGCCCTGCATGAGGGCCTCGAGGTCCGTGACCGGCACGCCGGTCCCGCGCCAGTCCACCCGCCCCAGCAGCCAGGGCGGCGTCCCCGGCACGGGCTCCGGCGCCTGCCAGGCCGTGATCTCGGCCACCGCCGCCCCCGGCAGCAGCACCTGCACCTCACCCACGGGCATGAGAAGGCAGCGGATGGTATCGGCCGGCTGCGCCATGCTCAGCCTCCTTCGCCTGCGCGGACGGCGGCACGCGCCAGCTCGGCGGCTCGCGCCCGCAGCCGGGTGGCGAGGGCCTCCGGCGTGCCGCTGAAGCTGACGTAGCCACGCGCGCGCGCCTGGTCCGCCATGCTGCTCACCACGCAGCTCGCCGGCTCCTGCGCCCACACCGTGCCGCCGCGGCGCACGATCTCGTGGCAGCCCTGCAGGCCGTCGTCACCCATGCCGCTGAAGAGGATGGCCCCGCAGCGGGGCCCGAAGGCCGCGGCCACCATCTCCAGCGTGCGGTCGATGGAGGGGTCGTAGAGGCTGCCCTCGAGACGGCGCAGGCGCACGCGTCCGTCACCCTCGAAGGCGACGGCGCTTCCGACCGGCACCAGCATCACGTCGCCCGCGCCGAGCCGCGCGCCCTCCTCGGCGATCCCGACCCGCAGCGGCGTCTCGCGGTCGAGCTGCCGGGCGAGCAGATCCATGAAGTTCTCGCCGATGTGCTGGGCGAGCACGAAGGCGAAGGGCAGCCCCGCGGGCAGCCCGGACAGGAAGCGCTTGAGCGCCTGGGGGCCGCCGATCGAGGCCCCGAGCCCCCAGACCTCCAGCGGACGCGAGCCGCGCGGCGTCGCGGCCTCGGGGACGGATGGCGCCGCCGCCCGCGTGTCCGCCTCCTGCGCCACCACCCGCAGGGGGGGCGTGGACGCGGCCGGGGCGGCCGGGGCCCCGGGGTGGCGGCCGGCCTCGGCGGCGAGCTTCTCCGCCAGGCGACGGCCGAGCCGGGCCCCGCCGCTCAGGCGCGCGGTCTCGCCGTCGACGAACACCAGGGGCAGCGGCGGACCCTCGGCCAGGCTGGCGAGGCAGGCCATGCTCGCATCGTCGCCGTCGTCGAGGTCGAGGAGGATGACCTCGGCGCCGCGCCAGTCCTCGATGCGCTCGCAGGGCAGGCGGTCGGGCGCCACTTCCAGCACCACCTCCAGGCCCTCGGCCTCCAGCATGTGGCGCAGGTCCGCGCGCGCGCCGCCGCCGCTCGCGATCACCGCCACGCGCAGGGGCGCTGCTGGCCGCGGCTCAGGCATGGCCATGGCGTTCCCTCAGCACCGACTCGATGCTCTCCAGGAGCTCGGTTTCCTGGTAGGGCTTGCCGAGGTAGAGATCCACACCGATCTCGGCCGCACGCTCGCGGTGCTTCGTGCCCGTGCGTGAGGTGATCATGATGATGGGGATGTGCCGCAGCCGCTCCTCGTTGCGGATGTGGGTGGCGAGCTCGTAGCCGTCCATGCGCGGCATCTCGATGTCGAGCAGGATCACGTCCGGGAGCGCCTCCTGCAGCCTGGCGAGCGCATCCACCCCGTCCTTGGCCGTGACCACCTGCATGTGGTTGCGCTCCAGCAGGCGCTGGGTGACGCGCCGCATGGTGATGGAGTCGTCCACCACCATGACGGTGACGGGGCGCTCGGCCTCGGCCGCCTCCCCGGCAGGCGGCAGGTGCACGGTGGCCGCACCGCCCATGCGCACCAGCGGGCCGATGTCGAGGATCAGCACCACGCGCCCGTCGCCCAGGATGGTGGCGCCGGCGATGCCGCGCACGGTGGCGATCTGCGGCCCCACGGATTTCACCACCACCTCCCGCGCGCCCATGATGGCGTCCACCTGGAGCGCCGAGCGATGCTCACCGGCGCGCACCAGGAGGACGGGGAAGCGCGCGCGGTCGCCGGCCAGCGCCGGCTCGCAGGTGCCGAGAAGACGCCCCAGATACTCCACGCGGTAGCGGTTGCCGGCGTACTCGTAGGTGAGCGCCTGCTCCTCGGCCCGATAGAAGCGCTCCAGCGTCTCGCGGTCCATGCGCACCACGCCCTCGACGCTCGCGAGCGGCACCGCGAAGATGTCCTCGCCCACGTGGACCAGCAGGGCGCGGCTCACCGCCAGCGTCAGGGGCAGGCGGATGGTGAAGGTCGTGCCCTTGCCCGCCTGCGAGGCGATGTCGAGGGAGCCGCCGAGCTGCTTGATCTCGGCGTTGACCACGTCCATGCCCACGCCGCGGCCGGCCACCTGCGTGATCTCGGCGGCGGTGGAGAAGCCCGCCTCGAAGATGAAGCGCATGAGATCGTCGTCATCCACCTGCGCGTCGGGGGCGAGCAGCCCACGCTCGACGGCCTTGCGCCGGATGGCCTCGAGATTCATGCCCGCGCCGTCGTCGGAGACGCGGATCACCACCTCGTTGCCCTCGCGGCCCACGGCCACGTGCACGCGCCCGACCTCGTCCTTGCCGAGGCGGCGCCGCTCGGCGGGGGGCTCGATGCCGTGCGAGACGGCGTTGCGCAGCATGTGCTCCAGCGGGGCGGTCACGCGGTCGAGCACCGTGCGGTCGATCTCGGCGTCGGCGCCGCTCACGCTGAGCTCGGCCTTCTTGCCGAGCTCCTCGGCGGCCTGCCGCACGATGCGGCGCATGCGCGGCACCAGGCCGCTGAAGGAGACCATGCGCGTGCGCATGAGCCCTTCCTGCAGGTCGGTGGTGATGCGCGACTGCTGCAGGAGCAGGGTCTCGGACTCGCGTGTGAGGTTCTCGAGCAGGCCCTGGATGCTGACCAGGTCGTTGAGGCTCTCGGCGAGCGCACGCGAGAGCTGCTGCACGGTGGAGTAGCGGTCGAGCTCGAGCGGATCGAAGTCTTCGCGCAGGGTGCCGGCCTCGGTCTGGTAGGTGGCGAGGATCTGGGCCTCGGTCTCGATCTCGAGGCGCCGGAGCTGCTCGCGCAGGCGCGCCACGGTCTGCTCGAGCTCGGCGAGGTTGAAGCGGAAGGCGCCGAACTGCTGCTCCAGGCGGGCGCGGTAGATGCTGATCTCGCCGGCGTAGTTGACGAGCTGGTCGAGGAGGTCGGCGCGCACACGCACCGTCTCGTAATGGATGCGGGGGCGCGCGCGGCGCTCCACCTTGGGCGGGCCCGCCTCCGCCTCGGCCTCCTGCTCGCGCCGCGGCCGCAGGGGCACCACTTCGGCGCCCTCTTCCGCGGCCTCGGACGGCGGCACCGGCTCCGGCGGCGCCGGCTCCGGGGCCTGCGCGGGGACCGGCGTCCCCTCCGGGGCGACCACGTCTCCCGCCGTCTCGGCCGCGGCCTCCTCCCCGGCCGTCTCGCCCGTCACCGCGGAGGCGCTCTCGTCCGACAGCGCCGCGGTGCCGAGACGCACGTTCTCCACCTCCTGGAGGATGGTCTCGTCCGGCGTGACCGGCTGGCCGCCGCGGGCCTCCTCCAGCATCCGGTGCAGGGCATCGAAGGCGCGCTGCACCGTGTCGAGCAGGCGCGGCGAGACCGGCACATGGCCATCGGCCACCGCCGTGAACAGCGACTCCAGCGCATGGCTCAGGTTGCCGATGGGCTCGATGCCGGCCATGCGCGCGCCGCCCTTGAGGGTGTGGAGCTCGCGCTGGAGCTGGCGCACCACGTCCGGGTTCTCGTGCTCCTGGTGCCAGCGGTGGAGCAGCATCTCGCTCGCGTCGAGGATCTCGGCACCCTCCTCGAGGAAGATCTCGGCGAGCTCGTCGCGTCCGCCCTCGGGCTGCGCCGCCTCGCCGGCCGGGCGTGCCTGCCCCTCGCCCGCGACGGGGGCCTGCGCCGCGGCCTCCTCCGCCTCCAGCGCCTCCTGCTCGCGCGTGTGCAGCATGGCGAGGCGCTCGCGCAGCTCTGCCGCGTCGGGCAGCTCGCCGCCGGCGGGGCCCAGGGCCTCCACCATGCGGGCGATGGTCTCGGCCGCCTCGCCCAGCGCGGTGCGGCCCTCCTCCGGCAGCGGGGCCTCGCGCGCCTGCACCACCTTCACGTAGCGCTCGGCGATGCCCGCCAGCTCCGCGATGGCGTCGGCGCCCGCCATGCGCGCGCTGCCGTGGAGGGTGTGGAGCGCGCGCACCAGGGCATCGGTGGGCCGGCAGGCGGCCTCGTCGCCCTCCCGGCAGCCCTCGAGAAAGGCGCGCACCGTCTCCAGGTGGCCTGCCGACTCCTTGCTGAAGATCTCGTAGAGGGTGGGGTCCATGGCCGGGGCGGCCTCGGGCGAGGGGGGCGCCTCGGCCACGGTCTCCGCCCCGGCCTCGCCCGCGGCAGCCGCCTCCTCGGCCACCGGCGCGAAGGCGGGCGGCTCCACCGGCTCGCCCCTGGCGATGCGGTGCGCGCGCTCCAGCAGCGCCTGGAGGTCGACCCGGGGGCCGGGGCCACCGCGGAGCTGCTCGACCAGCCCCGGCAGCACCTCCAGCGACTCGTCGAGCAGGCCGAGCAGCGCGGGCGTGGGCTCGATGGTGCCGTCGATCACGCGGTTGAGCATGTTCTCGTAGCACCAGGCGAACTCGCCCACCACCTGCGCTCCCACCAGCCGGCCGCTGCCCTTGAGGGTGTGGAAGGCGCGGCGCACGGTGATGAGCGCATCGCGATCGTCCGGATTGGCGCGCCAGCGCGGGACGAGCTCCCGCAGCGTGGAGAGCTCTTCCTCGGCCTCCTCCAGGAAGATGTCGAGGATGTCCGGCTCGACCTCGCCGGCGAGCACCTGGAGGGGCTCGCCGGTGTCCGGGGCATGGAGCTCGGGGGCGGCGGGCGGCTGCGCCGCCTCGCCTGCCGCCTGCGCCTGGGTCCCGGCCTCCGCGGCCTCCTCCTCCGCTGCCCCCTCCGCGGGCTGCGCGGGCGCACCCTCGGCCGGGGAGGTCTCCGCCTCGGCCTCGCCCGGGCCCGGCTCCGGCACGCCCGCCGCCTCCTCCGGGCCCACGAGCTCCACCTCGATGCCCTCGACGCCCTCCAGGACCTCCCCGGCGGCCTCCCCCACAGCCTCGCCCGCCTCCTGCGCCTCCTCCTCGGGGAGCGCTTCCTCCGGCGCCTCACCCCCGGCGGTCTCGTCCGGCGCCTCGACCGCCGCGGACGCCGGCGCGGCGCCGCTCACGGGATGGCCCAGGGCCGCCACGGCCTGCTCGGCGGTGTCGAGGATGCGCTCGCGCTCGGCGCGTCCCTCGGCCACCGCCTCCAGGTAGTACTCCACCGCGGTGATGGCGTCGGCCAGCCTGTCCAGGTCCTCCTTCTCGGGCACCAGCCGCCGGCCGAGCAGCTCCTCGCGCAGGTAGGCGTCCACCGCCTCCAGGGCCCCCGCCGCGCGCGCCAGGCCAAGCATCAGGAGGCCGCCACGGATCTCGCGGAACAGGCCCGGCACGTGGGTGAGCCGCTCGTGGTCCCACGGGGCCTCGATGAAGCCGACGATGGCCTCCTTGGCCTTGGCCATGTCGGCCATGGCCTCGCGGATCACCGCCGCCTGGACCGCGCGGTACTCGCCCTCGGGGACGGGGGACCCGGGCTCGGGGACCTGCCCGGGCTCCTCGGGTTCGGCCAGGCCTTCCTCCAGGCGCGTCTCGACCTGGAGCAGGGCGCTCGCCATCTCCATCAGCGCCGCAGGCTCCGGCGGCCCCTCGCCGCCCGCCTCCCGCAGCGCCTCCAGCCGCTCGATCTGCTCCTGCACGAGCTGGCGCGCGGCACCCAGGCCCAGCATGGCGAGCGTGTCCGAGACGCGACGCAGGACCTCGGCCATGTCCTCCAGGGCCTGGGGGTTGGCCTTGCCCGTGCGGCCGATGAGGTCGAGGGCATCCTTGACGTGGGCCAGGTCCTCGCGGATGGCGGTGGAGACCGTCTCGAGGAGCTGGCGGTTGCGGCCCGAGAGGGCGTCACGCGCGGCCTCCAGCTCCTCCTCGTCCGGCAGCAGCTCGCCGAGCCGGAAGGCCTCCTGTATGGCCTTGACCAGCGGCCCCTCCGAGGTGGCGCGGGCCACGTAGTAGAGCAGGTTCTTGAGGAGCTCGACGGGCGGCTCGCTCTCCAGGGCCTCCTGGCCCTGCTCTATGATGCGTCGCACCTGGCGGTCGAGCTGGCCGAGCAGGAGCTTCAGCGAGACGTTGGACTCCAGGCCCCCATCGCGCAGGGCCTCGACGACGCCGCGCGCGGCCCACCACAGGCGCGTGGCGTTGCCGGGACGGCAGGCGGCCTGCAGCCCCTCGAGCGCCTTCTCCATCAGGTCCAGCCCGGCGCGCCCATCCTGGTTGCGGTACCAGGCCAGCAGCCCGCGCTGGAGCTGATGGCGCAGTCCGCGTGCGCGCGGGCCGAGCTCGCGCGCCGGCAGCGGGGCCCCTGCCGCCGGCTCCACCGGTGCCTCCACGCTCAGGTCTGGATTGAAGAGCGCATTCTCGGAGAGCAGGTTCTCGCCGCGGGTGGCGCGAAGGTCGTTGAGGATCGGCAGCAGCAGCACCGGCAGGTCGCGCCCGCCGCTCCGGAGCCGCTCCAGGTAGTCCGGCAGCTGCAGCAGCGCACGCATCAGCACCTCGTAGGCGTCCTCGCGCTGGCTGATGCGCTCCTCGAGCAGCGCTCGCACCAGGTGCTCCATCTCCTCGGCGAGCATGGCGGCCCCGTAGAGCTCCAGCATCTGGAGCGTGCCGCGCACCTGATGCAGGTAGCTCGCACAGAACTGGAGCTGGGCGGTGTCGCCGGGGTCCTCGACATAGGCCTCGAGGGCCTGGCGGGCCTGCTTGAGGGTCTCCTCGAGCTCGCCCCGCACCCAGCCGAGGGCGCCGGGATCGATGCCTTCACCGAAGCTCATGCCGCACCTCCGCCGCGGCGCGCCACGCGCCGCCAGGCCAGAGTGTCGGGATGATGCACCCGCTCGAGCTCGGGATGGCGCCAGCCCACGACCTCACCCGGACCGAGCACCAGCACCCCGCCCGGCGCCAGCCGCCGCACCACCTGGTCGAGGATGGCTTGGCGTTGCGCGCGGTCGAAGTAGATCAGCACGTTCTGGCAGAAGATGAGGTCCATGGGCGCGAGCGGCGCGCGCGCGAGCTCGAGCACGTTGAGCTGCGCGAAGCACACGCGCTTGCGCAGCGCCGGCACCACCTCCCAGGTGTCGGGGGCGACACGCCGGAAGTAGCGCGCGCGCTGGTCGGGCGCGATCCGGTCGAGGCGCTTGCCCGGATAGATCCCGCGGCGGGCGGTGGCGAGCGCCGATAGGCTGATGTCGGTGGCGGTGATGCCGAAGTAGTAGCGTCCCCCGAGCCGGCTCAGATGCTCGTCGATGGCGATGGCGAGGCTGTAGGCCTCCTCGCCGGTGGCGCAGCCGATGCTCCACACCTGGATGCGGTAGGGCTGGAGCGCCTCCGGCACCGGGCTCTGGGGCAGCACGCGCGTGCGCACCAGATCGAAGGAGGGGCGGTGGCGGAAGAAGCGCGTCTCGTGCACCGTGAGCCGATCCACCAGCAGCACCCACTCCACCGCCCCGCGCGGCCCGTGCGCGACGAGCTCGTAGTAGGCGTCGTAGTCGGCGATACCGAGCTCGCGCATGCGCGCCGTGAGGCTGGTGACGAGGAAGGACTTGCGTTCCGGCGAGAGCAGCATGCCGGTGCGGTGGCGCACGAGCTCGACCCAGCGCGCGAACTGGGCCTCGCTCATGGCGGGCGCGGGGGTGAGCCCCTGCCACCCGCTGCGCCGCACCTCGCTGCCCACCTGCGCCATCGCGCCCCCCGGCTCAGTCCGGGAGCTTGAAGCCGGCCACCGACCTGCGCAGCTCCGTGGCGAGCTCGGCCAGGTTGCCGATCGAGGAGGCCACCTCGTTGGTGCCGGCCGAGGTCTGGGTGGTGATCTCCTGGATCACGTTCATGGTGTCGGAGATGTTGGCCGCGGCCGAGGCCTGCTGGCGCACCGAGTCCGAGATGCTCTGGATGAGCTCGGCGATATGCTTGGACATGTTCTCGATCTCGGTGAGGGCCTCACCCGCCTCCTCGGCCAGCCTGGCGCCGCTGACCACGTTGGCCGTGGTCTGCTCCATGGAGATGACCGCCTCGTTGGTGTCGGTCTGGATGGCCTTGACCAGGGCCTCGATCTGCTTGGTGGCGTTGGCGGAGCGCTCCGCCAGGCGCTGCACCTCGTCGGCCACCACCGCGAAGCCGCGCCCCGCCTCGCCCGCCATGGCCGCCTGGATGGCGGCGTTGAGGGCGAGGATGTTGGTCTGGTCGGCGATGTCGTTGATGAGCTCGACGATGTCGCCGATCTCCTGCGAGCTCTCGCCCAGGCGCTTGATGCGCTTGGAGGTCTCCTGGATCTGCTCGCGGATGGCCTCCATGCCGGTGATGGTGCGGCGCACGGTGTCGGCGCCCTTGTGGGCCACCTCCACCGACTTCTGCGCCGTCTCCGTGGACTCCTGCGCGTTCTTCGAGACCTGGTCGATCGAGACCGCCATCTCGTTGATGGCCGCGCTCGCCGCCGTGATCTGCTGCGCCTGGTGGTCGGAGGCCTCGGCCAGATGCATGGCGGTGGCCTGGGTCTCCTGGGCCGCCGAGGAGACCTGCACCGAGGTCTCGTTGATGGTGGACACCAGACTGCGCAGCGCGTCGATGGCGTAGTTGATCGAGTCGGCGATGGCGCCGGTGATGTCCTCGGTGACCGTGGCGTGCACGGTCAGGTCGCCCTCGGCCAGGTTGCTGATCTCGTCCAGCAGCCGCAGGATGGCCTCCTGGTTGCGCCTGTTCTGCTCCTCGGCCGCGCGCTGGCGCCGGCGCGCATCCTGCAGGAACTCCCAGCCCACCAGGCCGAGCACCAGGATGGCGAGCACGAGCAGCACGTAACCGTGCCAGACCTTGACCGGCCGCGCCTCGGCCGCCGCCACGAAGGCACCCGCCAGACTGCTGGCTGTCTCGAGGAGGTGGTCGCTCTCCGCCGAAATCTTGTTGGCCGCCTCCTGCACCTCGAACAGCTCGGGCGAACGCTCGAGGATGGCGCCCACGTGGTGGCTCACCGTGGTGAACAGCATGGAGACCTCGCGCAGCTTGTCGAGGATCTCCGGGTCCTTCACGGGCCGGATGTTGAGGGCGGGATCGCCCTTGACCATGCCCTCGAGCACGCGCCCGAACAGCGCCGCGTCACGCCCGAAGCGGTCGGCCGCCATGGCCGCGCCCTCGCCGCCGGCGATGACCTTGTTGACGTTGTTCTCGATGCGCTGGGTCAGCATAAGCTGGCGGGAGGCGATGTAGATCTGCTCGCGATCGGCGCCCTTCTCCACCAGAAGGGTCACGACCTCGTCGGAGACGGCGAGCAGCTGGGGCATGAGCTCGTTGATGGTGCCGATGAACTCGCGTATCTCGAGCACGGCCGCCTTGCCCGCGATGACGCCGTCCACGTTGCTGCGGAAGTCGTTCCACTCCTTGCGCATGCGGGCGAGCTCGGCGCCCACCGCCTCCGGGGCCGGGGGCAGCCCCTGCTCCGGATCGCCCGCCTCCAGCACCTTGAGGTTGCGCTCGAAGGCGCCACGCGCCTTGGCGAGGCGGTCGAAGGCCGCCTCCGTGCCGGTGGCCGCCTGCAGCGCATACTTCGCGATGTTCTGCGACAGCACCCGCTGCTCGCCTGCGATGCTGATGTACTGGCGGTCGTAGCCGCCGGTGACCGCCACGTAGATGAACACCGCGGCCATGCCGATCACCAGGGCGATGGCCAGGCCGCCGAGCCACAGGATCCTCCGGTTGGCTCCGATCTGGGCCAGTACGTGCTTCGGTGTGCTCATCTTCTTCTTCCCCCGTCAGATGGCCGCCCGCGGCCTCAGGCCGGCAGCGACCGACTCCTCGTTGCTCGCCTCCGCGCCGCCCCCGCTCAGACCGCCGCCTGCAGGAAGAGCGGATTCTCCGCCAGGCGGAACATGCTGAACACGGGCCAGCTCCCCTCCTCGTCCCGATAGCCGCGGCGCAGGTAGGGGCGCAGCGGCTCGTCGGCCTCGGGCACCTCGGCCAGGCGGTCGGCCTCGTCGAAGTGCCTGAGGCCCAGCACCTCGTCCACCAGCAGCCCCGCCGCGAGCCCGCGGTGGCTGACGACCAGCACGCGCGCGCGCCGGTGGGTGGGCGTCTGCTCGCCATAGAGATAGCCCTTGAGATCCATGATGGGCAGCAGATTGCCCCGCACGTTGGCGATCCCGCACACCCAGGGCTTGGTGCCGGGCACGCGCGTGAGCGGCGGGTAGTAGAGGATCTCGGACACCTCGGCGAGCGGGGCCACCAGCCGCTGGCCGCGGACGCGGAAGGCGATGCCCGGCCACAGACGCCGCGCCGCCTCCTGGCGCGGCAGCGCCCGCGCGCGCGCCTGGGCGCGGCGCTCGATCTGGGCCAGCAGCTGGGCCGGGTCGCGCACCCGCCTGCCTCCGCGCCCGGCCTCAGGCCGCCCCCAGCACCGCCTTGATCTTTGCCACCAGGTCCTTCTCCTCCACCGGCTTGGTGATGTAGTCCTTGGCCCCCTGGCGCAGCCCCCAGATGCGGTCGGTCTCCTGGTCCTTGGTGGTCACGATGATCACCGGGATGGAGGCCGTGTCGGGATCGCGCGTGAGCTGACGGGTGGCCTGGAAACCGTTGAGGCCCGGCATCACGATGTCCATCAGGATGAGGTCCGGGCGCTCGTTGCGCGCCTTCTCGATGCCCTCCTCGCCGCTCATGGCCGCGAGCGTGTCGAAGCCGTTCTTCTCGAGCATGGTCTTGAGGACGTGCACCTCGGTGGGTGAGTCGTCCACGATCAGGATGCGCGCCATCTGTGCTGCCCCCTCCGCTGTGCCGTGCAACTCGCCGTGACGGGTGGCGCCTGCCGCCCCCGCCCGCGCGCGCCTGGCGTGCCCGCCGCGGCGGACACGCCAGGCGCCCCTGAACCTCATTCCTCGCCGCTCTGGACCTGGCGCCGGATCGCCCCCAGCAGCTCCTCCTTGGTGAAGGGCTTGGTCAGGTACTGCTCCGAGCCCACGATGCGCCCCTTGGCCCGGTCGAACAGCCCGTCCTTGCTCGAGAGCATGATGACGGGCGTGTCCCGGAACATCCGGTTGCGCTTGATCAGGGCACACGTCTGATAGCCGTCGAGGCGCGGCATCATGATGTCGACGAAGATGATGTCGGGCCGGTGCTCGGCGATCTTGGCCAGTGCCTCGAAGCCGTCCGTCGCGGTGACGACCTCGCAACCCTCCTTCTTCAGCAGGATCTCCGCCGTGCGGCGGATGGTCTTGCTGTCGTCGATGACCATGACCTTGAGGCCGGCCAGGTCCTGCGGCTTGGTCTTCGCCTCCCCCACCGGGTTCTCCTGCGTGGCCATCCTTCCCCGCTCCCGGGCTGAAAACTACCGTACGGCCAATGTTTAGCACAATAACTTAAGCGCTTCCATAAAACGCGCACCGCAAGCCCCCACCCCGGCCGGCCTTCCAACCCCGGCTGGCAGCGAGCCCGCAGGCCGCGCGCACGCCCTGTGCCTAGGGTACCATTTTAGGGCGCTGCCCGAGGGCTGGCACGCCGGGATCCCGCCCGAGGGGACGCGCTCGTCGGGGCATCGACGCCGCCGGGGCCTTCGGCGCCGTCCTCCGCCTTTCCGCTCGCCATGGCCGCACCGACACTGCAGACCGTACCGCACCTGACCACCGCGCTCACGGGGCCGCTGCTGACCCTGGAGTCGCACCTGCTCGAGCGCCAGAGCGCCATCGAGGCCTGGCTGCGCCGCCAGTGGCTCGCCACGCCCGCACCCATCTACGCGTCGGTGGACCTGCGCAACGCGGGCTTCAAGCTCGCGCCGGTGGACACCAACCTCTTTCCGGCCGGGTTCAACAACCTCAACCCGGCCTTCCTGCCGCTGTGCGTGCAGGCCATGCAGGCCGCCATCGAGCGGCTCTGCCCCACGGCGAGCCGCGTGCTGATCGTGCCCGAGAGCCATACCCGCAACACCTATTACCTGGAGAGCCTCGCGACGCTGGCCGGCATCGTGGCGCAGGCGGGCTACGAGGTGCGCATCGGCTCGCTCATCGAGGATCTCGAGGGCCCGCGCCGCATCGAGCTGCCCTCGGGCCGCGAGGTGGTGCTCGAGCCCCTGGAGCGGCACGGGGCGCGCGTGGGCGTGGCCGGATTCGACCCTTGCATGGTGCTGCTCAACAACGACCTCGCCGGCGGGCGCCCGGCGATCCTGGAGGACATCGAGCAGCCCGTCGCCCCGCCCCTGCACCTGGGCTGGGCGGACCGCTCCAAGTTCCGCCACTTCGAGCACTACCACCGCGTGGCCGAAGAGTTCGCAGCCCTCATCGACATCGACCCCTGGCTCATCGAGCCCCTCTATCGCAACTGCGGCGAGATCGACTTCCTGCGCCGCGAGGGCGAGGCCTGCCTGGAGCGCAACGTGGCCCGGCTCCTCGAGGCCATCCGCGCAAAGTACGACGAGCACGGCATAGACCGTGAGCCCTTCGTGGTGATCAAGGCCGACGCCGGCACCTACGGCATGGCGGTGATGGTGGCGCGCAGCCCGGAGGAGGTGCGCGGCCTGAGCCGGCGCCAGCGCACGCGCATGGCCACCACCAAGGGCGGACGCGCGGTGCGGCGCGTGCTGCTGCAGGAAGGGGTCTACACCTTCGAAACCTGGGAGGACGGCTCCTCCGTGGCCGAGCCCGTGGTCTACATGATCGATCACTATGTGGTGGGCGGCTTCTACCGGGTGCACACCGGCCGCGGCCCCACCGAGAATCTCAACGCCCCCGGCATGCACTTCCAGCCGCTCGCCTTCACGGGGTCGTGCAACACGCCGGATGCGCGCAGCGACCCGGACGCGGGCCCCAACCGCTTCTACGCCTACGGCGTGGTGGCACGGCTCGCGCTGGTGGCCGCCGCGCGCGAGATGCGCGAGGCCGCGCCGTGAGCGTGCGGCTCGGGGTCGTGATGGACCCCATCGAGGACATCCGCATCGCCAAGGACAGCACCTTCGCCATGCTGCTGGCCGCGCAGGCGCGCGGCTGGAGCCTGCGCTACATGGAGCTCGGCGACCTGTGGCTGGCGGGCGGCGCGGACACGGGCGCGCGCAGCGCGCAGTCGCGGGGAGCGCCGCACGGCCGCCGAGTCCCAGAGCGCGGGGAGGCGGAACGGTATCAGGCAGCCGGGGATGCGGAAAGGCGACGACGAGGCGGCGGCGCGGACACGGGCGCGCGCAGCGCGCAGTCGCGGGGAGCGCCGCAGCGCCCGCAGGCGGGGCGGCCCGCCTCCGGCACCGGCCCAGATCCCGCGACCTGGGCATCCGGCTCCGGCACGGCGGGCGCCGAGGCCTGGGCCCGCATGCGCCCGCTCGCGGTGCGCGACGACCCGGCGGGCTGGTACGAGCTGGGCGAGCCGGAGGAGGCCCCGCTGCACACGCTCGACGTGATCCTCATGCGCAAGGATCCGCCCGTGGACCTCGAATACCTGCGCGCGACCTGGATCCTGGAGCGCGCCGAGGCGGCGGGGACCTTGGTGGTCAACGCCCCGCGGGCGCTGCGCGAGGTGGACGAGAAGCTCTGGCTGGCCTGGTTCGCCGACCTCGCCCCGCCCTTCGTGGTGGCGCGCGAGCCGGCACGCATCGAGGCCTTCCTCGAGGCGCACGGCGAGATCGTGCTCAAGCCCCTCGGAAGCATGGGCGGCGAGTCCGTCTTCTACCTGCGCCGCGACGACCCCAACCGCCCCGTGATCCTCGAGACCATGACGGCGCACGGCCGGCGCTGGTGCATGGCCCAGCGCTTCGTCCCGGAGATCCGCACCGGGGGCGACCACCGCATCCTCCTGGTGGATGGCGAGCCCGTGCCCTACGCGCTCGCCCGCATCCCGCGCGCGGGCGAGCTGCGGGGCAACCTCGCCGCCGGCGGCCGCGGCGAGGGGGTGCCGCTGGATCGGCGCGAGCGCGAGATCTGCGCCCGCCTCGGCCCGGCGCTCCGCGAGCGCGGGCTGCTTTTCGTCGGGCTGGACGTGATCGGGGGCTGGCTGACCGAGATCAACGTCACCAGCCCCACCTGCATCCGCGAGCTCGACGCGCTCTACGGGCTCGACATCGCCGGCGACCTCATGGACGCCATCGCGCGGCGGCTCGCGGCACGGGACCGGCGCAGGACGGCAGGAGGCGGGCGGCCATGAGGCCCCGTGTCCGCGCCGCCGCGCTGCTCGCGGCCGCGCTGCTCGCGGCCGGGTGCGCGCGCGAGGCGCCCGAGCATCGCTACAGCTTCCTCGCCATGGGCACGGTGGTGGAGCTCACCCTCCACGGCGCGCCCGCGGGGCTCGCCGAGCGCGCCCACCGCGCGCTGGAGGCCGACTTCACCTATATGGAGCGCACCTGGCACGCCTGGCGCCCCGGGGCGCTCGGACGGGTCAACACGCTGCTCGCCACGGGCCACTGGTTCTCGGCCGCGCCCTCGGTGCTGCCCCTCATCGTCGAGGCGCGCGCGCTCGCCGAGGCCTCGGGCGGTCTTTTCGATCCGGGGATCGGAAAGCTCATCGCCCTGTGGGGCTTCCACGGCGACGATCCCGGTGGCGAGCGCCCGCCTCCGGACGCGGCGCGCATCGCCGCCCTGCTCGCCGCCCGGCCCAGCATCCTCGACCTGGAGGTGCGCGGCATCCGGGTGCGCTCGCGCAACCCGGAGGTGCAGCTCGACTTCGGCGCCTTCGCCAAGGGGCTCGCCGTGGACCGGGCCGTCGAGCGCCTGCGCCGCCTGGGCGTGACCAGCGCCCTGGTCAACGCCGGCGGCGACCTGCGCGTCCTCGGGCGCCACGGGGACCGCCCCTGGCGCATCGGCATCCGCGCCCCGCGCGGCAACGGCATCCTGGCCGCCCTCGAGGTGGCCGACGGCGAGGCGGTCTTCACCTCCGGGGACTACGAGCGCTACTTCACCTGGCAGGGCCGGCGCTATCATCACATCCTCGACCCGCGCACGGGCCGGCCCGCGCGCGGGCTCGTCTCGGTCACGGTGGTCCACGACGACGGCAGCGAGGCGGACGCGGCCGCCACTGCGCTGTTCGTGGCCGGCCCCCGCGAGTGGCCGGCGGTGGCGGCCCGGCTGGGGCTCACCCAGGTGCTGGTGGTGGACGAGGCAGGCCGGCTCCAGGCCACGCCGGCACTCGCGCGGCGGCTGCGCATCGTGGCGCGCCCCGCCCCGCCCCTGGAGACCGTGCCGCTGCCCGCCGTTCCGGAGGGCACGGCCGCGGCGCCCGCAGGGGGAGGCGCGCCGTGAGCCGTCCGCTTCCGACGCCCGCGGACCTGGTCGTGTTCGCCCTCGCGGCGGTCCTGCTCGCGGGGCTGCACGTGCTCGCCTGGCGCCAGGCCGGGGCGGGTCCGGTGGTGACCGCCCGCGTGGAGACGCCCTTCGGGACGCGCTACCTCCCCCTCGACCGGCCCGGCACCTACCGGGTGCGCGGGGCGCTTGGCGAGAGCGTGCTGGAGGTGCGCGGCGGGGCGGTCCGTTTCGTGGACTCGCCCTGCCGGGCGAAGGTGTGCGTGCGCGCCGGCTGGGTGCGCGAGGCCGGCGCGCTCGCGGCCTGCCTGCCGAACGGGGTGGTGGTCACCCTCACCGGTCCCGGCGGCGCCTATGACGCCATCAACTTCTGACCCGGACCGCCCGTGAGCCCACCCTCGGACGCCACCCTCCCCGGGATGAGCGGCGCGACGCCGGGCACCACCCTGCTGCGGCCCGAGCGCGAGGACCTGCAGGTGGCGGCGCTCGCGGCGCTGGCGGTCGCCCTCCACGTGCTGGAGACAGCCCTGCCCAGCCCGGTGCCGGGCATGAAGCCCGGGCTCGCCAATGTGGTGACCGTGCTCGCCCTGGTGCGCTTCGGCTGGCGCACGGCCGCGTGGGTGGGGGCGCTGCGCGTGCTGGTGGGCTCGCTCCTGCTCGGCACCTTCCTCTCGCCCACCTTCATCCTGAGCGCGGCGGGTGCCACCGGGGCGCTGGTGGTGCTGGGGCTGGCCGCGCGCCTCGTCGGCATCGCCCCCCGAGGCAGGGGGGCCGGGCAGCACGATGGGCCGGGGCGCGGTCTGAGCCCCCTCGGCCTGAGCCTGGCAGCGGCCCTGGCCCACATGGGTGCCCAGCTCGGGGTGGCGTGGCTGCTCTTCGTCCCCCACCCGGCTTTCCTGTACCTGGCCGCGCCTCTCATGACCGCGGCCGCGGCCTTCGGCACCCTGAGCGGTATAATCGCCTGGCGCATCCTCGAGCTGGACGCCACGGAGCCGGCATGAGCACCCCATCGGCCACCGCGGTCCCGGGCGCGCCGCCGCCCCCGCTGCCGCCGGCGCGTGACCGCCTCGCCCTGACGCTGACCCTGGCGGCGGCCTTCCACGCCATCGTCATCCTCGGCGTCGGCTTCTCGCCCTTCGATCGCCCGAGCGAGCCCCCGCTGCCCACCCTGGACGTGACGCTCGTCCGGCAGCCGGCGGAGAAGGCCCCGGACCAGGCCGACTACCTGGCGGCCGCGGACCAGGCCGGCGCCGGCAACGTGCGCGAGCCGGCGCGCCCCGAGGCGCCCCCGAAGACCGTCCCCCTCGAGACCCCGGGCCCCCAGGCCAGCCAGGCCAGCCCCCCCACCCCCGCGCGCGCCGCCGCTCCCGAGCGGCTCGCGCGCACGCGGCCCGAGGCCGCACCGCGCGCGCCGGCCGAGCCCGCTCCGCCCGCGAGCCGCAACACGCCCCTGAGCGCGGCCGCGCTCTACAGCCGCAGCCTCGCGCTGGCCAGCCTCGAGGCCGAGCCGGGCGAGCGCGAACGCGCCCGCGGCGAACGGCTGCGCGAGCGCTACGTGCACGCGCGCACCCGCCGGCACAAGTACGCCGCCTACGTGCAGGCCTGGGTGGAGAAGGTCGAGCGTATCGGCAACCTGAACTACCCGGTCGAGGCCCGCCGGCGGGGGCTCTCGGGCCGGCTCACCCTCGACGTGGCCCTCAACGCCGACGGCACGGTGCGCGAGATCACCGTCACGCGCTCCTCGGGCCATCGCGTGCTCGACCAGGCAGCCAAGCGCATCGTGCGGCTGGCCGCCCCCTTCGCCCCCTTTCCGCCGGAGATCCGCCGTGAAACCGACGTGCTGCATATCGTCCGCACCTGGGAGTTCCTGAGCTCCAACCGCCTGCGCGGCCGCTGAACGGCCCTTGCGGGCCCCCCGGGGCGGCGGGATACTGTCCGCCATGGACGAGCAGACGCGCGCCTGGCTCACCGGCCACTTCCTCATCGCGATGCCCCAGCTCGCGGACCCGAACTTTTTCCACACCGTCACCTACATCTGCGAGCACAACGAGGAGGGGGCCCTGGGGCTGGTGGTCAACCGGCCGAGCGAGATGCGCCTGGGCGAGATCCTGGAGCACATGGGCATCCGCGCCACCGACCCCCGCGCGCTGGAGGTTCCGGTGTACGTGGGCGGACCCGTGCAGCGCGAGCGCGGCTTCGTGCTGCACGAGCCGGTGGGGGCCTGGAGCTCGACCCTGCAGGTGACCGAGACCGTCGCCATCACCACCTCGCGCGACATCCTCGAGGCCATCGCCCGGGGCGAGGGGCCGGAGCGTTTCCTCGTCGCCCTCGGCTACGCCGGCTGGGCGCCGGGGCAGCTCGAGCAGGAGATGGCCGACAACGCCTGGCTCAGCGGTCCCGCCGACATGGCGATCGTGTTCGAGACCCCGGACGAGGCGCGCTGGGAGGCGGCCGCCCGCCATCTCGGGATCGATCTCGGCCGCCTCTCGGGCGAGGCGGGCCACGCCTGAGGCCATGGGCCCCGGTCCGGCCCCGGCGGGCTCGCCCCGACCCGCGACGGTACTCGGCTTCGACTATGGGCTGCGCCGCATCGGGGTGGCGGTGGGCGAGACCGTGACGCGCACCGCGCGCCCGCTGGCGGTGGTGGCCGCGGCCCGCGGGCCGGACTGGCCGGCGCTCGACCGCCTGGTGGCGGAGTGGGGCCCCGATGCGCTGGTGGTGGGCATCCCGTACAATCTCGACGGCACGCCGCACGCGCTCACCCGCGCCGCGGAACGCTTCGCCCGCCGGCTCGCGGCCCGCTACCGGCTGCCGGTCCACCGCGTGGACGAGCGCCTGAGCAGCGCCGCCGCCCGCGCGGCCATCCGCGAGGCCCGGGCGGCGGGGCGCCTGCGCCGGCCGGCGCGGCGCGGCGCGCGCGACCGGGCGGCGGCGCAGGTCATCCTGCAGGCCTGGCTGGACGGCGTCACCGCGCAGGGGGAGGGCCCATGAGCCGCAGGCTGGACATCGACATCGACGCCGTCCTCGCCGAGATGGCCGCGGCCCTGCGCGAGCGGCTCGAGGCGCGCGGCGTGCATGCGCCGGCCATGGTGGGCATCCACACCGGCGGCGTGTGGGTGGCCGAGCGCCTCCACCGCCTGCTCGGTCTCGACGAGCCTCTCGGCACCCTCGACATCTCCTTCTACCGCGACGACTTCACCCGCGTGGGCATGAACCCGCAGGTGCGCCCGTCCCACATCCCCTTCAACGTGGACGACCGCCACATCGTGCTGGTCGACGACGTGCTGCACACCGGACGCACCATCCGAGCGGCCCTGAACGAGATCTTCGACTACGGCCGCCCCGCCTCCGTGCTGCTGGCGGTGCTGGTCGAGCGCCCCGGGCGCGAGCTCCCCGTGGAGGCGCAGGTGGCGGGCCGCCACCTCGAGCTCGCCCCCGACGAGTACGTGGAGCTCGCCGGCCCCGAGCCCCTCGAGCTGAGCGTGGTGAAGAAGCAGGCGGCATGAGCGGCGCGCGGCTGCAGGTGGACGAGCAGGGGCGGCTGCGCCACTTCCTGACCGTCGAGGGCCTGGAGCGCGGCCTGCTCACAGAGATACTCGATGCGGCCGAGTCCTTCGCCGGCGTCGCCGAGCAGACGGTGAAGAAGGTCCCGCTGCTGCGCGGCAAGACCGTCGTCAACCTGTTCTTCGAGGCCAGCACGCGCACGCGCACCACCTTCGAGCTCGCGGCCAAGCGCCTCTCGGCCGACGTGCTCAACATCAACGTCTCCGCCTCGGCCACGACCAAGGGCGAAACCCTGCTGGATACCCTGCGCAACCTCGAGGCCATGCACGTGGACATGTTCGTGGTGCGCCACGCCGACAGCGGCGCGGCCCACTTCATCGCCCGCCATGTGCAGCCGCACGTGAGCGTGGTCAACGCCGGCGACGGCCGCCACGCACATCCCACCCAGGCCCTGCTCGACGTCTTCACCATCCGCCGCCGCAAGGGCCGTTTCGAGGACCTGGTGGTGGCCATCGTGGGCGACATCCTGCACTCGCGCGTGGCGCGCTCGCAGATCCACGCCCTCAACGCCCTGGGCACGGGCGAGGTGCGGGTGGTGGCCCCGCGCACGCTGCTGCCGGCGCACGTGGAGGACCTGGGCGTGCACGTCTTCCACCGCATGGAGGACGGGCTGCGCGACGCCGACGTCGTCATCATGCTGCGCCTGCAGAAGGAGCGCATGCGCGGCGCGCATCTGCCGAGCGAGCACGAGTACTTCCGCCTCTACGGCCTCACCGAGGAGCGGCTGGCGCGGGCCCGCCCCGACGCCATCGTCATGCACCCCGGCCCCATCAACCGCGGGGTGGAGCTCGAGTCGCGCGTGGCCGACGGGCCGCGCTCGGTGATCCTGGAGCAGGTCGAGCACGGCATCGCGGTGCGCATGGCCATCATCTCCATGACCATGCGGACCGCCCGCGGCGGGGAGGGCACGCCGGCGTGAGCGGCGAGCGCATCCTCATCCGCGGCGGGCGCATCGTCGACCCGGCGGGCGGCCTCGATGCCGAGGGGGAGCTGGCCATCGCCGACGGCCGCATCGTCGCCGCCGGGCGCGCCCCCGAGGGCTTCACGCCCGACCGCGTGCTGGAGGCGACGGGGCTCGTCGTGTGCCCGGGGCTGGTGGATCTGGCCGCGCGCCTGCGCGAGCCGGGCCAGGAGCACAAGGGCACGGTGGCGAGCGAGACGCGCGCGGCCGCCGCCGGCGGGGTGACCACGCTCTGCTGCCCGCCCGACACCGACCCGGTGCTCGACACGCCCGCGGTGGCCGAGCTCGTGCGGCGGCTGGCCGAGGCCGCGGGCCACGCGCGCGTGGTCTGCCTCGGGGCGCTCACGCGCGGCCTCGACGGCGAGCGCCTGAGCGAGATGGCGGCGCTGGCGGAAGCGGGCTGCGTGGGCGTGGGCAACGCGCGCCGCCCCGTGCCGAACACGCTGGTCCTGCGCCGCGCCATGGAGTACGCCGCCACCTTCGGGCTCACCGTGCACATCCACCCCATGGATGCGTGGCTGCGCGACGGCGGCTGCGCCCACGAGGGGCCCGTGGCCACGCGCCTGGGGCTGCCCGGCATCCCGGCCGCGGCCGAGACCGCCGAGGTGGCCCGCTGCCTCGCGCTGGTGGAGCAGACGGGCGTGCGCGCCCACTTCGGGCGGCTCTCGACCGCGCGCGCGGTGCGCATGATCGCCCGCGCCCAGTACGACGGGCTGCCGGTCACGGCCGACGTGGCCGTGGCGCATCTGCACCTCACCGAGGCCGACCTCGCCGGCTTCAACGCCGAGGCCCACCTCGACCCGCCGCTCCGCACCGGGCGCGACCGCGAGGGCCTGCGCGAGGGGCTCGCCCGCGGCGTCATCGGCGCGGTCTGCTCCGACCACGAGCCCCACGAGCCCGACGCCAAGCTCGCCCCCTTTCCTTCCACCGAAGTGGGGGCCTCGGGGGTGGAGCTGCTGCTGCCGCTCACGCTGCGGCTGGTGGACGAGGGCACCCTCACGCTGCCGGCCGCCATCGAGCGCCTCACCGCAGGCCCCGCCGCCATCCTCGGCATCGAGGCCGGCACGCTCGCCCCGGGCTCGTCCGCGGACGTGTGCATCTTCGACCCCGCCGCCGAGTGGCGCCTCGACCCGGCGCGCATGGTGAGCGCCGGGCGCAACACCCCCTTCGCCGGCTGGACCCTGAAGGGGCGGGTGCGCTGGACGCTGCTCGGCGGCCGCATCGTCCACGAGGACCGGGGCACGTGACCGGTACGATCGCACTGGAGGAGGCCGAGGTCCTGCGCCACGAGGCCTGGCCGGAGGGCCAGCGCGTGCTGGTGCTGCGCGCGCCGCGCTGCGCCGCCCGCGCCGAGCCCGGGCAGTTCGTGCACCTGCGCTGCGACCCGATGCTCCCCATGCGCAGGCCGCTCTCCCTCATGGGCGCCGACCCGGCCGCGGGCACCGTGGAGCTGCTCTACAAGGTGGTGGGGCTGGGCACGGCGCGGCTCGCCGCCCGCCGCCCCGGTGAGCGCCTCAGCCTGCTCGGGCCCATCGGCCGGCCCTTCCGTCCCGACCCGGCGCGTCCCCGGGCGCTGCTCCTGGGCGGCGGCGTGGGCATGCCCCCCGTGATCTTCCTCGCCGAGCGGCTCGCGGCGGCGGGCGAGCCGTGGCGGCCGGTGGCCCTCCTGGGCTCGGAGGCCCCCTTCCCGTTCGAGCTCGTCCCCGCGCGGCTGCCGGTCCCGGGCGTCCCGGCCGAGGCGGAGCGCAGCCTGGCCCGTCTCGAGCGGGCCGGCGTGCCGGCACGGCTCGCGAGCGGGCGCGGCCACCCGGGCTGCCACCGCGGGCTCGTCACCGAGCTCGCCCGCGCCTGGCTCGAGACCCTGCCCGGGATCGCGCGGCGCGGGGTGCAGCTCTACGCCTGCGGGCCGCACCCCATGCTGGCGGCGGTGGCGCGTCTTGCGGCCGAGCAGGGGCTGCCCTGCCAGGTGGCGCTGGAGGAGCACATGGCCTGCGGGGTGGGCGGCTGCGCCGGCTGCACGGTGCCCGTGCGCACCCCGCAGGGGCTTGCCATGCGCCGCGTATGCGTGGACGGGCCGGTCTTCGACGCCGCCGAGGTCGTCTGGTGAGGGGCCCCGGAGCATCCCGACCGGGGGCGGGGCCTCCACGCGGCCCGAGGCCTCAGCGGTCGGGATCCACCAGGCTCAGCCCCTCGGCCGCCTGCGCCAGGCTCTCGGGATCGCGCTTGCCCAGCTTGATCATGAGGCGCACCTCGTTGGCCGAGTCGGCGTGGTGGAGAGCGTCCTCGTAGGTGATCTCGCCCGCCTGGTAGAGCTCGAACAGCGCCTGGTCGAAGGTCTTCATGCCCTGCTGCGTCGAGCGCTTCATGAGCTCCTTGAGCTTGTGGATCTCGCCCTTGCGGATCATGTCGGCGGCGAGCGGCGTGTTGATGAGCACCTCGACCGCCACGCGCCGGCCCTTGCCGTCGGGCGTGGGTATGAGCTGCTGGGCCACGATGGCCTTGAGGTTGAGCGAGAGGTCCATGAGGAGCTGGTCGCGCCGGTCCTCGGGGAAGAAGTTGATGATGCGGTCGAGGGCCTGGTTGGCGTTGTTGGCGTGCAGCGTCGACAGGCAGAGGTGCCCCGTCTCGGCGAACTGGATGGCGTAGTCCATGGTCTCGCGCGAGCGGATCTCGCCGATGAGGATCACGTCCGGGGCCTGGCGCAGGGTGTTCCTGAGCGCCACCTCGTAGGACTCGGTGTCGATGCCCACCTCGCGCTGGGTGACGATGCAGCCGGCGTGCTGATGGACGAACTCGATCGGGTCCTCGATGGTGACGATGTGGCCGTTGCTGTTCTGGTTGCGGTAGCCGATCATGGCCGCGAGCGAGGTGGACTTGCCGGTGCCGGTGGCGCCGACGAAGATCACCAGCCCGCGCTTGGTCATGGCCAGGTTCTTCAGGACCGGCGGCAGGTGCAGCTCCTCGATGGTGGGGATGCGGGTCTCGATGCGCCTGAGCACCATCCCTGCGTAGTTGCGCTGCACGAAGGCGCTCACGCGGAAGCGCCCCACGCCCGAGGCGCTGATGGCGAAGTTGCACTCCTTGGTCTCCTCGAACTCGCGCCGCTGGCGCTCGTTCATGACGCTCAGCACCGTCTCGCGCGCCTGGTCGGGCGTGAGCGCCGTCTCCGCGACAGGCTGGATGCGCCCATGGATCTTCAGGCTGGGCGGCATGCCGGCCGTGATGAAGAGGTCCGAGGCCTTCTTGTGGACCATCAGCTTGAGGAGCGCGTTCATGTCGATGGCCATGGCGTGACCCTCCTCCCCCTCGGGTGACGGTGCCGGGCTCAGCGGAATAGCTCCTTGTTCTGGGCGCGCGCGCGCGCCTCGTGGCGGCTGACGATGCCGCGGGCCACCAGCTCCTGCAGATGCTGGTCCAGGGTCTGCATGCCGTGGGCCTGGCCGGTCTGGATGGCCGAGTACATCTGCGCCACCTTGTCCTCGCGGATGAGGTTGCGGATGGCGGGGGTGGCCACCATGATCTCCCAGGCCGCCGTGCGCCCGCCGCCCACCTTCTTGAGCAGGGTCTGGGAGATGACGGCGTTGAGCGACTCCGACAGCATGGAGCGCACCATGTCCTTCTCCCCCGCCGGGAAGACGTCGATGACGCGGTCGATGGTCTTGGCCGCCGAGCTCGTGTGCAGGGTGGCGAAGACCAGGTGCCCGGTCTCTGCGGCGGTGAGCGCCAGCCGAATGGTCTCGAGGTCGCGCATCTCGCCCACGAGGATGATGTCGGGGTCCTCGCGCAGGGCCGAGCGCAGGGCCTCGCTGAAGCCGTGGGTGTGCTGGTGCACCTCGCGCTGGTTGACGAGGCACTTCTTGCTCTGGTGCACGAACTCGATCGGGTCCTCGATGGTGAGGACGTGGGCGAAGCGCGTCTCGTTGATGTAGTTGATCATGGCCGCGAGCGTGGTGGACTTGCCCGAGCCGGTGGGCCCGGTCACCAGCACCAGCCCGCGCGGCTTGTCGGCGATGTCCTTGAAGACCGGCGGGCAGCCGAGGTCCTCCAGGGTGAGGATGTTCGAGGGGATGGTGCGGAAGACGGCCCCGGCGCCGCGGTTCTGGTTGAAGGCGTTGACGCGGAAGCGCGCCAGACCCTGGATCTCGAAGGAGAAGTCGGTTTCGAGGTACTCCTCGTAGTCCCGGCGCTGCTTGTCGTTCATGATGTCGTAGATGAGCGCATGGACCGTCTTGTGGTCCAGCGCCGGCAGATTGATTCGGCGGATGTCGCCGTCGACGCGGATCATAGGCGGCAGGCCCGCCGAGAGATGCAGGTCCGAGGCGTTGTTCTTGACCGCGAAGGCCAGCAGCTCTGCGATGTCCATCTCCCCTCCCGTCTGCGCGGGCCCGTGCCCGCCTCTCCCCGCTTCGGTGCCACGATCGGCTACAGTATAGCCTCGACCATGCCCGGTACCCCGGAGCCTCCCGTCGTGAACGAAGCGCCGGACGTCGCCGCCGGCCTGCGGGCCGTGCGCGCGCGCATCGAGCGGGCCGCCCGCGCCTGCGGCCGCGCGCCGGAATCGGTGGCGCTGCTGGCAGTCGCCAAGGGCCATCCTCCGGCGGCGCTGGCCGCGGCCCACGCCGCCGGCCAGCGCCGCTTCGGCGAGAGCTACCTGCAGGAGGCGCTCGCCAAGCGCGAGGCCCTGTCCGGGCTCGAGGCCGAGTGGCATTTCATCGGCCCCATCCAGTCCAATAAAGCCAAACGCATCGCCGCGCACTTTGACTGGGTTCACAGTCTGGACCGTCCGGAGCTCGCCGAGCGCCTCCACCGCCACCGCCCCGAGGCGCTCGCTCCGCTCGAGGTCTGCATCCAGGTCAACGTGAGCGGCGAAGCCTCCAAGCGCGGCGTGGCGCCGGAGAAGGCCGCGGCGCTGGCGGAGGTGGTGGCGGGGCTCTCGCGCCTGCGCCTGCGCGGCCTGATGGCGATCCCCGCGCCGGAGCGCGACCCCCGGCGCCAGCGCATCCCCTTCGCCGCGCTGCGGGCGCTGCTCGAGGACCTGCGCACCCGGGGGCACACGGGTCTCGACACCCTCTCCATGGGCATGAGCGCGGACCTGGAGGCGGCGGTGGCCGAGGGCGCCACCATCGTGCGCGTGGGGACGGCGATCTTCGGCCCGCGTCCGCTCCGGCGGCGCGCGCCGCCGTCAGGCTAGCTCGCCGCGTGCCCTATACTGGGGCTCCTTCCGCACCCGAGGGGGACGCGATGGACACGGTGGACATCGCCTTCATCGGCGGGGGCAACATGGCTGCGAGCCTCGTCGGCGGCCTCATCGCCGACGGCTACCCGCCCGCGGCCATCCGGGTGGCCGACCCGGACCCGGAGCGGCGCGCGGCGCTGGAGGCACGCTGGCAGGTTGCGGTGCACGAGGGCAATCCGGAGGCCGCGCGCGGGGCGGCCGTGGTGGTGCTGGCGGTCAAGCCCCAGACGCTCGCGGCGGCGGCCCGCGAGGTGGGCCCGTTGGCCCGGGCGCAGGGGAGCCTGGTGCTTTCGGTGGCGGCGGGGGTGCGCACCCGCGACCTCGCCCGCTGGCTGGGCTTCGACGCCCCTCTGGTGCGCGCCATGCCCAACACGCCCGCGCTGGTGCAGAGCGGGGCTACGGCCCTCTACGCCACCCCGGGCACCGGAGAGGCCGAGCGCGAGCGCGCCGAGTCCATCCTGCGCGCGGTGGGCATCACCGTGTGGCTGGAGGACGAGGCGCTGATGGATGCGGTCACCGCCCTCAGCGGGAGCGGGCCTGCCTACTTCTTCCTGCTGATGGAGGCGCTCGCCGCGGCAGGCGAGGCCCTGGGGCTCGAGCCCGCCCAGGCGCGCCTGCTGACGCTGGAGACCGCCTTCGGCGCGGCCAAGATGGCGCTGGAGAGCGAGGAGCCGCCGGCGGCGCTGCGCGCGCGCGTGACCTCGCCCGGCGGCACCACCGAGCGGGCGCTGGCCGTGCTCGAGGAGGCCGGCTTCCGCGATCTGGTGCATCGGGCCGTCTCGGCCGCGCGCGACCGCTCGCGCGAGCTCGCCGAGCTGCTGGGGAGTGAGGGGTGATGTACGAGCTGCAGGCGCTGGCCTTCCTCGTCCAGGTGGCCTTCGGGCTCTACATCCTGGCCGTCCTGCTGCGGCTGATGCTGCAGTGGGCACGCGCCGACTTCCGCAACCCCGTGGCCGCCCTGGTGGTGCGTGTGACCAATCCGGCGGTGGTGCCCCTGCGGCGCCTGGTCCCGGGCGTGGCGGGCATCGACCTGGCCTCGGTGCTGCTGGCGCTGGCGCTCCAGGCGCTGGAGCTCGTGCTGCTGGGGCTGCTCTCCGGCCGGGTCCCCGGGCCGGCGGGCCTCGCCGTCGCGAGCGTGGCGGCGCTCGCCGGCTTCGCCATCCAGATCTACACCGTCACCATCATCGTGGAGGCCGTGCTGAGCTGGATCAGCCCCGGCGGTGGCCATCCCCTCGCCTGGCTCCTCATGCAGCTCAACGCCCCCGTGCTCCGTCCGTTCCGCCGGATGGTGCCGTCCGTCGGCGGGATCGATCTCTCGCCGCTCGCTGCCTTGATCGTGCTGCAGCTTGCGCAAATCCTCGTGGTGCAACGGCTTGCCGACTGGGGGCGGCTGCTCGGCTGATGGCGGGCCCCTCGACGGGCGGCTGGTGCCGCCGGGACGGCGACGACCTCCTGCTCGAGGTGCGGTTGCAGCCCCGGGCCCGGCGCGAGGGCCTCTCGGGCGTGCGCGCCGGCCGCCTGCTGGTGCGGGTGACGGCCCCGCCGATCGAGGGCCGCGCCAACCGCGCCCTGGCGCAGGTGCTGGCGGCCGCCTGCGGGGTGCCTCCCTCGCGGGTGAGCGTGGTGCGCGGCGCCGGCGGCCGGGACAAGACGGTGCGCGTGGCGCGACCGCGACGGCTGCCGCGGCCCGAAGCGGACACGGGCGAGGCGTGAACCCCGTCATGGCCCCGGTGGCCCATGGCCCCTAGGCTGGAACGGAGCGAACAGGAGAGAGCGGATGGCGGGACGGGAGGATCCGGCGCTGGAGCGCGAGCTCGAGGCCTACGCGGCCTCGCGCGCGTCCCTGCTCGAGGGGCTGCAGGCCTTCCAGGCCTGGCTGGAAGACTTCGGCGAGGCCACGGCCGAGGACGACCTGCGCCTGTACGAGACGCTCGAGGCCCTGCGCCACGACCGCCTGACCGTGGCCTTCGTGGCCGAGTTCTCCCGCGGCAAGACCGAGCTCATCAACGCCATCTTCTTCTCCGGGCACGGCCGGCGGCTGCTGCCCTCGCAGGCGGGCCGCACCACCATGTGCCCGACCGAGATCTTCCATGACCCCGAGGTGGAGCGGCCCTACGTGCGGCTGCTGCCCATCGAGACGCGCCGCACCGACATCCCGGTCTCCGAGTACAAGCGCGATCCCATCCATTGGGTCACCCTCTACCTCGACCCCGCCGATCCGGACGCCATGGCCGAGACCCTGGCGGAGGTGGTGCGCACCAAGCGCGTGCCGGCGGCGCAGGCGCGTGCGCTGGGGCTCACGCCCGAGGATGCCGCCGCGGAGGCGGAGGTGGAGATCCCCAAGTGGCGCCACGCGCTCATCAGCTTCCCCCATCCCCTGCTGCGCCGGGGGCTCGCCATCCTGGACACGCCCGGCCTCAACGCCATCGGCGCCGAGCCGGAGCTCACGCTGAACGCGCTGCCCGCCGCGCAGGCGGTGCTGTTCGTGGTGGGGGCCGACACGGGCGTGACCCGCTCCGACCTGGAGATGTGGAACGAGCACGTGGCCCGCCTCGCCCGTCGGGGCGAGCAGGGCGTCGTCGTGGTGCTCAACAAGATCGACACCCTTTGGGACGAGCTCAGCGGGCGCGATGAGATCGAGGCCGCCATCGAGCGCCAGCGCCGGGAGGTGGCCGGGATCCTGGGCGTGGATCCGGCGCAGGTGTTCCCGGTCTCGGCCCAGAAGGGCCTGGTGGCGAAGGTGCGCGGCGACGAGCCGCTGCTCGCCCGCAGCCGCCTGCGTGCGCTGGAGCGCCACTTCGCCGAGGTGGTGCTCGCGCGCAAGCGCGTCATCCTGCAAGAGGCAGTGCACCGCGGCGTCGGCGACCAGATCGACAACGCCCGCAGCGTGGTGGGGGGCAGGCTCGAGCAGGCGCGCGCCCAGCTCAACGAGCTGCGCAGCCTCAGCGGCAAGAACGTCGCCGTGCTCGAGGACCTGCTGCGCAAGGCCCGCGCCGAGCAGGCCACCTACCTGCGCCACCTGCAGAGCTACCAGTCCAGCAAGCGGCTGCTCGCCAAGCAGGCCCGCGACCTGCTCGCCGCCCTCAGCCTCGACCGCATCGACAGGCGCATCCACACCGCGCGCGTGGAGATGGCCAAGAGCTGGACCACGCCCGGGCTGAAGCGCGCCATGAAGGCCCTCTTCGACGGCCTGCTCGAGGCCATGGGCGAGGCCGAGGCGCGCGCGGCCGAGACGCGCAGCCTGGTCGAGGCCGTCTTCCGCAAGTTCCACCGCGAGCACGGCCTGCCGCCGCTCACGCCGCGCCTGCTCGACATGGGCGCCTATGCCCAGGAGCTGCGGCGCCTGCACGAGGAGGCCGAGGCCTTCCGCCGCAGCCCCGTCACCACCATGACCGAGCAGAGCTTCGTCATCCGCAAGTTCTTCATCTCCCTGGTCAGCCAGGCGCGCAACGTCTTCTTCCGCGCCAACCAGGAGACCGAGGACTGGCTCAAGGGGGTGCTGGGCCCGCTCGCGCGCCAGATCAAGGAGCGCAAGCGCCTCATGGAGAAGCGCCTCGAGAGCCTGCGCCGGATCAGCGAGTCGCGCGAGACCGTGGAGGCGCGCATTGCCGAGCTCGAGCGCCAGTGCGCCGGGCTCGAGCGCCAGCTCGCCGAGCTCGCCCGCATCCGCAAGCTCCTCGGCTACCCGGGGCCGGCCGAGCTCGCCGCAGGCAGCGCCCGCGGCACCGGCCCCGCCCAGGGCGCCTGAGCGCACCCCGGCTCCGCGCCGGGCTGGCGCTTGCGGACCCTGGGGGCGGGGGCTACACTTCCGCGTCCACGCCACGTCGCCGCGCGGCCGATGCCCGAGAAGATCCCCGCTGACTCCGTCGGCCTCGTCGAGCCCAGGAAGCTGCACTTCGACGAGCCCCTGCCGCTCGACTGCGGACGCACGCTCGACGAGTACGACCTCGTCTACGAGACCTACGGCGAGCTCAACGCCGACCGCTCCAACGCGGTCCTGATCTGCCATGCCCTCTCGGGCGACCACCATGCCGCCGGCTACCACAGCATGGACGACCGCAAGCCCGGGTGGTGGGAGAACTGCATTGGTCCGGGCAAGCCCATCGACACCGAGCGCTTCCACGTCGTCTGCTGCAACAACCTCGGCGGCTGCAAGGGCTCGACCGGCCCCAACACCATCAATCCCAGGACCGGCAGGCACTACGGGCCGGACTTCCCCATCGTCACCGTGCGCGACTGGGTGCGCAGCCAGGCGCGGCTGGCCGACCGGCTGGGCATCGCCCGCTGGGCGGCCGTCATCGGCGGCAGCCTGGGCGGCATGCAGGCCATGCAGTGGGCCATCGACTTCCCCGAACGTCTCGCGCACGCGGTGGTGATCGCCGCCGCCCCGCGGCTCTCGGCCCAGAACATCGCCTTCAACGAGGTGGCGCGACAGGCCATCCTCTCCGACCCCGACTTCCACGAGGGCCGCTATTACGACCACGGGGTGGTGCCCCGGCGCGGCCTCATGCTCGCGCGCATGCTCGGCCACATCACCTACCTCTCCGAAGACGCCATGCGCGCCAAGTTCGGGCGCGAGCTGCGCGAGGGCAAGCTCAACTTCAACTTCGACGTCGAGTTCCAGGTGGAGAGCTACCTGCGCTATCAGGGGCGCACCTTCGTCGAGCGCTTCGACGCCAACACCTATCTCCTCATGACCAAGGCGCTCGACTACTTCGACCCGGCGGCCGACCATGGCGGCAGCCTCGCCGAGGCCTTCCGCCGCGCGCGCGCGCGCTTCCTCGTGATCTCCTTCACCAGCGACTGGCGCTTCTCGCCCGTGCGCTCGCGCGAGATAGTCAAGGCCCTGCTGGATGCCGACCGCGACGTCACCTACGCCGAGATCGAGGCCCACCAGGGCCACGACGCCTTCCTGATGCCGATCCCGCGCTACGTGGCGGCCTTCGGCGCCTACATGCGGCGGGTGGCCGAGGAGGTGGGGGCATGACGCTGCGCCCCGACCTCGAGATCATCTCGGGCTGGATCCGGCCCGGGGCGCGCGTGCTGGACCTCGGCTGCGGCGACGGCACGCTGCTCGCCCACCTGCGCGAGACCCGCCAGGTCACGGGCTACGGCATCGAGATCGACCCGGACAACGTGGAGGCCTGCATCCGCGCGGGCGTCAACGTCATCCAGACGGACCTGGACGCGGGCCTGTCCGACTTCGACGCCGGCTCCTTCGACTACGTCGTCATGACCCAGACCCTGCAGGCGGTGCGCTACCCGGCACGCCTCATCGACGAGATGCTGCGGGTCGGCCGCGAGGGCATCGTCACCTTCCCCAATTTCGGCCACTGGCGCTGCCGGGTGCAGCTCGGCCTGCAGGGGCGCATGCCCGTGGTGCGTACCCTCCCTTACCAGTGGTACGACACGCCCAACATCCACCTCTGCACCATCCGCGACTTCGAGGCCCTGTGCGCGCGCAAGGGCATCGAGATACTGCAGCGGGCGGTGGTGGACCACGCCCACCGCTCGAGCGCCCTCATGCGGCTGCTGCCCAACCTGCTCGCCGAGATCGCCCTCTACCGCTTCCGCAGGGCCGCCTGAGCCGGCGCGCTTGCCCGCGGC
Source organism: Gammaproteobacteria bacterium (assembly GCA_026989495.1). Classification (GTDB taxonomy): domain Bacteria; phylum Pseudomonadota; class Gammaproteobacteria; order S144-34; family S144-34; genus S144-34. Next base: position 17,363 of record JALSJE010000021.1, on the reverse strand, counting down.
CGCGGCGGTCCCCATATTCGACGGCAGGGCCCCGCGAGACGGGCCCGCCACGGCCAGAGGAGGAAGCACCATGCGCCATCCGCTCCCCAGCATCCTGCTCGCCGCCGCCCTCCTGAGCCTCGCCCTGCCCGCGCGAGCGGAGCAGAGCCAGGACTTCGGCGACTACGTCGTGCACTTCAACGCCGTCACCACCGACTTCCTAGCCCCCCAGGTGGCGAGATCCTACGGCATCCGGCGCAGCCGCAGCCGGGGGCTGCTGACCGTGAGCGTGATGAAGCGTGTGCTGGCGGGCGCGACCCAGCCGGTGGCGGCCGAGGTGCAGGCTCAGGCGGTGAACCTCAACGGCCAGCTCAAGCGTATCGCCATGCGCGAGGTGCGCGAGGAGCGCGCCATCTACTACATCGGCGAGTTCGGTCTCAGCGGCAGCGAGACCCTGGACTTCGAGATCCGCGTGCGCCCGGAGCACAAGGGCGAGTCCTACACCGTGCGTTTCCGCCAGCGCTTCTACGTCCCCTAGCTTTCAACCCCATCAGGTCCAGCGCCGCCCCGGGCGCCCTCCCCGCAGGCGCGCGCGGCGCGGGGGCGCCCCCATTCCTTAGCTCCAGGAGGGGTTATTCAGGTCCGCCATTTGCATCGGACCTCCACGGGTGACGGGAAGCCGGCGCCAGTGGAGGGGTCGATGCGGCCAGCGTGGTCCGGGCGCAAAGCGCTGGGCGCCGCACGGGCGGTGCTGCTGCTCGTGCTGGGCGCGCTCCATGGGGCGGCGGGGGCGGCGCCTGCGGCGGAGGGGGCGCGGCCCCTGCGCTTCGGCGTCTTTCCCATCGTCTCCACGGTGGAGCTCTTCCGCCGCTATGTACCGCTGCGCGCCTACCTGGCCGCTCGGCTGGGGCGCGAGGTGCGGCTGGAGACCGCCCGCGACTTCCCCACCTTCGTGCGACGCACGGCCGCGCGCCGCTACGACGTGGTCGTGACCGCGCCGCATTTCGCCCTGCTGGCCGCAAGCCCGGGGCCCTACGAGATCCGCGGCTCGCTGCGCCGCACGCTCGAGGGCGTGGTGGTGGTGCACCGCGCGAGCCGCATCAGGGGCCTTGCGGCGCTCGCCGGCCGCCTGGTGGCCACGCCCCCCGAGCCCGCGCTCATCACCCTCGCCGGACGCCGGCTCTTCGCCGTGCACGGCCTCACGGGGACCCGCGCGCCGCGCTGGCGCGCCTACCGCAGCCACAACGCCGCCTACGAGGCGGTCGCGGGCGGTGACGCCGACGCCGCCGTGGTCTCCATCAACGCCCTGCGCAAGGCGCTCGAGCGCGAGGCGCCCCTGCGCGAGATCGCCCGCACGCCCCCGCTGCCCAACACGGCGCTGCTCGTGGCGCGCGACCTGCCGGAGCGGCTCCGCGCGCGCATCGAGGCCGCCTTCGTGGGGGCGGACCGCGACGCGGACGGCCGCCTCGCCCTCCAGCGCGCCGGCCTCCCGGGCTGGCGCCCGGCGCGGCGCGCCGACTACGAGGTGCTGCGCCCCTATCTCGCGGGGCTGGACCTGCGCTGAGGAGACGGCATGCGGATGCGGCTCGCGACGAGGCTGATCCTGGGCGTGGTCCTGATCGAGGCCGTGATGCTCTCGGTGCTCGTGTGGAACAGCGTGCGCCTGATCGCCTCCAGCCATGCCGAGCTGCTGGAGCGCGCCACGCGCGAGCAGACCACGCTGCTCGCCGCCCTGGTGGCCCCGGGGCTGGCCGCCGCCGACCGCGCCGCCATCCTCGATGCGCTGCATCTGCTGCGCGACAAGCGCACCCTGGTCTACGCCGTGGTCCTGGACCGCGACGGGCGCCGCATGGGCAGCCTCGGCCGTCCACCCACGGCCTTCCCCGCTCCGGACCACACCTACGCCGAGGCCCGCCGCGACGGGATCTTCGACGTCGCGCGCGCCGTGAGCCTGGCGGGCGAGCCCCTCGGCACCCTGCGCGCGGGCTACTCCATCGCCCACGTGGAGGCACTCACGGCGCGGACGCGCCTGCAGAACACCGCCATCGCGGCCACCGAGCTCGCGCTCTCCATCCTGGCCACGGTGCTGCTGGGGCTGTTCCTGACGCGGGGGCTCGCGCGCCTGCGCCAGGGGGCCGAGGCCCTGCAACGCGGCGAGCTGGACCACCGCATCCGCCTGCGGGGCGAGGACGAGATCGCCCAGGTCGCACGCGCCTTCGACGCGCTCGCCGAGCACCTGCAGCGCACCCGGCGCGATCTGCACGAGGAGCACGCCGCCCTGGAGCGCTCGAACCACCGCTACCGGGCCCTGCTCGAGCGCATCGGCGCGGTGCTGTGGGAGGCGCGCCCGGAGACGCTGGAGACCGTGCACGTGAGCGGCGACACCCACGCCCTGCTCGGCACCCCGCCCGAGGCCTGGCGGCGCCCGGACTTCCTCGAGCGCCACGTGCATCCAGAGGACCTCGAGCGGGTGCGCGAGCGGCTGCGCGCGCTCCCCGCCCTGGGCGGCGTGGCCAGCATCGACTACCGCATGCTTCATGCCGAGGGACGCTGCATCTGGGTGCGCGACATCGTCGCCGCCGAGCGCGACGAGGCGGGGCAGGCCCTGCTGCGCGGCCTGCGCCTCGACATCACCGAGAGCAAGCGCGCCGAGGAGCGGCTCGCCTTTCTCGCCGACCACGACCCGCTCACGGGGCTGCTCAACCGCCGCCGCTTCCAGGAGGAGCTCGAGCGCCATGTGGCGCTCGCGCGCCGCCACGGCCGCGAGGGGGCGCTCCTCTACATGGACCTCGACCAGTTCAAGTACATCAACGACACCTTCGGCCACCAGTCGGGCGACCGCTACCTGCTCGCCACCGCCCAGCGGCTGGCGGCGGCGCTGCGCCGCAGCGACGTGCTCGGCCGCCTCGGCGGCGACGAGTTCGGCGTGATCCTGCCGGAGACGGGGGCCGAGGAGGCCGGGCGCGTGGCCGAGCACCTGCTGGCCGCCCTGCGGCCCGAGGGAGGGGAGAGCCCCGCGGTCGGCGCCAGCATCGGCATCGCGGTCTTCCCACGCCATGGCGAGCGCGCCGGCGACCTGCTCGCCCGCGCCGACATGGCCATGTACGCGGCCAAGGAGCGCGGGCGCAACCGCTGGCAGCTCTACGATCCGGAGGACCCGCAGCTCGCGCGCATGCACGGGCGGCTGCACTGGGAGGCGCGCCTGCGGCGTGCGCTGGCCGACGACGGCTTCGTCCTCCACTACCAGCCGGTCTTCCGGCTGCGCCCCCGGCGCGAGGTGAGCCACTACGAGGTCCTGCTGCGTCTGCCCGAGCCCGACGGCGGCCTGGTGCCGCCGGCCGCCTTCCTCGACATCGCCGAGCGCTTCGGCCTCATCGGCGAGCTGGACCTGTGGGTGGTGGATCACGCGCTCGCCCAGCAGGCGGCCTGGCAGCGCGCGGGCCACCCCGTCACGGTGGCGGTGAACCTCTCCGGCCGCCACCTCGGCAGCCGCAGGATGCTGGAGGGCATCCGCGCGGCCATCGCGCGGCACGGGGCCGATCCCGGACACATCGTCTTCGAGGTCACCGAGACCGCCGCCGTGGAGAGCATGGCCCAGGCCCAGGCCTTCGTGCGCGCGCTCAAGGAGCTCGGCTGCCGCTTCGCCCTCGACGACTTCGGCGCCGGATTCTCCTCCTTCCATTACCTGCGGCATCTGCCCGTGGACCACGTCAAGATCGACGGCAGCTTCGTGCGCCGCCTGCGCGACGACGCCGTCGACCGCCTCTTCGTGCGCGCCATCGTGCAGCTCGCCGACGGGCTCGGCATCGGCACCGTGGCCGAGTTCGTCGAGGACGAGGAGACGCTCGCGCTGCTGGAGGCCCTCGGCGTGGAGATGGCGCAGGGCTACCACCTCGGCCGCCCGTGCGCGCAGCCGCTGGAGCTCGCGGCCGACGGCCTCAGCGCGAGGTGAGCGCGGCGAGCGCCTGCCAGCCCATCCACAGCCCCCAGCCCGCCACCAGCAGCCCGGCCGCGCGCCGCAGCGCCACGCGCCGCGCCAGCCGTCCCACCCACACCGCCGCAGCGCCCAGGGCCATGAGGTTGGGGAGCGTCCCGAGGCCGAAGGCGGCCATGAGGGCGGCGCCGCGCAGCGGGTCGGCCGCCGCCAACGCCCACGCGAGCGCCGTGTAGACCAGCCCGCACGGGATGCCGCCCCACAGCAGCCCCAGGGCGAAGGCCCCCGCGGGCGAGCGCACCGGGACCAGCCGGCGCATGAGCGGGCGCAGCCGCGTCCACAGCCACGCCCCCAGGCGCTCGATGCGCTGCACACCCGGCCACCAGCCCCCGAGATGGAGCCCGACGGCGAGCACGAGGGCGGCCGCGGCCAGCGCCAGCGCCGCCCGCGCCTGCGCCAGCGGCACCAGGTCGGCGGCGAGCGAGCCCAGCAGGCCCGCCAGGGCGCCTGCGGCGGTGTAGCTCACGATGCGCCCTGCGTTGTAGGCGGCGAGCATCACCAGCAGGTGCGCGCGGCGCGCGCGCGCCCCGGGCTCCAGCCCCAGCGTGAGGGCGGTGGCGATGCCGGTGCACATTCCTGCGCAATGGACCCCGCCGAGGAAGCCCATCGCGAGCGCCGCCAGCAGGTTTCCTGCGCTCACGCGCGCGTCCGCCCCCTGCCGGCGCACGATGCGCGCGGCAGCATCATCGTCCTGCGAAACCGTTCCATACCGAAAATCATGTGCTAATCTTAGCGCCGGGTGGACAGCCACTAGCGCTCATCGAAGGAGTCACTACATGGCCACGAAGAAGAAAGCGACCCGCAAGACCGCCACCAGGAAGAAAGCGGCCGCCAAGGCGGCCAAGCCTGCCACCAAGTCCGAGATCCACGGCTTCATCGCCGACCAGACCGGCCTCACCAAGAAGCAGGTGGGGGCGGTGTTCGAGGCCCTGGCGGTCATGATCAAGCGCGAGCTCAAGCGCGGCCCCGGGGTCTTCACCGTGCCCGGCCTCATGAAGATCAAGGTGGTCAAGAAGCCGGCCACCAAGGCGCGCAAGGGCATCAATCCGTTCACGGGCGAGGAGATCATGATCAAGGCCAAGCCCGCGCGCCGGGTGGTCAAGGTCCAGGCCCTCAAGGGTCTCAAGGACATGATCTGAGCGCGGCCGCCGGCCGCGATCGCCAGGCAGGGCGCAGCGCCCGCGGGGGGCGTTGCGCCCTTCTTTACGGGCCCCGCATCCCACCCCCGGCTCACGCCTGCGCCTGGGCCCGGTGCTTGGCGCGGATGAACTCGCGGTGCGGCAGATGGATGAGGTCGGCGACACGCCGGATGAGGTGCTCCTCGTAGCGGTCGAGGCGCCCGTCGGCGAAGGCCACCCGCCACAGCAGCTCCACCAGCGCCGCCTTGCGCGCCGGATCCATGCGGCGGTTGATCTCGCGGGTGAACTGGTAGAGGGAGGTGGCCTCCTCGGCCTCGGCCCGCGCCATGGCCACCAGCGCTTCCGCCTCCTCCGCTTCCAGCCCGAAGGCCTCGCGCACCGCGTCCTCCACGGTCTCGAGCTCGCCCGGATCGACGTCGTAGTCGGCGCGCGCCACTTCCACCAGCAGCGTGGCGGCGGCGAGACGCAGCGCGTGCTCCTCATCCGCCCCGCCCCCCTTTTCCAGAGCGGGGCGCAGACCGCGCTCGATCAGCGTCCTGAAGCGCTCCAGCATGGCCCTATTCAGCTTCCCGCCGGCGTCAGGCGGAAGGCGCTCACGCCATCCTCCGTCCGCAGCCGCTCGCTGAGCCGCGAGAGGCGCCCGGGATGGCGGGTCCGCACCGTGAGACGATAGACGAAGATGCGCCTGTCCTCGCGCAGCTCGTAGCTCGCGGGCCCCGCCTTCAGGCCTTCGCTCCGCACCAGCTCGCGCAGCCGCGCCTCGTCGAGCCCCCCCTCGACGGGGGTCCACAGCTCCAGCCACGCATAGCGCAGGACGGGCACCCGGTCCTCTGCCAGACGGAACAGGCCCAGCACGCCCAGCGTGAGCACCGTGGCCAGCACCGCCGCCCAGTGGAGCCCCATTCCGGCGATGATGCCGACGGAGGCCGTCATCCAGATGGAGGCCGCCGTGGTGAGCCCCCGGACCGCCATCCTTTCCTTGAGGATCACGCCCGCGCCCAGGAAGCCGATGCCGGTCATGATGCCCTGCGCCATGCGGGTGGGATCGACGCGGATGGTCTCGAGGGGGGCGTCGACGAGCAGCTCCCACTGGAAGACCGTGAGCAGCATGAGCAGCGCCGAGGCGGCGCACACCAGGGTGTGGGTGCGGAAGCCTGCCGGGCGTCCGTGCAGGGTGCGCTCGAGGCCGACGAGCGCGCCGAGGCCGGCGGCGAGCAGCAGCCGGCCGGCGCCCGTCACCAGCTCGCCGCTCAGCTCCATCCCCCGCCCCTCCGGTCACGCGCTGGATCGTGGAAAAGAGGAACGTCCCTGCGCTTGAACAGGGGTATCAGCACCATTCCCGCCACGAAGCCGCCGATGTGGGCGTACCAGGCCACGCCGCCGCGGCCCGGCTCGGCCGCCAGCGAGCTGACGATCTGGATCAGGAACCACAGCCCGAGCACCCACACCGCCGGCACGCGCACGAGCTGCGAGAAGAAGCCGAGGGGGATCAGCACCAGCACCCGGGCGTGCGGATACAGCAGCAGATAGGCACCCAGCACGCCCGAGACCGCCCCGCTCGCCCCGATCATGGGGACCGTCGAGCCCGGATCGGCCAGCGCCTGGGCCAGCGCCGCCGCCAGCCCGCTCACCAGGTAGAAGGCGACGAAGCGGCCATGGCCCATGGCGTCCTCGACGTTGTTGCCGAAGATCCACAGATAGAGCATGTTGCCCGCCAGATGCCACAGGCCGCCGTGCAGGAACATGGAGGTGAGCAGCGTCATGACCGGCGGCACCACGGCGAGCCCGGGGGGCAGGGCGGCCTCGCCGAAGAGCACCGCAGGGACGAAGCCCAGCGCGTAGACGGCGCGGCGGTAGCCGGCCTCGCCCAGCGAGACCTGCCACAGGAACACCACCACGCAGGCCGCGATGAGGCCGACCGTGACCACCGGCCGGATGCGGGTGGGGTTGTCGTCGTGGAGGGGTATCACCGCCGGTGCTCCGCCAACGGGCACTACGGTAGCGGGGGGAAGGGGCCCGGTAAAGCCGCCGCACTCATGGGGCGCGTGTGCCGGCCCGCGCCTGCTCGGCCTCGAGCGCGCGCCACACGCGCGTCGCCAGGGCCTCGTCCACCACCACCTCGTAGTAGCGCAGCCCTTCGCCCCCGGCCCCCTCGATCCCCGTGACCCAGCCTTCGCGCACCACCAGCCGCCGGGTGCTGCCGCGCGCGTCGAGATAGCGGCCGGCATAGAAGCCGGCCATGCCGAAGCCCGGCACGTCCACCTCCACCCGCCCGAGGCGGATCTCCTCGGCCAGCCGCGGAAAGGCATCCCGGTGGAGGAGCGCACCGTCGACGTTGTAGTGCAGCTCGCGCTCGCCCTTCTCGCCCGCGAGCGGGTGGCCGGGCGGGACGCGGAAGGTCTGGGCACGGATGCCCGGCGGCGGGTGCCGGCCCGCACGCAGGAAGCGGGCGCAGGAGGAGAGGCGGTCGGCCTGGCCGATGGCGGGCGAGATGGTGATGGGGCGGTCGCCGTCATACAGATAGGCCGGCGGCTCGGACCACCAGGCGATGCCGATGCCCACCTCCAGCTCCGGGAGCCCGTGGCGGCGGCAGCCGGCGTTGTGGGCCCGCACCAGGTCCACGATGGCCTTGGCCAGCCCACAGGCGCGCGCCACGGCCATGCGTGGCAGGGCACCGCCCGCGGGCTCCATGAAGCCGGCGATCACGGCATCGCCCTCCACGAAGATCTTCTCGGCACCGAAGGTGACGAGAAGCTCGTTGACGGGCCCGAAGAAGTGCAGATCGAAATGGGTGGCGGGGTTGAGGCCGCGGCGCACGAGCTCGCGCGTGATGCGCGTCGAGCCGCGCAGGTCGGCCTTGAGGATGACGTGGCCGGCGACCGCCTCCGCCTCCTGGCGCTCGCCCGCGTCCGGAAAGTCCTGCAGGGTCCGGTTGGCGCGCGCGAGCCGCAGCTCCTCTGTCCCTTCCACGAGGCGGATCTGCTCCAGCAGGGCGCGGGTGAGGAAGTAGGCGCGCAGGTCGCGCCGGTAGGCGAGGAAGTCCTTGAGGTAGCGGCGGATGAGGGCGCGGCGGCGGCGCGCGGGGCAGCGCCGCACCCGCCGCGCCGCCTCGCGCAGCGGCGCGAGGGCCTCGGCGCGCACGCCCGGCCCCAGGGCGGCGCGGATCTTCTCCAGCGCGCGTGCCGCGCCCGGACCGCCGCCCAGGTACTGCAGGAGCAGCAGGGGACTGAGGCCGCGGTAGTGCTCGCGGTAGAGCGGCACGACCTCGTAGCTGGCGATGATGCGTCCGAGCACGCCGTGGTCACGGAAGGCGTCCTCCAGGCGCCTGAGCTCCAGCTCCTGGAAACGGCGCTGCAGGCGCAGGCGGCCCCATTCCTCGAGGTCGCCACGCCGGCGCGCGGCCTCCATCCGCTCCCAGGTGCGCTCGGCATCGAGCAGCACATCCACGTTCTCCGGCACCTCGGTGCCGGGCACGGCATGGTCCAGGTCGCGGCGCACGCGCCGGCGCAGCACCTCGGGCTCCACCGCCTCCTCCCATGCATACCAGTGCAGCCGCCGTACCCGCGGCGGCAGCCCCGGGCGGGCGCGGCCCAGGCCGCCCGCGCGCGCGAAAAGCGCCTCCACCTCGCGCTCCACGCACACGTAGGTCTGGCGGTCCTCGCTGCGGTGGCCGAGGAGCACATAGTGGCGCATGAGCAGATCGGGCGTGGTGGGATCGGTGGCATGCAGGAGGGGGTTGTCGAGCACCTCGCGCGGCAGGGCCCAGGGGCTGCCGAGCAGCGAGCGGCGCAGCTCCGCCGCCGGCCCCGCCTCCACCTGCATGAGCTGCGTCCATACGCGCCGCGCCACCGCGTATTGCAGGCGCGGACGGCGCTTGGCGAGCGTGACGAGGCGCTCGTAGAGCTCCAGCCCCTGGCCGGGCCGTCCCCCCGCCTCGCGGAGCGTGCCACGCAGCTCCTGGAGCACGCCGTCGATCTCGTGCCGCACCGCCTCCTGCACCGCCTTGAGCACCCCGAGCTGCAGCAGCTGCACGCGCTCCACGCGCCCGCCCTCGCGCCGGGCGCGATGGGTGGCCGCCTCCAGCATCGCGGCATAGGCGGCGCGCAGCTCCTCGAAGCGCTCGCGCGCCTCGGCGGCGGCGAGCCGCGAGCCGGCCCCGCCCCGGGCCATCTCCGAGGCCACCAGGCCCGCCACCGCGCGTCGCAGCTCCTGCATGAAGCGGGGGCTCAGGCGCACGTCCACGCGCACGTTGTCCACGCCCCGCGGGAAGCGCTCCAGCGGCACGTCGAAGAAGGGCGCCTGGGCGAGCGGCAGGAGGCTGCGCTCGGGCACCCCGCGGTAGCGCACGGCCGCGGCGGCGAGCCAGGCGAGGCCGCCGGCGATGGCGAGGTCGGCGAGGTTGAGGGCGAGCGCGCCGCCGCCCAGCACCAGGTAGCGCGTCACCTGCCCCATCACGAGCAGGTCGAGCGTGTTGGAGACCACACCCGCGGCCAGCAGGTAGAGGCTGCCCGGGGCCCAGCGCGCCGCTCCCTGGCCGCGGCGCAGCACGTCGACGAGCCACAGCAGGACCAGCGCGCCGAAGCCGACCAGCGCGCTGCGCCGCCATCCCTCGGCCTCGGCCAGCAGGCCCGGGACGGGGCTGCCCGTGGGCACGTGCCCGACCGCCAGCACCCCAGGCACCAGGGCGGCTCGCGCGTCCGGCTCCCACAGGGCGACCACCAGCGCCTTGAGGGCGAGATCCGCCAGGATCACGCCGCAGAGCATGAGCACGTTGCGCGTCAGGCGTGGAGTCACGGCGGCGACACCGGGGCGGCCGGGGCGGGGCGCCTCGCCCGGCAAGCATAGCACCGGCCCGGCGAACGGCCTGACGCGCACGGGTCGGGCCGCGACGGACGGCGCCGTGGCGGCGACGGCCGCATCCGGCGCCTTCATGCGGCACCTGCCCGTCTGCTATGGTGGGCGCATGCCCCGTCGGCCCGAGATCCGCTACTGCAGCGCCTGCGGCTCGCCGGTGACGCGCCGGGTGCCCGAAGGCGACAGCCACACCCGCCATGTGTGCGATGCCTGCGGCACCATCCACTACCAGAACCCCAAGGTGGTCACGGGCTGCATCCCCGAGCACGAAGGCCGCGTGCTGCTGTGCCGCCGCGCCATCGAGCCGCGCTACGGGCTGTGGACGCTGCCCGCCGGCTTCATGGAGAACGGCGAGACCGTGGCCGAGGCCGCGGCGCGCGAGACGCTGGAGGAGGCCCGGGCGCGGGTGCGCGACCTCGAGCTCTATGCCATCTTCAGCCTCCCCCACATCGACCAGGTCTACGTCATGTACCGGGGACGGCTGGACCCGCCCGAGTTCGCGCCCGGGGCCGAGAGCCTGGAGGTGCGCCTGATGGACGAGACGGAGATCCCGTGGGATGCGCTCGCCTTCCCGGTGATCGCCGAGACCTTGCGCCGCTATTTCGCCGACCGTCGCGCCAGCCGCTTCCGCGTGCACCACGCCGCCATCGTCCCCACCGCCGACCGCTCGGGCTTCATCGTCAGGAAGGGCTGAAGCATCTCAGGCCAACCCTGCGGGCGGCCTCCAATCCACCGGCAGCTTCCCTGTAGGGTCCGGCTTCCAGCCGGCCCGGCGCGGCGGGAAGCCGCGCCCAAAGGGCGAAGAGGAACCGTGCCGGCGGGACCGGGCATGACCTGCGAGGACGCAGAAACGCCGCATCTGCGCAGGGAGCGCCGCCAAGCTCCACACCAAGGAACGAGACGCCCATGCCCCCGGCAGCGGCCGCCCGCCCTCGCGCGCTCACCGCGGGCACATGGCCTCTACCCGCACTTCGACTCGCCGCAGTTCAGGCAGGTCATGCAGCCGTCCATGAGGATCATGGCCTTGTGCTGGCACTTGGGGCAGAGCTGCGCGCCCTCCGGAAAGGCCTCCCCCCCGCCCTCCGCGCAGGCTGCTCCCGCCTGCTGGCGGCCGAGGCTCGCCTCGTACTGGGCGCGCTTCTCCTCGATCAGGCGGCGCTGGTGCTCGTCCAGGCCCTCGTCCTCGAGCAGTCCGATCATGCGCAGGTGGCATTCGATCACGTCGCCGATCTCGGCCACCAGCGAAGGCATGAACTTGCCGCCCTTCTTGAAGTAGCCGCCGCGCGGGTCGAAGACCGAGCGCAGCTCCTCGACCAGGAAGGTCACGTCGCCGCCCTTGCGGAAGACCGCCGAGATGATGCGCGTGAGCGCCACGATCCACTGGAAGTGGTCCATGTTCTTCGAGTTGATGAAGATCTCGAAGGGGCGGCGCAGCTCGTGCTCGGTGCCCGGGTTGAGCACGATATCGTTGATGGTGACGTAGAGGGCATGCTCCGACAGCGGTGTCTTGATCTTGTAGGTGGCGCCGAGCAGCATCGGCGGCCGCTCGAGGCGCTCGTGCATCTGCACCACGTTGCCGGGGACGGCGGCCGCTCCGGCCTCGGGCGCGCCGGCCTCGTCCTCCTCGTCCTTCACCACCTCGTACTTGACGATCTTCTTGTCGATGCGGATGGCCATCGCTCGTCCCTCCGTGCGGCCGCGCACGCCGCTCAGAACTTGCCGTAGTAGCCCTCCTTGAGGGCGTCGAACAGGTTGGCGGCGGTGTGGGTCTCGCCGTCGTACTCGACCTCGTCGGTGCCCTTGCACTCGACCACCGTCCCGTCCTCGAGCGTGAAGCGGTAGGTGGTGGCGGCGAGGTCCTTCTCCTTGACCAGCACCCCCTGGAAGGCCTCCGGGTTGAAGCGGAAAGTGGTGCAGCCCTTCAGCCCGCGCTCGTAGGCGTAGAGGTAGATGTCCTTGAAGTCCTCGTAGGGATAGTCCGTGGGCACGTTGGCGGTCTTGGATATGGAGGAGTCGATCCACTTCTGGGCCGCGGCCTGGATGTCCACGTGCTCCCGCGGGGTGATGTCGTCGGCGGTGACGAAGTAGTCCGGCAGGCGGTCGGCCGGATCCTCCGCCTCCGGGTGCGCATCGGGATTGACCAGGTGCCGGTAGGCGAGCAGCTCGAAGGAGTAGACGTCCACCCGCTCCTTGGTCTTGCGCCCCTCGCGGATGACGTTGCGGAAGTAGTGGTGCGCGAAGCTTGGCTCGATGCCGTTGCTGGCGTTGTTCGCGAGCGAGAGCGAGATGGTGCCGGTGGGGGCGATGGAGCTGTGGTGGGTGAAGCGCGCCCCCACCTCGGCGATGCGCTCGACCAGCTCCGGCTCCACCTCCGCGAGCTGCTGCATGTAGCGGCTGTAGCGCGCATGCAGCACGCGCCCCGGCACCCGGTCGCCGGCACGGATGCCGTCGCCGCGCATCTCGGGCCGGCGCGCCAGCATCTCCTCGGTGACCTCGAAGAGCTCGTCCATGATGGGGGCGGGCCCCTTCTCCTCGGCGAGCTCCACGGCCACGCGCCAGCCGGTGACGGCCAGCTCGCGCGTGACCTGCTCGGTGAAGGCGAGCGACTCCGGCGAGCCGTAGCGGATGCCGAGCATGGTGAGCGCCGAGCCCAGGCCGAGGTAGCCCATGCCATGGCGGCGCTTGCGGAAGATCTCGCGCCGCTGCGCCTCCAGCGGCAGGCCGTTGATCTCGACCACGTTGTCGAGCATGCGCGTGAAGACCGCCACCACCTCGCGGAAGGTCTCCCAGTCGAAGCGCGCGCGCGCCGTGAAGGGATCGCGCACGAAGCGCGTGAGGTTCACCGATCCGAGGAGACAGTTGTGCACCACCATGCCATTGACGATCAGCGTGTGCGTCGTAGGCTCCTCTATGTCGTAGACCGGCCGTCTCCCGAGAGGGCGGACCTCCTGCAGGCGCGCCACATGCCGCGGCTTGGGCTCGCGCCAGCGTCGCTTCTCCCGCAGCTGCCGCTCGAGGCATTCCTGCTTGCGCCTGTTGAACGGGAAGCCGATGAAACGCCAGAACCGGTATGTATCCTGCTGCTCCACGCGCAGCGTGTGGAACACCCTGCCCTTGGATTCGCTGGTGGAGATGGCTGCATGGATGCCAAAATTCAGCAGCAGGAGCTGGATGTCCTCCAGCCATTCGCGGCACGCGGACACCAGTCGCACGGCAAGCTTGCCGGCATCGATGCTGCCGTCGGCGCAGAAGACCGCCGCCAGGAAGGAAGCCTGCCGGTCCGGATCGGCCCGCCAGACCTTTTCCGGCACGCGCACCGCCGTCGAGCGGAAGCTCGACAGGCCCAGCTCGCGGCGCAGGCGCCGCACGGCCGATCTGCGGTAGCATGCGATGGTATAGACCTTGCGCACATCGCCTTCATATGCCATACGCAGCCCGCCGTCGGTCCCGGTCATGGCCTTGAAATGCGGCGCCAGCGAGGCCATGGCCACGTCATCCTCGTCGCCGAACAGCAGCCCGGCAGAATCCGTCAGCCACCCGTCCGCCAGGATCCACCCGTACAGGGCATAGTCCAGATCCAGCACGCGCTCCGCCAGGCCGGGCATCCGCATCCGCAGGCCTTCCGGCAGCACGACACGGTAGGTCCCCCTGCGATGATGCACCGCGCTCGCCTCCCAGCCCAGCCGTTCCAGCGCGCGGGCCAGCGCCTCGCAAGCGGACCTGTCGGCGAACACGGCCGGTCTGCCGCGGTATTCGGCGCTCGTCAGCCATGCGGCATAGACGTAACCCTCGACCGCCGCGCGGGGCGCATCGTCCAGGCGCAGGCGCAGCACCTCTTCCATGACCGGATGATGGCGGGAAAGATGCAGGCCCTTTGCGCGAACGACGTAGTTCACGCACAGCTCGTCGAGCAGACACCTCAGGAGCTGGCGGCGCGAACGGTGCGTCACCACCAGCGTATCACCCGTGCAGCGCTCGGTCAGGAAGCGGAGCGCACCGAGCCGGAACGGATCCACCAGCGGCAAGCCCGCGATCTCTCTTGCCTGCACGTGGACCTCGTCGCCGAGCCTAAGCTGGTCGACCCGACGCCATCCCTGGGGAGTGAACACCCTGTGATCGGGGGTGAGCTCGATCCTCTGGCCGTTGTCGAAACGAAGCTCCCAGACCTCGCGTTCGCCGTTCTGCACCAGCGTGCAGGGACGCAGCTCGGTCTTGCGGCCCGTGAAGACGTCGTCGACGGCGACCTCGAGCGGCAGACCCTGGCGAACCAAGGCATAGGCGTCCTCCGTCCGCAGCACGCCGTAATTGGTCACCAGACGCATGTCCCCGGTCCAGCACGCCCCATACGGCGGCAGCGGCTGTTCACCGCAGGGATTGGTGGCGCGGATGTTCTCGCACCACCAGTTGTTGTTCATCTCGTTGACGCGGTCGATGAGGATGAAGCCCGGCTCGGCGTAGTCGTAGGTGGAGGACATGATGAGGTCCCACAGCCGCCGGGCCTTGATGGTGCGGTAGACGCGGCAGGCGACGCGTCCGCGCCGGTCGGTGATGTAGCCCTCCTTGACGGGCCACTCGCGCCAGACCACCTGCTCCGGGTCGGCGAGGTCGATACCCTCGGCCTCGGCCTCCTTCTCGGTGAGCGGGAAGGCGAGCGGCCAGGGGGCATCGCGCTTGACCGCCTCCATGAACGCCTCGGTGATGAGGAGCGAGCAGTTGAACTGGCGCAGCCGGCCGTCCTCCCGCTTGGCGCGGATGAACTCCATCACGTCCGGGTGCGAGACGTCGAAGGTGGCCATCTGCGCGCCGCGCCGCCCGCCGGCGGAGGAGACCGTGAAGCACATGCGGTCGTAGATGTCCATGAAGGAGAGCGGGCCCGAGGTGTAGGCGCCGGCGCCGCTCACGTAGGCCCCGCGCGGCCGGAGCGTGCTGAACTCGTACCCGATGCCGCAGTTGTGGATCACGAGCAGCCCGTCCTGCCCCGTCAGGTAGTTGTTATTGCCCTCGACAGTGAAATCGTAGAAGGTCTCGCCCAGATCGAGACCCCGCACAACACCTTCCACCGGCCGCAGGCACAGGCAGAACTCGACCTCCTCGGCGAGCTCGGGAAAGCGCTCGCGCCAGCGCTCGAGCCAAAGCCGCCCCACGGTGGCGCGCCGATGGTAGCCGTGGTAGAAGCCAAGCCGCTGGCGCTCCTCGCGCCCCAGCGCCGCCGAGAGACGCTCGAGCCTGTCCCGCAGCCAGGGCGTGGTCGCGCACAGCTCATATTGTGGAGGCCGGGGGGCGCGCCGCACGATCCGCTCACGCTTGCCGGAATCCGCCATGTAACGTGCTACCCGGTGGAGGAAGGCTGGATTGGAGATCTTCAGCATCACGCCACGGTCCGTGACCTCACGCCCACCCAGCCGGTGCGTGCGAACCTGGCGAACGGTCAGGGCGCCATGAACACCGAACAGGCCAAGCAGCCCTTTCAGCTCACGCGCGAACGCTTCCGACACGGTCGCGATCGTGGCGGCCCCGGTCTGCCGGTCGACGGTTCCGTCGGTATCGATCAGTCCCGCCAGGAAAGGCAGGAAATGCCGTTCCGGGTGCCGCGAAATCCAGTCCGGCACATGCAGCGCGTCCGTCTTGCGGCCTACCTGCCAGTCGACCAGATCACCTGCCCTGCTGGCGGTGAAGCTGCTGACCGAGCAGTCCCACACAGGGGTGCCGTAGGCGGTGGCCGCTGCACGCACGCGCACCCTGCTGCCGCAGAAGGCCTGGAAAAAGCGGGCATAGCGCTCGACCACCTCGCGCTCGGCCGCGCGAATCTTGAACACCAGGCGACGGCCCATCATCCGGGCTCGTCGCGCCCAGGCGCGGCGCGTGGCACGGTAGCGCTTGTGCCGCTCGTAAGCGCTTCCATCGCCCAGATGGGCGCCGGCGAACCAGGCTTCCAGCCAGCGGGTTTCGTCCGCCGTCCAGGGCAGCCTGTGCTGGACGAGGGCGTCGCCGGGCCGCACTTCGTCGGCCCGCACATACCGCAGCATCGCGTCACGCCACACGAGCACGGGATGCCTGACCGAGGTCCTCAGGCGGACCCCACCCGCGCGGATCTCGATGTTGTCCTCCCGCGGGACATGGACCGTCATGTGGCGCAGGATGCGCCGCATCTCGAACCGTCTGAACTCCCGGTCGTAGCTGAGGATCCACCGGTGCCGCTCGCGCACTGCGTCCTCGACGGCAACCACTCCCCGCTCCGTGACCACACGGCTTCCCGCGGCCACGCATCCCGCCTTCAGCGTGAGGCCCGCCTCGTGCACCTTGCGCAGGATGTCGTCCATGGAGTCGTGGATGGTGCCCGAGACGGTGCAGTTGATGGTGGAGGTGGCGGGCTTGTGCGCCAGGGCGCCGGCGTTGGAGACGATGCGCCCGGCCGGGATCGCCCCGTGGCGCAGGGCCCACAGGAAGCGCTCGTACCATTCCTCGCGCTTCTCGGGCGTGGCCTCCACCTCGGCCAGGGCGCGGGCCACCCGCTTCCAGGTGTCATCCATGGTCCGGTCCAGGATCCGGCCGTCGCGGGTCTTGAGGCGGTATTTGCGGTCCCAGATGTCGATGGAGGCGGGCTGGTAGGGGATGTCGGCCTCGGCGCGGCCGAGGGCTGCCTGGACGTCGGCGCGCTTGGTGCTCATCTCGGCGGGACCCTCCTGGCTGGCGCGGGCGGCGTCGTGGCGCCGCCTTGTGATTGTGGATGACGACAGGACCCCAACATGTTGGGGCTGAACGGACGAGTAGTGTGACCAGCGGCCGGCGGGCTGTCAATAGGGGTATAAATCTGCAACCATTTGAAATTTCGAATTTTCAGCATATCAGCAGATTCACCCTGCCCACGGCGCGGACCTCTCTTTCGACCACTATATCTTGTGGAGCCCTTCGGGATGGGCTGTGGGCAGGCTGTGGATGGCTCCGCAAGGGCGCATCCTGGCCGGAGCGGCCCGTGCGAGCGCCACCGCGCAGCTCGCCTTCCCGCGGCCTGCCGGAAGGCCGCGCTTGAAAACCCGAACGCCGCTTCCCATCTACCCCTTAGCCGCGCGGGGCCGCCCGCGCGCAGGCGAAGGTTCAGGAAGGTCTGAAAAATCTCGATTTTTCAGACCTTTCCCGCGGCCATGGACGGCCGCGGGACGGCCCATGCACAGGGAAGTGCATGACGACAACCGAAAAATCGAAATGGACCGCGAAGCGCCATCGCGCTGATCGATCCGCGCAGCGGATTGATCAGAGTTTCCTCTCGATTTTCAGAGTTTCCATCAGCGAAAGGAGGCGACCGACATGGCCATCACCCGCTATGAGCCCTGGAGCCTGATCAACCAGCTCCACGACGAGATCAACCGGCTGTTCGAGGCGCGCGGGCTCGCCCCGGG